>JBDNCL010000222.1:0-4486 GCA_046719655.1 Fimbriimonadaceae bacterium
GAGGTGGGCCGAGTTTTTCGAACGCTTCCTGCGCCCGAGGATGCGGTGGGTGTACAGCCCGGGCGTGTTCCGGTGGTTCCTGGGACCCGTGATCCTTCTTGCGGCGACGGCGATGTTTCTGCCGTTTCCGGGGACGAACTCGGTGCCGTCGCTGGCGATTCTGCTGATCGCGCTGGGGTTGCTGGAGGAGGACGGCGTCTTCGGGCTGGTGGGGGCGCTGATCGCCCTGGCCGGAGCCGCGATCGCGGCGTCGATGGTGGTGCTGGTGGTGGTGCACGGCCCCCAGGCCCTGCAGCGGATTTCGGGCGGCTAGGCGCCGGGGGTTGGGGGGCAGGGGTGCGGGGGAGGACGGGTTCCCGCCTGCGCGGGAATGACGGCTTGGGGAACGGTATTCCCTCTGTGGGGGCATCCGTCACCCCGGCGGAAGGCGGAGTCCGCGCCGCCTCGGTCTTTGCGTCACCCCGGCGGAAGCCGGGGTCCGTCGGTTGCGGGCCGACGCTGGGCCGCAATGCCCCGGATTCCCGCCTTCGCGGGAATGACGCGTAACTTCGCGGGAATGACGCGAGCGGGAAGGGTGCCGCGGAGGACGGATTCCCGCTTTCGCGGGAATGACGGCCAACATCAGCACCGGCACGCCGCCGCCACCGACTGCGACCGTCGCGGCCGCAGGCCGCTTCCGTCAACCGGAGCGGACGCCGGGGTCCGGCCCGCCACGCCCCGGACAAGCCGAATCAACGCCACCCGTACGAGAACCAGTGCGCCGGCGCCACCCGCTCCGCCGGCGAATCGCCCGCGATCCGGGTCGCGAACCCGATCGGAGCCGGACCCGGGTCGTCGTAGCGCCCGTTGTATTGGGTCGCGCCCCACCGGGTGCCCTGACCGACCAGGTCGAACCGCACGAACCGTCCCCCGGTTTCGTCGAACTCGGCCTCGCCGAAGAACTCGAGGTCGATCCCCCGCCGCTGGGGCGACGGGTCCTGGCGGTCGGCGAAGCCTCGGATCGGCCAGCGGCCCTCCGCCTCGACCCGGGCCGAACCGGTCAGCCGAAGACGCACGATCGACCCCCGGCGGTCGAGCACCTCGGTCGTCAGTTCGGCGCGCTTCACCTCGCGGGGAGCGTACGGGCCGGTCTGGCCCCGGACGTTGTCCACGATGTTGAGGCGCACGAACCGAACCCAGATGTCGTCCGGCACCCGCCGCTTCTGGCCGGGTTCCCGGCTTTCGGGCACCATCCGGGCGACCTCGGACCGTCGGAACCAGGCGAAGTCCTGGTTCCAGGACCGCCCCCTCCAGTCGGGGGTGACGCCCTCGCGCGGGAGGTCGCGGCTGAAGACCCTGAGGACCAGGCCGTCTTCGGGGAAGAACCGCTCGGGGCGTTGGATGTCGCCGCGGACCGAGGCCGGATCGTCGGCCCTCCGCCTCTCTTCGGGCCGGAGCACCTCCCACCGGGCGAGCGCGGTGCGGAGCATCCGGGCCATGGCGGCCGGGTCGTTCGTGTTGACCGAGCCGAGGAAGGTGCCGTTCGGGGCGAGAGCGTAGGTGCCCTGGCGGGTGCTCGTGGGCACGGTCCGGCCCGCGTAGTGCCCTTGTTCGGCGACCTTCTGGAAAAGGAGCGATTCGGGGTCCTGGCCGGTCTGAAGCCGCGCGACCTCGTCGGCGGCGGGGACGAACCGGGACAGCAGGGCGACGACCTCGGGGTTGGACCAGACAGACTGCCTGGCGATGATGCCGTTGTTTCACGTGCAGGCCATCGGGTGCCCGTTCATCGCCCACAGAAGGATCGGCTTGTCGCGCCGCTGAGCCTCGACGACGGCTTCCCAGAACACCGGACGCCAGTCGATCTCGTCGAACCGGAGCTCCTCCGCGGTCGGCACGACGGTCCGGTGCAGTTCCGCGAACCGGGCTTCGTTCAGGGGCGGCAAGGGCAGCGGAGCGACGGGCTGGCCTTGGACGGCGAGGGTTCCGGCGGCGATCAAGGTCGGGATCATCGTCGACTTCCTGACGGGGATTGCTGGGTGCATACGACCGGAGAGCGGGCCGCGTTTCGGCGTTTGTCGGTGCGGAGCGGCGTGCTTCGGTCGCGGGAGAGAGGGAGAGAGCGAAGAAGCCGAGCGTCTCGCGCTCGTCTGCCGGCTTCGTCGCCGCCGGCCACCGAACGGGCGCCGCGCGCCGTTTCCGGGGTCCCCGGGTGACGGCAGACCCGTCGTCGATCGCCGAACGACCGTCGCCGACCGGTCCGGGTCCGCGCTCGGCCCGACCGCCTGCCTGACAAATTTACGGGTTTTGCCGTCGGGCTCTGGCGGGCCCCGTTCGTCAAGTATATTGTATAGAGATAGAAGACGCGTTGTGCGCGTCCGATCGCAATCGTCGGCACTCTCTTGCGTTGAGAGTTTGGAGTTTAGGAGGAGAACGGGTTTATATGAAACACTTCTGCAGGTCGGTCGCTGTCGTCTCGTGTCTCGGGATGGCGGCGATGTCGCTCGCGCTCATCAACGTCGTCACGGACCGATTCGGATACACGGGTACGGTCTGGCGATTCGACACTCTGGCGGACGCCCAAGCGTTCCGGGCGGGAGGCGGTCCGGCGCCGACGAGCACGATCTCGATCGGGGATCGAGATTTGGCCTTGCGGTTCCGGAACAACCACCCAAGCCTGACGGACCGCTTTATCTTCATGGGGTCGTGGTGGTACACCACGGTGCCGAACCCTCCGGGCGCTGGCTGGGGCAACACGCGCGGCAACACGGGCATCGGCTTTGCGCAGCTGTTCGATGTCGGAGGGGTCGGCGGCAACTTCACGTCCTCGTTCAGCGCCGGCTGGAGCAACTGGACCGGCTCCCACTTCGACACGTTCTCGCTTTCGCTGACCGGGGCGAACGCGGGCGCGTCCGCGTTCAGCCGACTCTCCACCACTCCCAGCAACACGGGCGACGGGGGAGTTTGGCTCGACTACGGTCTGAACATGACGGTCACCGGCCTGCAGGGGACCTATTCCGCCGGCCTCATCGTCGACGAGATCGACCACCTCAACGCAGACCGGCCGTTCAACGTGTCGGGCTCGTTCACGGGTATCTTCCAGAATGTGAGCTCGACCGTTCCGGCGAACAACGGGTTCTACGTGTTCGACCTGTCGCTCAACACGACGAACTGGGCATACGACAACCGGAACAACCTCACGCTCGATCCGTTCTTGAACAGCTACTTCGCGACCGCCGTTCCGGGCGATCCGGTTCCGGAGCCGTTTACGATGGGCCTGGTCGGCGCCGCCGCCCTGGCCGCTCTCAAGCGACGCCGCCAGAAGAAGGCGTGACGCCGCCTCTCGGAAACGGGAGCCACACCCTCGCCCGCCTGGCCGGCGGGCGGCGGTGTTCCCGTTTCGGGGGTGGGAGGTCTCGGGGTGGGAGCGAGAGGAGAACGAGGATGCGCCGCGCCGCATCGCCGAGCCCGGTTCGGACTCCGAGCGTCGGGGCCCGGCAAAAATGACAGATGTCGCCCATGAGGTGTCTCGATGCTTTGGGGGACGATGGAATTCGTGTCAGAATAGGAGCGCGAGGATGGTTGATCCTCG
Organism: Fimbriimonadaceae bacterium; assembly: GCA_046719655.1. GTDB lineage: Bacteria > Armatimonadota > Fimbriimonadia > Fimbriimonadales > Fimbriimonadaceae > JBDNCL01. The sequence continues at coordinate 3,569 of JBDNCL010000222.1, forward strand.
ACACTTAGAGAAGCGAGGCTCTAGATTTATGTTGAGAACCATCGGGCGGACGGTTCCGCTCTTTCTGCTTGGTGTCGCCGCGGCGGTTGCGCCGGCGTCGACGACGTTCGTGTTTGCCAACAATCCGGTCACGGGCGACCAGTTTCAGTTCAACTCCCCGTTCGGACCGTCGATCAGGGCCGGTCAGGCCATCGGCACTTCCGGCTGGGCGTACAACAACGTCGGCGCCAACGCGTCCGCCGGCATCCGGGGAACGCAGTCCTGGATGCAGCGGAGCGGGAATGGGTCTCTCGTCTTCACTTCGCCGGGCGGAAACGGCAAGGCCGACGCCGAGCTCTACAAGAATCCCAACGTCAACATCTTGGGTCTGCGGACGCCGGTCAACAGCGTCGCGAACTCCTTCGGCCTGCTCGGCCAACTGAGCCATCTCAGCTTTGACTGGTATCGCGACTCGAGCAGCACGGTTGCCGCCCATCTCCACCCCGTGTTGCGCCTGCGCCTCTGGGACCCGATCACGGGCAACAGCGGCTACATCGTCTACGAAGGCGTTTACAACGGACTCCTGTCGGCCGCGACCGATTCCTGGCAGTCGGTGGACGTCCTCGGTTTGAACGCCCGGATGTGGTCGACCAACTCCTTGCCGCTGAGCGGTCAGTTCTACACCGAAGACATCCGGCTTTCGAACTGGATTGCGAACTACGGCAGCTATCACGTCATGGGGATCAGCGTCGGAATCGGCTCGGGCTGGAACGGAACGTTCCTCGGCGCGGTCGACAACGTGACGGTCGGGTTCAACGGAAACTTCAACACCTACAACTTCGAGGTGACCGCCGTTCCGGGCGACCCGGTTCCGGAGCCGTTCACGATGGGCCTGGTCGGCGCCGCCGCCTTGGCCGCTCTCAAGCGACGCCGCCAGAA
>JBDNCL010000223.1:0-4450 GCA_046719655.1 Fimbriimonadaceae bacterium
CGAAGATCCGACCGCCGGCCGGAGGTCGGATCTTCGGCGGCACACGCGCGCCGGGCCGTCAACGGAGCTTCAGAACGAGCCGCGGTCCCTTGTTCCCGGGGGCGTTCCGCGAGAAGAAGCGGAAGACTCCGATCGCCTGGTCTTGGGGTTCCACCGGCGAGGTGATGGCGAGGGCGAACTTGCCGTCCCCGGCCGCGGCGAGGGCCTTGCGGAAATCCTCGGGACCCTGCAGCAGATCGACGGCCACCTCGAACGGTTGCCCGATCGCGTCGATCGCGCCCTGGTACACGCCGAACGGGTTGCCGGTCGGGAACGCCCGGGCGCCGTCGTCGTACACCCAGCCTCGCTCGTCGACTCTGGCCGGCGCCCCCCGAACTTCGAGCGGGTGCCGCGACAAAATCGCGGCGTTCTCGCGCCGGGTATCGACATGGGTGAGGATCAGGTGGGCGGACGCCACGCGTCCTTCCGCGATCGCCCGGAGAGCCGCCGCGTCGAGCCGCGACAGATCGAACTGGATGAGGCTGAACGACCCGCCGCCGTCGCCGAAGCTCTCCGGAAGAGAACCGTTTTCGCCGCCCCAGCAGCGCAGGAACGGGTCTCGGTCCTGGTCGGAGGCGTGGCTGTACACCCAGACGTCGTCGGTCGGTTCGAGAACCAACCGGTCGGTCGCCTTCTCCGGCTCGTCCACCCAATCGGCGACGAACACGTTGGTCTCCCCGCGAACGGAGCCGTTGCGGTTCGAGGCCCAAACGAGCCGCTTGCCGTCCCGGCTGAACATCGGGAACCCGTCGAACTCGGGGGTGAACGTGATCTGCTTGAGGCCGGTCCCGTCCACGTTGACCACGAACAGGTCGAATTCTCGGCGGTTGGCGCTGTGGAAGTTCGAGCTGAAGATGATCTGGCGTCCGTTGGGGTGGAGGAACGGTGCGAACGACGCCCCGCCGAGCTTGGTCACGCGCCTCTTGTTGGAACCGTCCGCGTCCATGATCCAGATGTCCAGGTCGCCCGGTCGGACGAGGTGTTGCTTGAGCAGCTCGGCGTACGTCCGGCGCTCCTCGTCGGTCTCGAGGTTGTCGCGGCGGTATACGATCTTGGTGCCGCACCAGCTGACGAACGGGCCGCCGTCGTACCCGAACTCCTCGGTGAGTCGGCGAACATCAGACCCGTCCAGGTCGGCGCGGTAGATTTCGAGGTCGCCGTCGAAGCTCCCGGTGAACACCATGAAGCTTCCGTCTGGCGCGATCGTGGTTTCGGCGACGTACCCGTCGCGGCTCAGCACCCGTTCGATCCGGCCGGTCGCCATCTCCCGACGGAAAAGCTCGAAGTCCGGGTTGACCATCCAGACGTAGCCCTTGCTCATGTCCACCGGCTTTTGGGCGCCTTGGTTCCGGAGGTGGGTCGAACTGAAGTAGACGTACCGCTCGTCCGGGCTGAAGTAGCTGCAGGTGCAACGGCCGAGACCGGTCGAGAGAAGCTTCTTGCCCGTGCCGTCGGCGTTCATCGCAAAGATCTGCTCGTCGGGAAACTCGGGCTGGCGGGACTGGTACACGAGCTTGGTCCCGTCGAGGTTCCAGTAGGCTTCGGCGTTCTGACCGCCGAAGGTCAGTTGGCGGACGTTCTGGAGATGCGTTTCCCGCACATCGGGCTCGACGGCCAGGCTGTCGGGCACGGGTCCCGTCTGAGTGCGGGCGATGAGAGGCATCCGAGGCAGATGCGCGTGGCACCCGCACGTCGGCAGATGGGGCGGTCCGACGAAGGCCGCCTCCGCGAGAGTCAGCAATCCGAGGATCAACGACATGCCCGTCAGTTTCGCTCCGCGGCGCGTCGGAGCCTTTATCCGGATTGAGGCGCGGTTGGCCGATTTGACGCTGGCCGGCGGATTTTCGGGCTACCGTGCCTTGAGGATCTTCAGCGAGAGCAGCCAGCCGATCAGGACGCAGATGGCGCACCCCAGGAACGGCGAGTACCGCCCGAACGACTCGCCGAGCCCCAGCTGCACGCCGACCGGTTGAAGCTTGGCGTACAGGGTGGAGCCGATCGGGAGGCCGATGATCGCGCCGACCCCTTGGGCCGTCATGATCGCCCCGATGTTGGCGCCCCGGCGCAGCGGGTCGATGTCGCTCACGCTCGCCATCCACGCCGGAATCGCGAGCAGGAAGCCAAATCCCACGAAGACCCCGCCCACCGCGATGGAGGCGGGCTGGCGCAAGGCGACCACGAACATCCCCGACGCCACGATCGTCAGGCCGACGACGCACAGACCCATGCCGAGGTGGACGGCCCTCGGTCGACCGATGCGCTCGCCGAGCTTCGACATCGGAACGCTGCACGCCGCCATGAGCAGCACGGCCGGGAGCACCAGGATCCCGAATCCCGACTCCGACATGCGGAACTCCTCCTTCGCGAAGAGCTTGATGATCGCCATCGGGAATCCGATGCCCGCGAACGTGATCACGGAGAGGAGCAGATACTCCGGAATCTGCCGGAAACCGGCGATCAGCGCGCGGAGTCCGCCTTCTTCGGGAGGACCCGAACGGGACTCCCGAGCGAGGCGGGCGGCGGCCCGGTGCGCCCGTCCGGAGGCCACCGAAAAGTAGGCGGTCAGAGACACGCTGAGAAAGAGACCCGCCGCGAGGTACAGGCTGGCCGACCGGGCACCGGTGAAGCCCTCGAGATGGGGGCCGACGAGGTCGTTGAACGCACCGCCGATCGGGAACGCCAGCGCCACGCCGATCAGGTAGCAGAGGTTGAGGAGCGACATCGCCTGCTGCCGCTCGTGGTCCCCGACCGAGTCTCCGATCAAGGCGAAGGCCGCCGGCCAGAACATCGCCGCTCCCAGGCCGTCCAGAGCCCGAAGCGCGATGAGGGAAACCGTTTCGGACACGCCCCAATGGTGCGGCACGCCGAGGGTCGCCAGGGAGGTGAAGACGGTCAGCCCCGGCCCCAGAACGAGCAGGCGCCGCCGCCCGATCCGGTCCGCGAAGTGCCCCATCGGCCCCTTGAACACGGCCTCGCTCAGCAGGAACGCCCCGAGCACCAGACCGATGATCTCCCCTCCGTAGCCGCGGTCGAACTTCAGGTAGACCGGCATGGTCGACAGATTCAGCACCGCGTACCCGATCTCGGCCAGCAAGGCCATCAGAAGCAGTCGGGCGATGGCTGGTCTCCTGATCAACGGGAGCTTCGACTCGACGGGCACAGCGGACATGGCCGGGATTGCGTGGCGATCGGCCGGGACGGAGAACCGGCGACAGCAGCAGTTTACTAGCCGTCCGCGAAGCGCCTGGGAAATCGAGTATCCGCCTTGACGTGTCTGGGAAAACATATACTTTTTGCCGACCAAGGTCGGATGACCTCGCCCTACCGAGGTTCCGACAATCCGGGATGGGATCGGCCGCTTCTGGATACGGGGGAGCGTTCAGCGGGCGACGGTGCCCGAATCGCATCTATCCGGGAGATATCGGGACTGATGGATCTCTACAACCAGGCGCTTGCCGGATTGCTCAACGACTTTGACGAAGGCATCTACTTTCTCGACGAAGACCTGAGGATTCAGTTCTAGAACCGCGGCGCCGAGTCTCTGACCGGATACCCGGCGGCCGACGTCATCGGGCGGAGGTGCAGCGACGACATTCTCGTCCACGTCGACCAAGGGGCGTGCCAGCTGTGCCATCGGGCGTGCCTTCTCGCCCGGGTCATGCGCTCCGGGGTCGGCGAATCGGCCGAGGTGTACCACCGCCACCGCGACGGCCACCGGGTGCCGGTGGCGATCCGCGCCATCCCGGCGATGGACCCGAACGGCAAGGTGATCGGGGTCTTCGGGGTGTTCCACGAGCGCAAGGCGGCTTCTGCCGCCGCCGAGAGGCTGAAGGAGCTCGAACGGCTGGCGATGGTGGACCCCCTGACCGAACTCCCCAACCGACGCTATCTGGACTCCGCCTTGGCCACCACGCTGCACGACGCCAAACACGGCGGTCTTCCGGCCGGGCTGGTGTTGGCCGACCTCGACCGCTTCAAGGCCCTGAACGACGAGTTCGGGCACCTGGTCGGGGACATGGTTTTGCGGGCCGTTTCCCGCTCCCTCAAGGCGTGCGCCCAGTCGTGCGACGTCGTCGGGCGTTGGGGCGGGGAAGAGTTCCTCCTGATCTTGCCGAGATCCGACGCCCGGGCCCTTCACGCCGCCGCCGATACGATGCGCAAGATGGTGGCCCAGACTTTTCTGTCCGCTGAAGGCAGCCAGATCGCGGTCACCATCTCGATGGGGGCGGCCATGGTCGATCCCGACGACACGGTGGCCGGCAACATCGAGCGGGCCGACAAGAGGCTGTACCAGGCGAAGGCGGAGGGGCGCGATCGGGTCGTCGTCGACGGGCTCGACGATCCGTGCGTCTTGCGGGGATGAGCGGAGAGAGCGCGACGGCTCGGCCGAGCGGCTGGCCGAAAAACCGAC
>JBDNCL010000224.1:0-4374 GCA_046719655.1 Fimbriimonadaceae bacterium
GTTCGCAAACTTCAGACGCGCCTGCATCTCCCCGCCGAACGACCGCACCCCAGGCAGAGAAAACACGGCGAACGCCGTGCGGGTAACGGCTCGCACCTCCCGTTTCACCGACCGCCGACAGAATCTGGTGCATGAGGGGAAGATGCCGTGCTTCCGGACGTCCTTCATGGCGGACCGGAAAGGCGTGGCGCCCGATGCCACGGTCGGCTCAAACACGGACCGTTTGCGCGCCCGCATCGTCGAGATCCCCGACGGGTTCCTCCCGTCGGCGAGGCGAGGGCCCCGGCACTCGGGCGGTCCTTTTTCTTTTCCGGACCCGATGCTGGCGATCCCACGGTCGAGGCGCACTCAGGACGAGCCGTACATCGGGGGAAACATCCAGCAGTTCTCGTCTCGCGGTCGCAGCGCGCGGGGATCTCATCCAATAGATGGCCTGGGCGGCGGGCACCTGGAGAGGACCGCCTTCCCGCACCGCCCGGATCAGCGCGGGCAGGGCTTTGTCGCCCATATTCGCCAATCCGAACACGGATTGCCTGCGGGCCATCCCGTCGTGCAAAAGCCCATGCTTGAAGATCTCCAGGGCCCGAGGGTGGCGTGCGGCATGAGAAATCGCGAAAAGTACGGTTGTCGGGTCGTTGGGGGCGTCCCGCGACACAAACTCCAAAATCCTATCGTCGTTGCCGAAAGCGGAAAGCGCCAGCGCGACCGCGGGACGTGCGAACGTTCCGTCCGACCGAGCAAGAGTCGCCAGCTCTGCGTCCGCCTCGCGGCCACCGAGACGCACGAGAGCGCCCGCAACGGCCGCCCGCCGGAACGTGTCGAAAAACGGCAACCCTGTCGGGTGTTCGGCCGGCGTCGGGGCATCTGGCTCGCGCCAGATCTCGCCGAGCAGCCGAACAGCGGAAGAGTCCGAGAACGAGCCCAGTGCCCAAATGGCGTCCAGGCGCAGCCGAGGGTCTTTGGCAGTGCGCGCCCACATTTGGATCTCTTGTCGTCGTGCCCTGAGTTGGGCCGGAGTAGACTGCCGGAGGTCGGCGCGCACCTGGGAAGCAGAGTCGCGATTTCCTGAGGCTTCCCGCAATCGATGCGTCAGGGTGTCTGGAAACGGGGGCGCCGGACCGCGACGCGGCTTTCTCAGCGCCAAGGAGAAAGCACGAGCGTCATCGGCCATGACCCGGAACGCTGGCCGGGTCTCGTTGCGCAGGACGTGCTCGATGCGTCGCAGGTCCTCCTCTCCCCCGTCTAGGTAGTTCCAGCCTTGGATCCAAGGAACGGAAGGTTGTCGGGTCGCCATCGATGGAGGAAAGATGATGAGGTCCTCCGCACCCGCTTCGCGGACCTCGGCCATCACTTGATCCTCGATTCCCTCCGTCTTGATGTCGAGGTACACGAGCAGGTTCGCGGCCCGACAGAACCTGAGCGCATCCGCCAAGAGAGGCGCGCGTTCGTTCTTCCACTCTCCTCCCCATCGGGAGCCAATGTCGAGCCTCGAAACCTCGGCGAGCGTGAGGTCTTCGATGCGGGTACCTGCCCCGTACGGAACGTAAACCCAGTCATCGTGGTAGAGGACCAGGTGCCCGTCGACCGTTCGCCGGATGTCGATTTCGACGCCGTCTGCGCCTTGGCGAAAGGCCTCGACCAACGCGGGACGCGAATTCTCCGGTGCGGCCATTCCCGCCGCCCGATGAAGGATCACGGTGACGGATCCTCGGATGTCCGCCACCGCAACCGCGACCACCATCATGAGGGCGGTCAGCATGGCCTCACTGCGGCAGTTCTTCGCCGGGCACGGGGGCGGTCCAAAGCGGCTGGAACCCGTTTGCGACGGTCCCCGCGTTTGCAAACATCGCGACGCCAGGACAGTCCGTACCGTAAAAGCCGCCCCAAATCTGTGTCCTTGCGAAGTTCGAGGACAGTTTCAGATAGCCGGGAAAGTCCACGCCCTCGCACGTCAGCTGCAGGGTCGGGCCACAAGAACCGTCGTTGCAGAACTGCCAGGTTCCCAGCGAAGTCCGGCTGACGACCGAGTAACGGTGCGCCCGCGCGTGACCGTCCACATAGGCCGTCAGAATGACGTTTTGGAAACGCGAGACCACATAGGGCACCCGAAATCGGGTCGAGTGGTCGATCGCCGCTCCAATCGCGTAGCCCGGATACGAGCCGGTCGTCGCACCTTGCCGAGTGGTACCGTATTGGCCGCTCTCCGTGAGGAGAACGGTTTGCGAAGGTTCCGGCAGGGTGGAGGCGTTTCGCCCGAAGAACCGGTCGATGTTGAGCGAGGTGTCCCGAACTCGGGTGAACGACCCCACATTGCTCGGCATTCCGAACGCACGACGCATGGGGCGGCCGGAAGGATTCGCGTCGCCGGGGAACTCGTTGCCCTCCGTATCGCCGGGCACCCGAAGAATGTCCCAGTTCTTCACATAGGGCTGGATCGTCCAGTCGTAGGATCGGCGGAAGAGGTCGCCCCCGACGGTTGCCCCGGTCTCCATCGCTCCGGGCAGAATGTCGTCATTGTCGTTTTGGTACAGGATCATGGCCAGCGCAAGCTGCTTCACGTTGGAGAGCCCGGTCGTGCGCTTGGCGCTGGCTTTGGCTTGCGCGAAGACCGGGAACAGGATGGCGGCCAAGATCGCGATGATGGCGATGACCACGAGAAGTTCGATCAGAGTAAAGGCCCGTCTCATAGATTCCACCTCGCAATGATCCTACTGGCCACCGGATTTAGGTGGGGTTAGGCGACCATTAACTTTGACCGTTTCCCAGAATCGTCAAACGGCCTCGATCGCCCTAGCTGACGCGTGGCGGCATGTGGACGGTCTGAATCCTCCGGATCGTGCCCATGCTCGCGTCCATGACGATCGTCTCCGTCCTGGCAAAGCCCCGGCTGTAGCGGACGCCCTTGAGCAGGTCTCCGGACGTCACCCCGGTGGCCACGAAGACGACCCCGCCCGACGCAAGGTCGTCCGTCTCGAAGACGCGGTCGAGGTCGCCGCCCACCATCGCCTCCGCCCGCTCGCGCTGCTCGTCGTTCGCAAACTTCAGACGCGCCTGCATCTCCCCGCCGAACGACCGTACCGCCGCCGCCGTGATCACTCCTTCGGGCGCACCGCCGATGCCCATCAGGGCGTCGACGCCGGAGTCCTCGTCCAAAGCCGCGATCGCGATCGATATGTCCCCGTCGGGAACCAGGTGCACCCGGCAGCCTGCCTCCCGCAACTCCGCGATCAGGGCCTCGTGACGCGGTCGCTCCAAAATCCCGATCGTCATCTCGTTGAGGTCCTTGCCCATCGCCTTGGCCATGAGTCGCGCGTTCACCCGGGCCGGAACCGTGATGTCGACGACGCCCCTGCACTCCGGCCCGACCACCAGCTTCTCCATGTAGCAGTCGGGAGCGTGCATCAGGCTTCCTTCCCCTTCGACGCAGGCGGCCAGGACGGCGATCGCGTTCGGCGTGCCGTTGGCGCAGAGATTGGTCCCTTCGAGCGGGTCGACCGCGATTTGAACTTTGGGACCGTTTCCGTTGCCCACCTTCTCGCCTATGTAGAGCATCGGGGCTTCGTCGCGCTCCCCTTCGCCGATCACGATCGTGCCGCACATGTCGATCGTCTCCATCGTCCGGCGCATGCCCTCGCAGGCGGCCTGATCGGCCGAGGTCCGGTCGCCTTTGCCGACCCAGGCGGCGGAGGCGAGAGCCGCGTTTTCGGTGACGCGGATAAAGTCGAGATACAGACTGTGATCCATCGAGTGACTCCCTTGTCTTTCGGAATGGCTCGCTGAGTGTACAGGAAATCCGGCCCGTCGCGACCGTTTTCCGCCCGTCCGGACCGCGCCGATTCGGTCGGGTGCGGGAGACCGGCGCCTCGGCTGCGTCCGGGCGGTTGCACGCTGGGTCGGGACGCCGTCGACACGGTCGGGTGCGGGAGACGCAGGCTTTGGGTCCAGCCGACTCCGACCCGAGGACGGAGCGACCGTTCCCCAATTTCCGGCCGGTTGCCTTGGGACATCGGTCGCATCGTCCGACAATCCGAGGTATAAACACGGTTGCGTTGCCGCATAGCTCAGTCGGTAGAGCAGCTGACTGTTAATCAGCGGGTCGTTGGTTCGAGTCCAACTGCGGCAGCCACTTTTTGAACCGAAAACCTGCACCGTCCGTGCGGGTTTTGGGATCTTCGACGACCCTGCGGACGCTTTCGCGGATGCGCGGCGTTCCCGATCTCGCTTGGGGACGCCGTCGGGGGTCTGGCTCTCGGGCCTGGTGGCTCGGCCGACGCGGCCTGTCGCCGAACTGGCCGCCGCGGCGACCGATCCGCCCTGAGCGAGCGGCCGGCCGACCGATCGATGCGCGATCCCGCGCCTGACGACCCGACCAGG
>JBDNCL010000225.1:0-4371 GCA_046719655.1 Fimbriimonadaceae bacterium
TGGCGGTGGTGCTGGGCGACCGCGGGTGCCTGTCGCTCTTCGGCGACCGGGCCGAGACGCACCGGCTCTTCGCGGACCACCTGACCGCCGAGTACCGCGTGAAGACCGAGGGGCGCGGGCGCACGGTGGACGAGTGGAAGATGCGGCCCGAGCGGAGCGACAACCACTGGCTCGACGGCGTCGTCGGCTGCGCCGTGGCCGCGTCGATGCAGGGCTGCTCCCTGCCGGGCACGGACGTGAAGCCCGCGCCCAAACGCGAGCGGGTGAGCTTCGCAGAACTCCAGAAGGCGAAACGACGCTGATTCCAATCGTGTGATCCGGGCGCTTGGCAACACGCCGAATTCCGGCGTGATCTCCCGAGCCCACTACGATGCCCTTCCCCGTCTCGGGCAACGGTCACTTCTGCGCATCGCCGTTTTACCAGATTTCTGCGTAGTTTGGTCGCCCTCCGGCAAGGGTCTAAAGTAGGCGGCCATTCACCAGTTTCGGATCGGCGCAGCGATGCCGGACGAACTCGACGACACCATCGCAGAGAACGCGAAGGGACCGGCCAAGGCCTCGGGCGACGCCGGCTCCGTCGAGCAGCACCCGCTCTCCGAGCAGATCGAGGCCGACCGCTACCTCGCGTCCAAGGAAGCCGCCAAGAAGCCGCAGCGCGGGCTGCGGTTCAACAAGCTCGTTCCGCCGGGGGCCGACTGAGTGCTGCGCTGGCTCGCCAACTTCTGGAGCACCAAGCCGACGCGACCCGGTCGCGAGCGGGTCGTTCGCGTCGTCCGCGGCCGCTACGACGCGGCGGCGACGACCGACGACAACCGCCGCCACTGGGCCAACGCCGACGGCCTGTCCGCCAACGCCGCCAACAACCCGGAAGTCCGCCGGGTGCTGCGGAACCGCGCCCGGCACGAGGTCGCCAACAACAGCTACGCCCGCGGGATCGTGCTGACGCTCGCCAACGACGTCGTCGGCACCGGGCCGCGGCTCCAGTTGCTCACCGACGACGCCGACGCCAACCGGCGGATCGAACGCGAGTTCGGGCGCTGGACGACCGCGATCCGCCTCGCCGAGAAGCTCCGCACGATGCGCTCGGCCCGCGCCACGGACGGCGAGTCCTTCGCGGTGCTGACGAGCAACCCGAAGTTGCCGCACGCCGTGCAACTCGACCTGAAGCTCGTCGAGGCCGAACAGGTGACGACGCCCGACCCGCGCCTCGACGCGACCGTGGACGGGATCGTCTTCGACGCGGCGGGCAACCCGGTCGAGTACCACGTCCTCCGGGAGCATCCGGGCGACGTGGCGTTCCGCCGGGCGCTGGCCTTCGACCGCATCCCCGCCGAGTCGATGCTGCACTGGTTCCGCGTGGACCGACCGGGGCAGGCCCGCGGCATCCCGGACATCACGCCCGCGCTGCCGCTGTCCGCGCAACTGCGGCGGTTCACGCTGGCGGTGCTGGCGGCCGCCGAGACCGCCGCCGACTTCGCGGGCATTCTCTACACGGACGCGCCGGCCAGCGGCGAGGCGGACGCGGCCGAGCCGTTCGAGCCGATCGAGTTGGAGAAGCGGGCGCTCGTCACCATGCCCGGCGGCTGGAAGATGAGCCAGTTGCAGGCGGAACAACCGGCGACGACTTACGCCGAGTTCAAGCGGGAGATTCTCAACGAGATCGCCCGCTGCCTGAACATGCCGTTCAACGTCGCGGCGGGCAACTCGGCGTCTTACAACTACGCCTCCGGCCGGCTCGACCACCAGACCTACTTCCAGGCGATGCGGGTCGAGCAGGCCCAGATCGAGGAGACGATCCTCGACCGCCTCCTCGCCGCCTGGTTCGACGAGGCGGCCCTCATTCCGGGCCTGCTGCCGGCGGGTCTGGGTCCGTTCTTCACGCTCGACCACGCCTGGTTCTGGGACGGCCGGGAGCACGTCGATCCCGCGAAGGAAGCGACCGCCCAGGCGACGCGGCTCGCCAACCACACGACCACCCTCGCGCACGAGTACGCCCGCCAGGGGCGGGACTGGGAGGACGCCCTGCGCCAGCGGGCCAAAGAGGTCGCGTTCATGGCCGAGTTGGGCCTCGCGCCGGCGGCGGCCGTTCCACCCGTCCGCAACGACCCGAACGAGGACTCCGAGCATGAGGACGAACAGTCCCGAGCCGCTGCCTGAGAAGCTCTGGCTGACCGCGACCATGCAGATCGCGGCCGCCGAGAGTGCGGCCGCCGGCGACGGCACACCGAAGCTGCCGCGCTTCCACATGGTCGCCTACACCGGCGGGGCGATGCGGCTGGAGGGGTGGAAGTACCCGGTCGTCGTCGACTTGGCGGGGATGGCGATCCCCTCGCAGAACCGCCCGATCCGCGTCGGCCACAACACCGACCGGCTCGTCGGCCACACCGATGCCATCGCGCAGGACGCGGGGCGGTTGATCGCCTCGGGCGTGCTGAGCATCCCCGGTCCCGACACCGATCGGGTCGTCGCCGGGTCGCGCAACGGCTTCCCGTGGCAGGCGAGCATCGGGGCGCGGGTCGAGCAGTTCGAGTTCATCAAGGACGGCCAAGTGGCGTCGGCCAACGGCCGGGAGTTCACCGGCCCGGTCGTCGTCGTCCGCAAGTCCACGCTCGGCGAGATCAGCTTCGTCGACCTCGGCGCGGACGGGAACACCAGTGCGAGCGTGGCCGCCCACGCCCAGGAGAGTTCGATCATGCCGACGGCCACCAGTTCGACGGACGCGCTGGCCGCGACCGCGGCGGCCGACGCCGTGACCGCCGTGCGGACGGCGACGGCGAACGAGGCGAAGCGGATCGCCGCCATCCGCACGCTGTACGACGGCAAGCTCCCCGACGTGGAGGCGCGGGCCATCGAGGAAGGCTGGGACGTGACCCGGGCCGAGTTGGAACTGCTGCGCCGCAAGCGGCCGGCCCCGCCCGCCGTCGCGGGCGGCCAGGGCGGCCTGCCTGGCGCGGAGGTGATCGAGGCGGCGCTGTGCAAGACGCTCCGCACCCCGAACCGCGAGAGGCTCTTCTCCGCGGAGACGCTCGACGCCGCCGATCGGCAGTTCAAGGGGCTCGGCCTGCAGGAACTGGTCGTGATGGCGGCCCAGGCCAACGGCTACACCGGCCGCACGGCGGTCCGCCGCGACACGCTGCCGGCGATCTTCCGCGCCGCATTCGGTTCGGTGCAGGCCGCGTTCAGCACCCTGTCCTTGCCGGGCCTCTTCTCGAACGTCGCCAACAAGGAACTGCTCGCCGGCTTCCAGAAGGAGGACCAGACCTGGCGCGAGGTCGCGGCCGTGAAGTCGGTCAGCGACTTCAAGCAGGTCACCAGCTACCGGCTGCTCGACGACATGGAGTACGAGGAACTCCCGCCGGGCGGCGAGATCAAGCACGGCAAGGTGTCCGAGGAGTCGTACACCCGGCAGGCCCGGACCTACGCCAAGATGTTCGCGCTGACCCGCGAGGACCTGATCAACGACGACCTGAGCGCCTTCGAGGACATCCGCACCCGGCTCGGCGGCGGGGCGGCCCGCAAGTTCAACACCGTCTTCTGGACCCGGTTCCTCGACAACGCGGCGTTCTTTACGGCTGCGCGGGGCAACTTCATCGCCGGGGCCAGCACCGCACTCGATGTCGATGGCGCGGGTTTGCAGGCGGGCGTCCTCGCCTTCCGCAAGCTGAAGTCGCCCGACGGCAAGCGCGTCGGCGGCGTGCCGGTCATCCTGCTCGTGCCGCCGGAACTCCAGTTCGTCGCGCAGCGGCTCTATCAGAGCACGACGGTCAACACCGGCGGTGCCTCCACGAAGGATTCCGTGCCGAGCGACAACATCCACGCCGGCAAGTACCGCCCGGTGGTGTGCGACTGGCTCTCCGACGCGGCCTTCACCGGCCAGTCGGCGAAGGCGTGGTACTTGTTCCGCGCGCCGTCCGTGCTCGCGCCGGTCGTGGTCAGCTTCCTCGACGGGGTGCAGACGCCGACGGTGGACATGGCCGAGGCCGACTTCAACCAGTTGGGCGTGCAGTTCCGCGGCTACCACGACTTCGGCGTCGACTTCGCCGAGTGGCTCGCGGGGGTCAAGGTCAAGGGCGAGGCGTAATCCCACGGAGTTTCACCGATGGCACAGGCAGTGTTCGTTCACGACGGCGAGTGCATCGACTACACGCCCGGGGCGGCGGTGGCGGCCGGTGACGTGGTCGTGCAGGGCGACCTCATCGGCGTCGCCAAGCAACCAATCGCGGCCAACACGCCCGGTGCGCTGGCGGTCAGCGGGGTGTTCGACTTCGCCAAGCTCGCCGGCCTCGTGCTGGCAGTCTGCACGCTCATCTACTGGGACTACGCGGCTAACGTCGCCACCAACGTGTCGGCCGGCAACAAGCTGATCGGCAA
>JBDNCL010000226.1:0-4337 GCA_046719655.1 Fimbriimonadaceae bacterium
CTCCGAACGCTCTTCATCACCTCCGCCGGCTACGACGGTCCCGAGATCGCCGGCGGGCTTTTTTCGGCCGAGGTGCCGTTTGCGGGCCAGCCCGAACCGACCGCCCGCGTCCGAACCTGAAGACGGTGGTTGCTTAACATAAATTAAGCTTTTGACCTTGCACGGAAAGAGGAGCCTGCCTCCATCATCGGGAACAAGTAAACGCGTTAACATCCCGACGGCGGACCGCACTCGGGGTGCCAAAGACGGAACCCAACGATGAACCTCCACGCATCGGAGCGTAGGCGTACGCGCGTTCTCGGGCCGAAGGTTGGGCCCAGCCTGAAGACCGTCGTGCTGTTCGCCGCGACCCTATGGTTGTCTGCCGCAACCCAGCTCGGTTTCGCCCAGGAAAGGGTCACGATTCGGTTCGCCAATACGGCCGGCGGCGAGAACCTCGCCCTCCTGAACCGGATCGTCCGCGATTTTGAGGCAAAGAACCCCCACATCCGGATCAAGGTCGAACCGATCGTCCAGAACTTCGAAAACAAGCTCCTCGCGATGATCGCGGCGAGGACGGCCCCCGACATCGCCGTCATGCGGCCGGGGTACTTCGAACGGTTCGCGAACCGCCGCGTTCTCCTTCCTCTGAACAGCTTCCCCGACTTCGACAGCCCCGAAGTCGACGTCGCCGGTCGGTACCCGAACATCGTCGAGGCGTTCACGGTCGACGGCAACCTGTACGCCCTGCCGATCGACGTCGTCAGCTCGGCGTACATCTTCTACAACAAGCGTCTGTTCCGGGAAGCGGGGATCCCCTTTCCGGACGGATCCTGGACGTGGGACACGAAGGTGCGCCCCGAACTTCGGGAAAAGGACTTCGTCTGGGTGATGCAGCAGCTGACGAAGCGCCGCCCGGGGCAGAGGCGCCCGTACCAGTACGGATTCGTCACCGCGTGGCCCCAGCTTTGGCTCAACACCCTCCTGATCTCCAGCGACGTCCGCATCGTCGACGACGAGAGGAAGCCGACCCAGCTCTTTCTCGACGATCCCGCCGTCGTCGAAATATTCCAGTTCGCGTCGGACACGATCAACAAGTACAACTGGATGCCGAGCAACAACGAGGTCTTCCTCGGCGCCGGCTCCACGATGCAGGACGAGTTCCGCAAGGGTCGCATCGCAATGCTCCAGTCCGGAGCCTGGGAGATTCGCGACATGCGGTCCAAGATGCGGGAAGAGTGGGACATCGCCCCGTTCCCGACCTTCGCCCGCGGGACCACCCGGAACCTCCCCGGCGAAGGCGGAGGATTGGCCATCCTCGCGTCCTCGCGCCACCCCAAGGAGGCGTGGGAGTTCGTCAAATACCTTGCCGGCGAACCGGGGCTGACCTTGATCGCCCAGGCCGGCGAGACCCAACCCTCGATCCGACGGCTCGCCCTGACCCCCGGCGTCTGGCTTCCCGCCCCGGGAGCGACGGGGGCGGCCGCCATGCCGGCCAACCTCGCCATCACCGACGACGGATCCATGCGGGTCAAGTTCCAGCCGTTCCCCGAGTACTTCGCGACCGGGGTCTGGCGCCAGATTCAGGGGATGTCGTACGGCGTCCTCAGCGGCGAAAACGACCCCGCCCGGAGTCTGGCCCGCGCCCAGCGAAACCTGCCGAAGCAGCTGGAACTCGCCCTGACCCGGACCGACGCCCCGCCCTTCCCGACCGGCAAGGCCTGGGCGGTGGGGATCCTGATCGTCTTGGCCCTCCTCTCGTGGATCTTCGTCCCGGCTCTGAAGCAGCGCCGCGGCCTGACCCAGAGCGCAAGGGCCGAAAACCGGACCGCCTACAAGTTTCTGATCCCGTGGTTCTGCGGTCTGGCCCTGACCATCGGCCCCATGGTCTACTCCCTCATTCTCAGCTTTGCCGAATCCGACATCATCCAACCTCCCCGGTGGCGGGGCCTGGGCAACTACGCCGACATCTTCAACCCCGCGATCGACGACACGCTCTGGATCTCCATGCGGCAGACGTTCATCTTCACCGCTCTCAGCGTGCCGATCGGCATCGCGACCGCCCTCGCCCTCGCCCTCCTGCTCAACCAGAAGGTTCGGGGGGTGCCGCTGTTCCGAGCCCTGTACTACATGCCCTCCCTCGCGAGCGCGGTGGCGATGTCGCTCATCTGGATGCGCCTGTTCGACCGCGACCGGGGCCTGATCAACGCGATCCTGTACGGTCCCGACGGGGAGGGCGGCTTCCTGAGGATCGGGCCGTTCCTCAGCATGCTGGCCGGAACGCCGGGAGAGCCGATCAACTGGCTCGGCAACACGCAGACCGTCATCCCCGCGTTCGTGATCATGGGGATGTGGGGCGCCGGCGGAGGGACGATCATCTTTCTGGCCGGACTTCAGGGCATCAGCCAGACCTACTACGAGGCGGCGACTCTGGACGGGGCGGGGATCTGGCGCCGTTTCCGGTCCGTGACGCTCCCCCTCCTGACTCCGACGATCTTCTTCTCGATGATCACCGGGATCATCGGCGCCCTGCAGGTGTTCAGCCAGAGCTTCGTCATGACGGGCGGCGGCCCGGACCGCGCCACCTACTTCATGGTCATCTGGCTCTGGAGCACCGCCTTCGAGCAGCTGCGGATGGGGTACGCCAGCGCGATCGCCTGGATTCTGTTCGTCGTCGTGCTGATCTTCACCGTCATCCAGCTGGCCTTGGCCAAGAAGTGGGTCTTCTACGAGGGAGGCCTGAAGTGAACGGGAGGCGATGTCGATGCAGGTGACCCCCACGATAGGCGCCGTCGAGAACGAAGAGGCGCGACGCTACCGACGCAGCGCCCAGATCGGTCGCGCGATGACCAAGATCAACATGGCCATCCTGTGGCTGGTGCTCTGCGGTGGGGCCGTGCTGTTCATGCTGCCCCTCTACGTCATGGTCGTGATGTCGCTCAAGACGGCCGAGGAGATCGCGAACACGTCCATGTGGGCTTGGCCGGTCAACCCGACCTTCGAAAACTACACCCGGCTGATTCTCGACGAAAACCTCAACTTCGGACGGAAGTTCGTCAACACCCTGATCCTGAGCGTCGTTCCCACCGCCGCGAGCGTCGTCACCGGCGCCATGGTCGCCTACCCGTTCGCGCGGCTCAACTTCATCGCCCGCGACCGCCTGTTCCTCATCCTCCTGTCCACCATGATGCTGCCCCACGTGGTCACGATGATCCCGGGGTACGTGCTCTACGCATGGCTGGGATGGATCAACACCTACAAGCCGTTCATCATCCCCGCCTTCTTCGGCGGGGGCGCGTTCGGCATCTTCCTGACCCGCCAGTTCATGCTGAGCATCCCGCGCGAAATGGACGAGGCGGCCAAGATCGACGGAGCGTCTCACGCCGTCATCTTCTGGCGCATCATCCTGCCCAACTGCGGTCCCGTGCTCGCCACCTTGGCCGTTTTCGGGTTCGTCGGGGGATTCCGCGACCTCATGGGGCCGCTCATGATCCTGAACGATCCCGACAAGATGAACCTCGAAGTCGGACTGCGCTCGCTGCAGACCACGTTCCGGACCGAGTTCCACCTCATGATGGCGGGCTCGATGCTGGTTCTCGCCCCCATCTTCATCATCTTCATCCTCTGTCAGCGTTGGTTCGTCAAAGGCATCACCCTGACCGGCGGAAAGTGACGAAGACGGACGGCATTCCGTATCGGCGATACCGTTTCAGCCCAGTTTCGATTCGCAACGACGACCGACACGGTAGGATATCGGCCTGAAGCGGCGAAACGGGGAAACTATGCGAGTAACCGTCTGTCTATTCCTGACCGTTGCGGTCGCGCTCGCGACCGTCAGTCCCGCCGAAGAGGTGCGCCTCCGACGGTACCAGAGGATCGATCCGTACGCGCAGATGCCGATTCCGTGGTCGGAGAAGGCCTACACCTACATGGACGCGGCCGACACCGTTCTGAGCGAGCGGCACGCCGACGACAACTTCGGGGCGTCGCGGACGCTGCGGCTGAGCCCGAACCGGCGCGACGTGATTTTGATCCAGTTTGGGCAGCTCAACCGGGCGATCTGGCGGGGCGCCACCATCAAGCGCGTCCGGCTGAACCTCCACCCCGTCGACGGCCGATTCCCCCGCGACACCGAAGTGGCCGTCTACCGAATGTCGAAGGAGTGGCGGGACGGTGGCGCGGACGGCGAGCCGATGCGGTGGACGGCCACCTATCGCCACGCCATGAGCCCGTCGACGGCAGAAGGCATCGCCTGGGAGACCCCCGGCGGCCGCGGCCCCGGCGACCGCAGCGCCGAGCCGAGCCTGGTCCAGAACACGAGCGCCAACTACAACCCCGACACCAACACCTGGCCCTTC
>JBDNCL010000227.1:0-4330 GCA_046719655.1 Fimbriimonadaceae bacterium
CGTAGCTCGGTTCGTATACGAGTTCTGGCGCATGGGCTCGGTCGAGGAGGTTCGGGCGGGTCTGCGGACTTCGACCACGATGGCCGGCCTTCCGATCACGGAAGCCCAGGTGGTGGCGTTGGCCATGGTGGCGATCGGAGCCGTCGTGTTCGGTCTGGCGTACCGAGACCGGAGGTTGCCCGGTTCCTGAGCGGGGCCCGAACCGTTCCCGCAAGCGAAAACCGACATGAACACGTCCCGAACCAACTGGAGTCCTCGGCACCTGCTCGAATCGTTCGTGGGCATGAAGGCGGTCGTTTTCGGCGACCTGATGCTCGACGAGTACCTCTTTTGCCACGCCACCCGGATCAGCCCGGAAGCACCGGTCATGGTGGTGCGGCACCGCCGGACGACCCGGTTGCCCGGAGGTGCGGCCAACGTGGCGCGGAATTTGGCCGCCTTGGGGGCGGAAGTTTCGGTTGTCGGGTTGGTCGGGGACGACGAAGCCGGCGACCTGCTGGTCGGCTCGCTCGTGGATCAGGGGATGCGCGATCCCGCCGTCGTCCGCGAGCACGGTCGGGCGACGACGCGGAAGACGCGCGTGGTCGCCGACCACTCGCACCAGGTGCTGCGCATCGACGCCGAAGAGGACTCGCCGGCGACCGCCTCTTCGGAGGCCCAGATGCTGGCCGCTCTGCGCGACCGTCTGGTCGGGGCCCGGGTTCTGGTCTTGAGCGACTACCTCAAAGGGGCCCTGTCGCGCGATCTCTGCACGGCCGCCATCGCGGCCGCCCGCGAGGCGGGAGCCGTCGTCGTCGCCAACCCGAAGCCCCGGAGCCTGAGCCAGTACGACGGGGTCGATCTGGTGAGCTTGAACCGGGTCGAAGCCACCGAGGCGCTCGGGCGTCATCGGTTGCTTTCGGACGAGGAGACGCCGGCGGGCGCGGCCGCGTTGCGCGACCGCCACCGTTGGAAGGTCGCCCTGGTGACGTTGGGCGAGTCCGGCTTGGTGGCGGTCGGGGATTCGCCCGTTCAAGTGGAGGCTCCGAAGGTCGAGGTCTACGATACGGCCGGCGCCGGGGATACCGTGATCGCCACCGTGGCCCTCGGCTATGCGGCGGCCGGATTCGTGCCCGCCGTCTTTTCCCTGGCGGCCGAAACGGCAGCCTGCGTCGTCCGGCGCGTCGGCGTCGCCACGCCGGGGCCCGACGACATCGAGAGGCTGAAAAAGGCCTGAGACCACCGGGTCGGGGATCGGGGAAGCCTTGGGTATCCTAGGCCGTTCGCGTCGTGGCGCCCGATCGCCCCGGCTCAAGCTTTTCGAGGACAGACATGAGAATCCGCAACAAGGAGCTGCGGCAACGCCGCCACCGAAAGGAACAGACCATCAAGGCTGCCGTGCGCGAGGCGAAGAAGGCTTCGGAGGGCAAGCCCAAGTCGGAGAAGACCGCCCGGCCGAAGGTCGCCAAGGTTGCGGCGGCGAAGAAGGCGCCGGCGAAGCCCAAGGTGGAGAAGCCGGCGAAGGCGGAGGTTCAGGCCCCCGAGCCGACTGCCGACACCCCGGCGGCCGAGTAAGGGGCCGGCATTTGCGTAGTCAGGCCCCCGACCTTCGGAGCGAGGTCGGGGGCCTTTTCGATGGCTCGGTTCCCGGCGCCCGCGTCTAGAGAGGCCGGAGCTGGGGCCAGCGATACTCGACTCCCTGCCCCCGCAGGAGCGACTGAAAGTCGTCGAGCAGGGGTTCGCGGTCTCGGACGTCGTGGGGGTCGCAGCCTTTCGCCAGGCTGAACGCGGCCAGCAGCCCGGCCGACTCGCCGATGTTCCACTCGACCGGGTGCAGACGGTAGCAACCGTTGGTGATGTGGGTCACGCCGAGGTTCTTGCATGCCGGCAGGAGGTTGCGCACGCGCACCGGGAGGAGGGCGCCCAAAGGGATCTCGAACGGGAGCGACCCGATGTCGATCGTGTTGCGGTTGCCTGTCCGCGGGTGGAGGTCGATGCGGTACGAGCCCAACCCCACGCTGTCAAAGAACGGGTCCGCCTGCGACTTGCCCGGATTGCAGGCACTCCCGACGTGGTTTTCGGTCACGGTGAAGACGGCTCGGATCCGTCGCGATTCCCGGATGTAGGGCGCCATGGCGAGCCCGTCGTCGGTTCCGGTGATGTCGGGCCGAAGGTACAGTCCGGGCCAGCCCGTCCCGCCGTCGGGACGCGGGGCTTCGGTTTGAAGCCAGTACAGAAGGCAGCGCGAGAGTTCCCGCGACTCCTCGAGTCGAGCGGCAACGACGTCCTCGGGTTCGTCGAGGATGTTTTCGGCGTAATAGTCGTTCTGGGGCCAGTTGACGATGGTGACGTCGTGCGGGGCGGTCTCCGTATCGAAGAGCGATCCGGCGACAATCTGGCGGTACGTGAAGAGGCCGAGCCGGCCGGGCTGGTCGAACAGGGTCCACTGGATGGGGTGCCCCTTCTGAACGTCCAGGGTGTGCCAGCTGACGATGGGGGCGGGCATGAAATGGGGCTGATAACGCGACCACCGGTCGTAATGGGCCGGCCTTTCGATGGTGTGGTCGCGCCCCGACGGGTCGTAGGCCATCGCGAAACACCAGGTGATGCCCTGCACGGTGCCCGGTTCGGCCGGACCGTCGACGGCGTGGGGTTCGCCGGTCTCGGACTGGGACTCCGCGCCCTTGACGTACTCGACGCCGGCGAGGGGGAGCAGGTCGCCCAGTTCGGTGGCGTCCAGGACGAATCGGGCGCCGATCGTTTCGATCCGACCGGTCAGCGTATGGCGGAACGTGACCGAACGGACGCGGTCGCCGTCGACGTCGGCCGAAACGGGGACGCGGTGGAGCCGAACGTCGAGACCTCGCAAGGTCCGCCGCGGGGCGAGCATCTGCTCGAGGACGGCGAGACCGACCTTCGGCTCGTGGCACAGTCGCGACACCCACCCCTGTCCGGGGTTCAGGTGCGGATCGGCGCGGTGTTGCGGGCGCAGGGGGTAGTGGTCGCGGTAGTAGGCGCGGACCCCGTTGCGGTAGCCGCGGTATCGGGCGGTGCAGCCGAAGGACTCGATCCAGGGGTGCTCGTCCGGCGGCACGGCCTGCGACGTCAGCTGTCCCCCGATCCACGCCGTCGGCTCCGTCATCACGGCGCGCCAACCCATGTCGGCCAGAGCGAGGGCGGCCGCACATCCTCCCGTCCCTCCACCCACGATCAACACGTCGCAAGTCGTTTCGCTCAAGTTCTCCGCTCCCGCCGAACGGATCCATTTTGGGCGATCGGGCGGGCGGCGGGCACGGTCGGCGGAACGTCGGGCCGCCGGACCGGTCGTGCGCGGGCGCGGACTCGTGCGGGCCCCACGCAGATTTACTGGTTTTGGGCTTCAACTTGGCGTCAAATCGACCGTTCTCGGCTTGTAACGTCTTTTCCCCTCCTCCAAAGGGTGGCATTTGCGGATTCGGCGCAATATAATGAGTTCACGATCTGCGGGCTGGGTGTGCCGGTTGCGAAGGATCGTATTCGTTGGAAGGGTGTTCAATATGCTTGGAATCAGTTTTCGAAAGTTCACCGGTATCGCGCTTGGGACAGCTCTTATGGGCATGGCCGCCCTCGCTCCGGCCACCATCACGTTCTCGAACGTGACCGTGACCGGCTCGCTCGTCCCGCTGGGCAACCCGGGCTCTTGGTCGTTCGCTACGGGCGCCCAGGACATCGACTTTTCGTTCAACCACGCGATTGTGGGCGACGCCCCGTCGATCGCTCTCCCGCCGGGAACTCGGTCGGGAACGATCACGATCACCTACACGGCGACGAGCGTTCTCCCGATGGTTTCCAACTCGATGCTCGTGTCGATCCTGGGCGGACTTTCGGGTTCGGGCACGATCTTCTTCAACGAAGTGATCGAGACGACGGGTATGACGCCGATGACGATCGGTTCGCACGGCGTCGTGCTGACCGGTGCCTCCGCACTGCCCTACACCCACACGATCAACTTCTCCCAGGCCGTCACCGAGATCAAGGTCAAGAAGACCATCATCCTGGCGGCTCCGGAGAGCGGTCCGGACATCTTGGACCTCGCTTCCATCGGTCTGATCGAGCAGAACATCGGCGTCGTTCCCGAGCCGGCCACCATGGCGGCTCTGGCGCTCGGCGCCGGGGCTCTGATGGCGCGCCGTCGCCGCCGGGTCTGAGAACCCTCAACCAACGCTTCAAGGCCGCGCATCCGCGCGGCCTTGTTTCGTTTGGGGGCCTCGTTTGTCTCCGAGTCTTGTCGTCGATCGCGCGACAAAACCGGGAGATTTACCGGCCCTGACTCGCCACGTTTCGGACCGGACCTCGGGCCGAGCGTGTAAGA
>JBDNCL010000228.1:0-4315 GCA_046719655.1 Fimbriimonadaceae bacterium
CAGGGTGTTGAGCAGGTCGAGGATTTCGCGCCAGTAGGTGAGTGCGTGGGTGTAGCCCTTGGCGTAGCCGCCGTCGGCCTTCTCGATGCTCGTCACGTTGGCGTCGCGGCAGACGCGGTCCCAGATCAGCCGCTCGAGCCAGTCGAGTGAATCGATCACGACCGACTCGTAGGGGTGGTCCTCGGCCGCCAGCGCGGTCAGCGATTCGACGACGTCCTCGTAGCTCTCGGCCAGTGGGAACTTGTCGGTGTCGATCTCGTCGAGGCCGTCCTCGGTTTGCACGAAGATCGGACGCGGGGCCTGCGCCGCGAAGGAACTCTTCCCGATGCCTTCGGTCCCGTACACGAGCAGGCGCGGCGGCTTCGGCGTGCGGCCCTTCTGAATCGTTGCCAGGCGAGTCACGCAGTCATCTCCGGGGTGATGGGTTGGATCGGTTGAAGCGATTCGACGCGGAAGCTGTCCTCGCCGAACTCGCGGCGCAAGAACGCCGTGAACACCTTGGCGAGGTCGCGGCCGACGGGCGTGCTCGTGTCGATGACACATGCGCCGAACTGGCCGCCGAGGGCGTGGCCGGCGTCGAGGCGGGTCTGCGCCTCGCCGTGCAGCCCCTCGACGGCGACGTAGGCCAGAAGCAGTGTCGCCTGGACTTCCGCGGCCGGCACGTCGGCCTGAAACGTGTAGCGGTAGAGCGTCATGGCTGCTCGGTTCCTCGCGTCTCGGCGGCCCCTATCTCTGACCCTTGCCGGAGCGGTGCGAAACTACGCAGGATTACGAAAAAATGTTCCGCAGACGTGTGCGAGGCGGTCGCGGAGCCGTTCGCGGCGTCGTTGGACCGTGGTCAGCGGCAGGTTCGCTTCGCGGGCGATCTCAGTGAGCGTCTGCCGCTGGAGGCGGTGGGCCAGGTCACGCAACTCGTCGGGCAGCTCCGCCAGGATCACGGCCAGGTCGAGCGCGAGGTCCACCTGCGTAAACGTGCGGCGTGCGCCCGGATCGGCGACGTGCAGGCTCACCTCGACCGCACCGTCATTCCCGCTGGTCGGGAGTGAATCGAGCGACTGGACCGCGCCGAAATGGCGTTTCCGTCGTCGCCGCTCGCGGCGGATCATGGCCGCCGATCGTTCGACCACGGTCGTAATGAAGGCGTTGCGGTGCCGGGGGTGTGATTCCTCGAACGAGCGCAGACTCCGCAACAGCAGGTACACGAGTCGCTGCTCCAGTTCCTCGGCGTCCTCCTCGCGAAAGCCGGAGCCGTCGATGAGTTCGCGAACCTTGCGGCGGATGATGCCGCGCGTGAACCGGTCGGTGATGATCTGGTCGTGACGGACCATGCGTTCCCTCCTCCGACCGCGAAGGAAGAGGCGTGGGCCACGACGACCGGCGCAAGAACGCAAAGCGGAGGCCATGCGAGATAACGCCGAAATCGGCGTCGCCCACAAGTGCCTCCGCTTGGCGGTCAGCGAAATGTCTGGTGACGGAAGATAAACCCAGTTGTCAGTCGGCTGCGAGCCGCGATTACGCCTCAACCCCCTCGATCACGAGTTTGAACGGGAGACCGTCTTTGATCTCGAGCATTTCCACCAGGCCGTCGCCGAGCTTGTCGAGCCGGCGGAACAAGCGCACCACCTGCGCCTTCAACTCGAAATCCGCGGCCGCGCCTTCGGGGTCCGCGTCATCGTCGCTGGTGAGCTTGAACTCACGAACCACGTAAGGCGGCGGGCGGAAGACCGGTTCGCCGCCGCGGACGATCAGGTTCTCGATCCGGCCGAAGCCGATGGACTGCATCAATTCCAGCAGCCGGCACCGGGCCGGGGAAAGGGATGATTTGCGGGCAACCGACATGAAACCACTCCGTTCGAATCAGGCTCACAGATGAATGCCAGTCCGTTGCGCACACGACATGCCGTCCTCGGCCCGAAACGCTCGACGACACCTCCGAAGCCCGGAATGCGTCGCGTCCGTCTTCGGCACGTGCCAATCCTGCGGACGGGCCCGGCCTCACTCCGGAGAACGGTCGGCGCGGCGGACGGCCACCACCTTCCCGAGGATCCGCAGCTCGTCGTCGAGGCCGACGACGATCGGTTTGAACTTGGGGTTCTCCGGGCACAGTTCGATGCGCGGCCCCCGGATGGAGAGTCGCTTGACCGTCGCCTCCTCACCGATGAGGGCCACGACGATGTCCCCGTTCTCGGCGATGAGCTGCCGCCGGACGATGACCAGGTCCTTGTCGGCGATCCCCGCATCGACCATGCTCTGCCCCGCCACCCGCAGCGCGAAGCACGACGCGCCGCGCACCACTGTGTTCTCGACCAGAACCTCCCCGACGATGTTTTCCTCGGCCAGGATCGGCTGCCCGGCCGCCACGCGACCCACGATCGGCACCGCCACCAGTTTGCTGGGGAGGTCGTCGATCTCGCGGACGATGGTTAGCCCGCGGGCCTTGCGGGACTCGCGCTTGAGGTAGTCCTTGCGGACCAACTGGCCCACGAGCGCGTGGGCGCTGGGCGCGGCGATGCCGAGGGCGTCGGCCAACTCCTGGGCGGTCGGCGGGAACCCGTGGCGGGCGAGGAACGCGCTGACGGCGCGGAACGCCCGGCGCTGCGGGTCGGTCAGCGTTTCGACGGGGGGCCGACCGCGTCGCTTTTTGCTGTCGCTCATGCTGGTCGCCCTCGGTTGTCCTGGGGACAACGAGCCGGAACCGGGCAGACGCCCGAAATTAGAGCTAATATATATTAGACTTATAAATTGCTCGGCGTCAAGCGTGCCGGGTGCGGAATTTGGACGGGCCGCCCCTACAACCGGACCTCGTTCAGTTCGTGCCACAGTTTTCGCTGCTTCCGCCAGTCGAGGGTCGAGGCGATCGGCTGGAGGTCCGCGAGGATGATCGGCGCGTGGCCGGTCTCGGTGCGCGGCAGGTGCAGGATCGCCTCCTGGATGTCCGGGGCGAGGTTGAGCAGGTTCATGATCTGGCTGACGCGGGCGCGGGTGACGTGCCCGAGCCGGGCGATCTCGGTGTAGTTTTCGATCACACCGTCCCGGATCAGCCCGTCGCACCGGATCGCCAGCGCCATGAGGCGGGCGACGCGGGGCACGCGCCCCGGTTCGGCCGGGCGGAACGGCCTGGGGCCGGTTTCCAGCACCTTGCGGCTCCCCCGACCCCGGCGGTCGAAGTGAACGTCACACTCGATTTTCAATGGCGTTGTGGGTGTCATGCCCGTTTCTCCTCCCGCTTGTCGGCCAGCTCGCGGGCCAGTGTCTTGATCCCCGCGGGTCGGAAGGCGATGGCTACCTTCCCCTTCGACCCGTCGTAGTCCACTTGCTCAACCAACAGATGCACCACCCGCGCCTGCTCGTGCGGCGACAGCGTTCCCCAGACCGGGTCGAAGACCGATACTGCAAGTGCGGCTTCGTCTTCGTTGAGCAGTTGGTGGTGGACGGCGTGGATCTGGTCGTGGATTTTCCGCACCCGCCCCTCGACCGTGCCGATGCGCTCCTGCAACTCGGCAAGCCGGGCGATGAGCGAGCCGTTGTCGTCGTTCGGTTTGATCTGGCCCGACAGCGACCGCATCTCGTTGTGCCACTTGCGGAGGTCGTGCTCCAGCCCGTGCTGCTCGGTTTCCAGTTCCACGACGCGGGCCTCGTCCTGTCGGCGGGCCTCGGCGAGAATCTCCCGCCGGACAAGCGGATCCTGGCCGATGGCCTTGATCTGGTTGACGACGAGTTCCTCGATCTGGGCGGCGGGGACCGACTTCGACTCGCAGGTGTGCCAGCCCAACTTCTGGGCCGACGAGCAGACGTAGTAGCGGTAGCGCCTGGCCCCGCCGTCGCGGGTCGAGTGCGTCGGCGTCATCGCGCACCCGCAAGGGACACAGCGGATGATCCCCTTGAGAAGAGCGCCGAACTTGTTCCGGGCCGGGGCACCGCCGGCGCGGCCGTTCCGCTCCAGCATCGCCTGCACTCGCTGCCAAACCACCGGATCGACGACGGCCGCGTGTTCGCCGTCGTGGACCTCGTCCTTGTAGCGCACCTTGCCGACGTAGGCGACATTGGTGAGCAACTTGTACAGGCTCGTCCGGGTGAAGCGGTTGCCGCCGCGGACGCCCGCCTTCCGCGTCTGCCACCGTTTGTTCGTCCACCCACGACTGGCGAGTTCTTCGACCACCGGCAGGAGCGACTCGTGTTCGAGGTAGAGGTTGAAGATCGTCCGCACCCGTTCCGCCTCGGCCGCGTTGACGTTCAACTTGTACCCCTGCGGGTCCACGTCGTAGCCGAGGATCGGCCACCCGCCCGCCCACTTCCCCTGTTTCTGCGGCTGTTG
>JBDNCL010000229.1:0-4310 GCA_046719655.1 Fimbriimonadaceae bacterium
GTCGATCAGATGGATGCCAAGGTCCAAGAGTGTCCCGCCTCCCACCGTTTCCTTTCGGAAAAAGGAGTCGGTCGCTGCAGACCAGCCGAACGGGCCTCCAGCGGAAATCTCAACCCGCACGGGTTTTCCAATCCAACCCGCTCGGCTTGCCCCTTCAATCCCGACGCACGAATCCCAAAATCTCCGCTGCAGGCCAACCGCACACTTTTTGCCAAATCGATCCGCCGTCTTTGTGATCTGCAACACCTCGTCGGTGCTCAAACCAAGTGGTTTTTCGCATAGAACGTTCACTCCCGCCGATAGCAATTTGAGACACTGCTCCTGATGAAAGGCGGCTGGCGATGCGACGAGCGCAGCATCGGCGACACTCGAATTGATCGCCTCAACCGGTAGGGACGCCGGTTCGGATTTGAAAAGCGCGGCGACACGATCGCGACGCTCTTCGGAAGGGTCAACCACTGCGACCACACGCAGAAGCCCGGCGTTGGAACTTGTGGCTTCAACCTCCACTTTCAGGGCGCTCGAAGCCTTCGCGAATGCCTGGTCAGCCGATTCGAGCTGGGCCTTCGCGGCCTGAAGGTCCTCTTCTAGGTCGAGCTTGACGGCAGGATCGAGGTAGTCGATCTCCGCGCCCCAGAAAGGGTGTTTGGCAGGGACTCCACAGGTGCGCAAACGATTCTGGAGGGCCCCAATATCGGGCAACATCCTCCGCACGTCTTCGTGCCTGAGGGTGCGGATTTTCTCGAACGGAATCCTCCAGTCCCGGTCTAGCGCCGTTTCCTTCGGAAGGGCGGCCAGGATCGACATCGCCTGAAACGGCGAGGCTCCAAACTCGGGCAGCGGTTCGTTGACGGCTTCGCTGTGCCCGTTCAGTTGATCCCGAATAGTGGAGAGTTGGGTCAATCTCTGCTCTTCGTCTCTCGCCGAAAGCGGCCTCTCGACCGTGCGCTTGATCTCGGCGTAGAATTCGCGGCGGTTGGTGAGTTTGTCGTGCAGATCGAGGCACATCGCGCCGAGGTCCGCCCGCGCCAGGTTCCTTTTGACGACATCTACGGCCGCTCTTTTCGCCGCAACGAAAAGCACCGTCTTCCCCGACGCAACTGCCTCGGCGATGATGTTCGTGATGGTCTGCGACTTCCCAGTGCCCGGTGGGCCCTCCACCACTATCGAGTGACCCTCGGCCACCCGCGTCATGGCGAGAATCTGGGAGCTGTCGGCGTCGAAGACCTCGTGCGCGTCGCGGACGGGGCGCACCTCGTCGAGGTGGGTGCGCTCGTCGATCGAACTTTCGACGGGCTCGTAGCCGCCGCCCAGCATCGCCGCGATTTCGGGATGCTGCCACGGCTTCCGGCCCTCTGGCCACTGCTGCCCTCCCAGATCCAAGTACATGACGTACTTCTCGTAGTTGAAAAACCCGAGATGTACTTCATCCCTCAGCACCCTCCAACCGGCGTTTCGCCGAACCGTAGCCTCGACATCCGCGAAGTAGGAGTCCACGAGCTTGTCCTCGTCGTACTGAGGAAGCTTCAAGTTCAGCTCAGCCAACTTCGCGCGCAACGGGAGATTGTCGCCGACATCGCTGCCTTCGTAACGTAGCTCTATGGTGCCGTTTGCCTGACGCTCCAGGTTCACGGGAACAAAGAGCAAAGGCGCCTTGTACACCTTCTCCCCGTTGTCGGACCACTCCAGGATTCCCAGGGTCAAAAAGAGCGTGTGGATGCCGAGTTCGTCCCTTGCGAGGCCTGCCTCGCGGGCTATAGTGCGAAGCTTTGCCTGGAGGATCGATTCCGGTTCCTCCGTGCTGATCTTTGTGTCGAGCACATCCACCGGCCAAGCCGGGTTCTTAAGAAAGGCGTCGAGTTCGTCCTCCGCCTCTTCCCGGAGGACCTCCATGGCGACGTCGTCGTCGAAAAGCCAGGACCCCGCTTCGCCGGCGTCTTTCCGCGGTTCCGGTTTGCCGACGAAGGTCATCTTCTTGCCCTCTTCGACCAAGATCGAGAAGAGGTGGCGGCTCTCTTCCCCAGCGATCGATACGCCGATGCGCTTGGAGGGCCGGTAGTTCAACATCCGGTTGCGGAGCGAAAGATCGAGAAGTTTCCTGCGCAGAGCGTCGATCTGAACTTGCACACTGTCGCGGGTTGGTCCCTGATGCATCTCAGTACGCATTCTACAAAACTACTGAGTAAGGCCTCCGTGCTCCTTAGCATTGCAGCAGGACAATGCCATGCCTTGTCCGTCCTGGTAGGGTCATCGACGAGATGAGAGCCTCTTAAGACGGAAACACTGTCTTCCCTATCGGCGTGTTTGCCGATCGTTCTTTCTTGGCGTGGCACCGTGGGCGCGGAAAAAGCGATCGAGGTCGGACACGACCGCAGCCACCACATTCAGGTCGGCTCCCCTCCCCCATCTGTCGTCGCCAGACCCAAAGTAGAGCCCATGTCCATAGCCGGCGTAGAGCCGGAACTCGACCTTCACACCGGCTTGGCGCATCAGCGGGAGGAAGATGGGCTCGTTGAATTTATGGAGATCGTGCTGGTCGGAGTGTACGATGAGCACGGGAACTCTAACCGTTTTCAGCTTCTCCCGAGTTCGCTGCCGAAGGCTCTCCGTGAAATAAAGCGCGGGCTCGCGCATCATTTCGAGTCGCACCCGATAGTCGCTTGTGGCGAGCATTCCGGTGTAGATAAGCGTCGCCGGCTCACCGGCCGCTACGGCGCGGACCATCTCCTCAGAGGCCAGTTCGAGGACGATGCTGCCACCTCCGGAACCGCCGTAAAGGAAGATCTGGCTAGGGTCAACCCCGGGTTGTCTCGCAAGTACCCGCACCACGGTACGGACGTCGTCGATCGGCGCCGGCGACTGAATGTCGGCCGCATAGGAGCGGGGAGAGGTTGCCGCCGCCGCGTACCCCGCGTTGAGAAGCCTCGTCCCAACCGAGTTCCCGAGAACAAACCCTCGAAGCCGATCCAGCGGAATCTCGTCGAGACTGCCTTGAACAACCAAGACAACAGGCACGGGGCCGTCGCCTGCCGGGCGGCGCCACACCGTTTTGACAGTGCGCCCGTCGGTCGTTTGGGCAGAAAAGATAATCACTGGGGACTCGGACTCTGGAATCGCGATCGGCGGGACACGCGATACTGCGACGCGCCTGGAACCGTCTCCCTCCATGCCCCTGTCGGGTTGGGCCCATGCACTTTCGTCGAAAACCGCCAACAAAACACTCGCGACGAAGAACTTCACACGCGTGAAGACGGCACCATGGCCTCCGAGTTCATCGAAGCTGCGGACCGAAGGGTACCTTTACCAGCTCTTTTCACTTGAGTTCCCCGCGACGTTCCCGTCCCTGCCGCTTGCCGGCAAAGCCGTTGTCGAAGTCTGCTCGATCCACGCCGATATCGCTTCAGACTGGACCCCGAGCGTCCTCCGAACCGTGCTCATCGCCACGGGCGACGGCCCCCGAGTCCGGTAGCATCGCTGGCGCCGCTTTCCCAGCAGCAAACCTTGCTTTCCGTCTTGCCTATGCGCTCGTTGCTCTGTGATCAAACGTTAGCTTGAGTTCAGGGATGGCAACGGGCCAGGATGCTAGCCATGGCTTCGTCTCGGTCCGCAACAACGTGAACGCGAGCGTGGACTCCCTGAGGCGGCTAGCTTCGAAGAACCAACCGGTGTTCTCCAGTCGCCTTTGGCGGTGGACGCTGATAAAGGCAAGGCCTCAGGAGATCCCGAGGAGTCGTGAAAAAACGCACGAAACGCGCAAAGGGCCGCGACTTTCGCCGCAGCCCCAAAACTTGCGTTGGACCCTTGCGGACCCGATTTCGTTGACCCTGAGGCCATATCCTGCGATCCATCTAGATCTTAGTGAGGAAGCGCAGGCCTGATCTGCTCCTCGCGGAAGAAAGGGTCAGCCTCTGCGAACCCAGATGGGAGGGCGGAACTTGGATGAGGATGGGAAGCAGGCGAGACCTTCGATTCGCGCGCCTGCGTCGGTCTGGGCGCGGATGCCGTTGCACTCAAGCCCCGCCTGGGAAGCGATACGGTCAGGCGGAGTAGGCGTTACTTGTTGAATCTCGCTCGCAGATTTACGGGCGAGGCGCCCTATAATGGAGGAATCTGAGGAGCCTCCTGATGTCGCTCACCGTTCTTTCCCGTTCCCGTGCGTTTCGCGCCCTGTCTCTGTTCATGGCCGCGACGATGACCTACAGCGCGTCGGCGGCGGGCTTGAATGCTTTGGCTCTGAGCGCGGCGGGAATTAGGTTCTCAGGTTCTGCGGGGACGTGCTCCTCATTTCACCGAAAGGCCGACGAAGGTGT
>JBDNCL010000023.1:0-19561 GCA_046719655.1 Fimbriimonadaceae bacterium
CCTGCAGCTGCCGGATCTTGGCCATCGTGGCCTCGTCCGGCTTCGGGAACCGGCCTTCGTCCACCTTCGGCGGCGCGAAGCTGCGATAGCCGCTGAAGGCGGCCAACGCGATCGCCACCACGAGGACGACAACGGCTCCGGCCAAACCGAGCTTCTTCATCACAGCGGCCCCGGTCGCTCGCGCATGTCGAGCTGGGCGCCCGACACGAACTTCGCATGGCCGTCGACGTACACCGCGTGCTTCTTGCTGGTGGCGTCGAGGCCCGTGTCCCACATGTAGTACCAGAGCTCGCCGATCATCGGTCGAGTGGCCGGGTCGCTGAACACAGTCATGGAACGCCCGGTGCGCCCGCTGCCGACCGCGCCCGGCGGATCCGGCGTTCCGAGCAGAGGCGCCATGCCGCTGTCGCACGGTTGCGGGTCGGCCTGGGTTCCGCAAAGCCGGTTCATCCAGCCAAACTCGGTGGCTCCCTTCGCGTAGTACTCGAAGCTGGTCTTACCCGCCCAGTCCGGCTCCCACATCGCTTTGACCGGGATGCCCCAAGCCGTGAACGGGAACCCGTTGTCGCCCGGAGACCGGAAGATCTCCATGTTCTTGGTGTACGGGCGGAGTCGATACACGATGCCGCCCGGCCAGGTTTCGGGATGGCTCTGCTCCGCTCCCCACTCCCACGGCTCCCATCCTCCCGCGTTCGGGGCGACGTCGTCGTAGTCGGCGGAGTACTGGATGATGGCCAAACCGGTCTGCTTCATGTTGCTCAGGCACTGCGTGCGCTTGGCGCTCGCCTTGGCCTGGGCGAAGACGGGGAACAGGATCGCCGCCAAGATGGCGATGATCGCGATGACGACGAGCAGTTCGATCAAGGTGAAACCACGACGTTTCATGACCAACGACCTTCGATGCAGATTCCGTCGGGGACCGTTCGACGCGGACACCCGTCCGGTTGTCGGCGGAGCAGGATCGCTCCGGTGTCCCATTTCGGCGTCGTCGATCGGATTCCTTTTCGATCGCGGACGCCCCGAAACCGGCCCGAGCCGGCTCTCTCCACGACGATCGAACCGCCGTCCGTTCGCGTTTCGAGTTCGAAAACGACCGGATGGGCATCATTTTCGGTCCCCGTCGACGCGTCGTCATTTTGTCGATCTCGGTCCGGAGAACCGAATTTCACTGTTCCGATAAGGCGAAACGATCTTCCAGACTTGCGTCGTCCGGGTCCGGACTTTCCGGGGTGGGATCGAGACGGGACGGCCCCGAAACGACGCCCCCGATCCGCCCGAGTACCCGTTCTCGACCCGGTTGGGTCGCGGAACTTGCGATTCTCGGTTGTCGTTGAATACTATTGACAGAGATCGAAGGGGAGTAGCGCCCAAGCAGGGGGTTGCCGTCGTCAGTACGCCGCGAGGCCGGGGGTAACCACAACCGCAAGACCTTCATCGCCCGAGCGGCGGTGGAGGTCTTTCCCATTTGGGCAAAGCCAACCGCTGAGAGGAGATACGAAAAGACCAATGATGAACACGCTGAAAGTCGGAGTCATGCTCGTCGCCCTGACGGCGCTTTTCGTGTTGCTCGGCCGCATGATCGGCGGACCGACCGGAATGGTCGTCGCCCTCGGTCTGGCCGTCTTGCTGAACTTCGGCAGCTTCTGGTTCAGCGACAAGATCGTCCTGAAGATGACCAAGGCCCAGCCCGTGTCGCCGAACGAGGCGCCCGAACTGCACGCCATGGTCGAGCGGCTGGCACGCCGGGCCGGTATCCCGAAGCCGGCGCTCTACATCGTGAACGACCCCTCGCCGAACGCGTTCGCCACCGGCCGCAACCCGCAGCGCGGCGTCGTCGCCGTGAACACGGGTCTGCTCCAGATTCTGGACCGGCAGGAGGTCGAGGGCGTCATCGCCCACGAGATCGCCCACATCCGCCACCGCGACACCCTCACCATGGCTATCGTCGCGTCGGTCGCCGGCGCCGTCATGGTGATCGCCGACTTCATGAGGATCTTCGCGATCTTCGGCGGCAGCGAGGACGGTCCGAACCCGATCGTGCTCATCTTGACCAGCCTCATCGCGCCGTTCGCCGCCATCCTCATCCAGATGGGGATCAGCCGGGCCCGCGAATACGAGGCGGACCGACTCGGAGCCGAGCTCGCCGGCACCCCGCGCGGACTGGCCAGCGCCCTCGAGAAGCTCGAGCGCGGCGCCCAGGTCATCCCGACGCAGACCGCCAGCCCGGCCGCGTCCCACATGTATATCGTCCACCCGTTCGCGGGCGGCGGCATCATGAACCTGTTCCGGACCCACCCCCAGACGCAGGACCGCATCCGGCGCCTGATGGCCCTGGAAGGCAAGATCCGGCCTCGCCTCTAAGCGCCCGCCTCGTCCGGCCGACGGGAAGCTCCCCTCCGTCGGCCGGAGCCGAAAACTCCGACCCACGCTCGAAATTCGATCTCGACCACCGCCCATGATTGCGCCTCCCTCCCCATCGTCTCCCGCCTCCGGCGCCGAAGAGATCCTTTGGCACCGGCTCCCTCTCGACGAATCGATCGCCAAGCTCGGAACGGATCTGGAATCCGGCCTCTCCGAAACCGAGGCGTCCCAACGGCTGACGCGGCACGGTCCGAACGAGCTGGAAGAGAAGGGCGGCCGGACCATCGGCCACATCGTCTGGGAGCAGGTCTCCAGCGTGATGATCGTGATCCTGGCCGTGGCCGGCGTGCTCGCGCTCCTCTTCAAGGGCGGCGACGGGTTCCCGGTCGACGCGGTCGCCATCTTCGCGATCATCATCCTGTTCGTCGTGCTCGGCGTGCTCCAGGAGTACCGGGCCCAGAAGGCGATCGCCGCCCTGAAGCAGATGTCGGCGCCGACGGTCCGCGTCCTGAGGGCGGGCAAGGTGCGCGAGATCTCGGCCCGCGAACTGGTGCCGGGCGACGTCGTCAAGCTCGAGACGGGAAGCGTCGTCCCGGCCGACTGCCGAATCGTCGAGAGCGTCAACCTCCGGATCCAGGAAGCGGCCCTGACCGGCGAATCGGAACCGGTCGAGAAGCAGGCGTCCGCCATCGACCGCGAGGTCGGCCTGGGCGACCGCCGCAACATGGGCTTTCTGGGCACCTTCGTGACCTACGGACGGGGCACCGGCGTCGTCGTCGCCACCGGCATGAAGACCGAGCTCGGCAAGATCGCCACGATGCTCCAGGAAGTCAAGCACGAGGCGACGCCGCTCCAGAAGAAGCTGGACGGTCTCGGCAAGACCCTCGCCGTCATCGCCCTGATCATCGCCGTCCTCGTCGCCGTCGTCGGCGTCGTGTTCGAAGGCAAGGAGTGGAGCGAAGTCCTCGTTCTCGCCATCGCGATCGCGGTCGCCATCGTTCCCGAGGGCCTGCCGGCCGTCCAGACGTTCACCCTCGCCATCGGCGCCCAGCGCATGCTCAAGCGCAAGGCCCTCATCCGCAAGCTCCCCGCCGTCGAAACCTTGGGCTCCGTCACCGTCATCTGCTCCGACAAGACGGGCACCCTGACCCAGAACCGCATGACGGTCACCGTCCTCGAGACCCTCGACGAGCGGATCGAAGTGCCGGGCGGAGGCGAACCCGTGAGCCTGACCCCGGCCCAGGCCGCCGCGGCCCGGCTCGTGGCCGCCAGCGCCCTGTGCAGCGACGCCACGTACAGCGAAAAGGGAGGCGACGGAATCGGCGACCCCACCGAGATCGCCCACGTCGCCGCCGGCCACCGCTGCGGTCTCCGGAAGGAGTCTCTCGAAGAGACTCTGCCCCGCGTCCACGAGTTCGCGTTCGACTCCGACCGCAAGCTGATGACCACCATCCACCGCACCGACCGCGGCTTCCCGGCCCGGCTGGAAGGCTGGGACGGGCTCTCGGGCGGCGCGCCCTACCTGGCCCTGACCAAAGGGGCGGCCGACAACATGCTGCGCCTGGCCACCCACGCCGTCGAGGGCGGCACCGTCGTGGCGATGGACGAAGCCCGGCGCGAGCGCATCCAGGCCGCGACCGCCGCCATGGCCGGAAACGGCATCCGCGTGCTGGGCGTCGCCTTCCGGGGCCTCGAGTCCGTCCCCGAGACCCTCGACCCGACCGAAACGGAACGCAACCTCGTGTGGCTGGGCCTCGTCGGCATGATCGACCCGCCTCGGCCCGAGGCCCGCGAGGCCGTCGCCACGTGTCAGACCGCCGGGATCCGGACGATCATGATCACGGGCGACCACCCCGACACGGCGCGCTTCATCGCCGCCGACCTGGGAATGGCCGCCTCCGACAGCCGCGTCGTCACCGGTGTCGAACTCGAGAAGATGTCGGTTCAAGACCTGCGGGACATCGTGGACGAAGTCAACGTCTTCGCGCGGGTCTCGCCCGAGCACAAGCTCAAGATCGTCGCCGCTCTCCAGGAAAAGGGCAACATCGTCGCCATGACCGGGGACGGCGTCAACGATGCCCCCGCCCTGAAGAAGGCCGACATCGGCGTCGCCATGGGCATCACCGGCACCGACGTTTCCAAAGAGGCGGCCGACATGGTGCTCCTCGACGACAACTTCGCCACCATCGTCAACGCGGTCGAGGAGGGGCGCGTCGTCTACGACAACCTGCGCCGGTTCCTCATGTTCTCGATCTCGGGCAACATCGCCAAGGTGCTGGTGGTCGCCATCCCGCCCCTCGTCGGCATGGCCGCCATGCTCCGACCGATCCAGATCCTGTTCTCGAACCTTCTCACCGACGGTCTGCTCGGACTCGGGATGGGAATGGAGGCGGCCGAGCGCAACACGATGCGGCGTCCGCCCTACAAGCCGCAGGAGAGCGTGTTCAGCCGCGGCGTCGGTCTGCACGTCGCCACCGTCGGACCCGTGATCGGTCTGCTCTTCATCCTCCTCGGCTGGTGGATGTGGGGCCGGCTCGGCATCTCGACCCTGACCGGCGACGACCGGCAGAACGCCCTCCTGGAGTGGGGCACCCTCATGTTCACCGCCCTCGCCTTCATGCAGCTGGGCCGCGCCCTGTCGTCCCGGTCGTTCCGCGATCCCGTGTTCAAGATCCCGCTGGCCACCAACAGGGTCCTGATGGGCATGATCGCGGTCACGTTGCTGATGCAGCTCGCCGTCGTGTACCTGCCCGGCCTGCAGACGTTCTTCTGGACGTACGCGCTCCCGCTCGAGGAGATCGGCATCGCCACCGGCATGGCCGTGTTCGTGCTCGTCGTGATGGAGATCGAGAAGGCGATCCGACGGCGGATCGTGCCCGGGTAAGGCGGCCTGTTCCGGCCGGGGCGCGAGACTCGCCGCGCCCCGGCCACCCTAGATCGGCACCGCCGTGGTGTGCTTCGTGGTCGACAGCACGAAGCTGCTGGTCACCTTCCCCACGCCCCGGATCGTGCTGATCTTCTCGCGAACCAGGGCCTCGTAGCTCCGCATGTCGGGCACCACGATCTTCAGCACGAAGTCGAATTCGCCGCTGACGTTGTAGCACTCCAGGACTTCGGGGATCTGCATCACCGCCCTTCGGAACCTCTCGATCGGCTGGTCCTGATGCAGCGACAGTTCGACCATCGCGAGCACGGTCAGCTTCTTGCCGACCTTTTCGTGGTCCACGAGGGCGACGTAGCGCCGGATGAAGCCGGCCGCCTCCAGGTTCCGAACCCGCTGAAAGGTCGACGCCGGCGAAAGACTGATCTTCTTGGCCAGATCCGCGTTCGAGATTCGGCCGTCGACCTGCATGATCCGCAGAATGTCGAGATCGGTGTCGTCGAGGTACGCCTTCATCGCGCCCCGATTCTACAACGAACGTTCTTCGTCAGAACCTGCCAGAAGCCTCGGTTGGGCCGAAGATTCATCGTCGATCCGGCCCGGAGCCCGCTCAGCGGATCCGGAGGCCCGGCGGCAGACTCTGCACCCGCTGCCCCGACCTCGGCTCGAGGCGGAACAGCGACGCCTCTTGGGCCGACCCCACGGCCGCGAAGGCGAACTGGGTCTGCGTCCGCGACAGGACGTCCCCCCTGCCGTCGAGCGACTCGGACTGGATCGAGGCCGGAAGCCCGGTCGCCCGATCGACGAACAGGCTCAGCCGCGCCCAAGGCCGGTCGATCGCCAAAATCTGCACCCGGCGTCCGTCGATCTCCATCTCCCCCCGCAGCCGAACGCTCTGCGCTCCGGTCAGCCAACCGGTCACCGGATTTCGTCTCAGAACGAACGCCCGGGCCAGCGGGTCCATGCCGCCCGCCAAGATCCCGACCGCATCCACCGCCTCCGGCCCCTCCGCGCTGCCGCGGAAGAACTCGCTCCCCCGCCGCGCGGTCAGCACCGCACCGTCCCACGCCCACTCGAGCCCTTCGCGCTGTTCGCGCACCCGCCCCGCACTCAGCCAGATCCGCGACGAACGGCCGTCCGTCCGCAACGAGACGGCGGCGTGTCGCAGCTGCTGCATCGTGCGCTCCGCCCGAACCCCGACCGCCCGCGCCGACGAGTCGGCATACGGCACCGGCGCCGCCGCAAACTCGGTCCGTTCGGTGAACGTCCGCACCGCCGTCGCGCCCGTCGGGGGGCGGAAATCGACCGTCCGCGGCGCCGCCCGATAGGTGTAGGTCCACTCCGTGCTCCCGACCGAACTCGCGCCGGCAAACCGCAGCAGCCGGCCCGTAGCCGAATCGAACTCCCAGGTCGTCGTCGATCGCTGGTTCCCGGATCCGATCGCCCGCGACACCACCACCCGGCCCTGCCGCCGGTTGACGGCCCAGCCCGAGAGCCCGCGAAACGGCCGGATCAGCTCCTCGAGGGCCCGCGGTTCGAGCAGAAGCAGCCACGCCGGGTTCGGGTCGTCGAGACCGCCCGCGATCCGGGCCGCAACCTCGCCCGACGTGGGGAAACTCCGGCTCAGGCGTTCGTTGGCGACCCGGTCGAACGCGAGGAACTGCCGACCGATCGCGGCGTAGGTCCGGTCGCTGGCGAGCTGGTTGCCCACCCTCGGCACCCGCACCCGCATGACGGCGCGGTCGGGCAGGACGAACTGGAGGTCGTACGTGGTCTGGAAGCGGTCCGTTCCGCTCGTGGTCCGGCTCACAACCGTGACGTCGCCCGCCCGCATCGCCGCGTGAACCCGGATCGCCCGGTCGAACGCGGCGGCGGCGGTCGGAGCGGCCGGCGCCTGGGCGACGGCATGGGCGATCAGGACGGAGGCGAACATGCGGTCCCGAATCTACCCCCGTCCAACCGTCGGGCGTCAGGGCGCCGGCGACGGTTCCGGGGGCGCCGAATCCGGCCCGTTCTGGCTCGGCACCGTCTGGATGGGTGGAGGCGGCGTCACCAGGCGGCGGATGTCGATCGCGAACACGCTCAGAAAAAGGAGCAGAACCAGGCCGAGACCGAGTCCGGAGACCCACTTCTGAACCTGGATGCTGAGCCGGCGCCCGCGCCGGACCATCTCCGCCGTCGCGATCACCATCTGGCCGCCGTCGAGCGGCGGGAACGGCAGAAGGTTGAAGATCCCGAGCGAGATGCTGAGCGCGCCCGCCAGCTCCAGCACCGGGATCGCCCCCTCTCGGGTCACGGCCGCCGTCGCCCGGACGATCGTGACCGGACCGCCTACCTCCTGCTGGAAACGGGTGGCGTTCCGAAAGATGGCGACGATGCCCATCACCATCCGGACCGGCATCATGAACGCCTCGCCCGAAGCCTCGGCGAACGAGAGACGAACGTGCTCGCGCGGCAGTCCCGCCATCATCCGGTACTGGTAGCGCGTCTCGACCCCGGGGCGCAGGTCGGGGCCGATCACGGCCTCGGGCTGCTGGGTCCGGACCGGGGTCAGAAGCGTCTCGAAGGTCCGACCGTCCCTTTGGGCGACCAGAGGCAGAGGCCTCTCGCCCCAGTCGCGCACCACCGAGATCAGCTCGTAATAGGTGCGGATCGGCTGTCCGTCCGCCTCCAAGATTCGGTCGCCCTCCTGCAGACCCGCCTTGTGGGCCGGACCGTCCTTGACGACCTGACCGATGATCGGCTGGTTGCTGTTTCGGTAGACGCCCTGAGTGGAGTAGAGCGGGACGAGGATGGCCAAGCCGGCCAGGACGCTGAAGACCGGCCCCGCAAACAGGACCAGCCACCGCTGCCAGGGCGGCTTGCTGTAGAAACCGTTGGGGATGTGGACCTCGCTCCCGTCCTCGTGCGGCATCATCCCCTTGATCCGCACGAATCCGCCGAGAGGCCAGGGGCGCACGGTGAAGATCGTGTCGCCGCGCCGCATCCACACCCACTTCTGCGATCCGAATCCGACCGCGAACTCCTCGACGTCCATCCGGAAGAGGCGGGCAAACAGGTAGTGGCCGAGTTCGTGGGCTGCGACCAAAATCGTCACGATCGTGACGAAGACGACCGCCACCAGAAGAGTGAAGAGGATATCCATACC
Organism: Fimbriimonadaceae bacterium; assembly: GCA_046719655.1. Lineage (GTDB taxonomy): Bacteria > Armatimonadota > Fimbriimonadia > Fimbriimonadales > Fimbriimonadaceae > JBDNCL01. Next base: position 8,391 of record JBDNCL010000023.1, read on the forward strand.
GGGGATGCGATGAAGACTACGCCGAGTGCGGCGCGATTCGTTCGCGTAGAGCCCGCCGGGCCCACTGGTCAGTATCCAACAGGGACGGAAGGTCGACCGGGACCGGTTCGTGCCGCGCCATCACCTCTTCGACCGCGTCCGTGATCTCGAGGAACCCGATTTCGCCCCGAAGGAACGACGCCACCGCCTCTTCGTTCGCCGCATTCATCGCGCACGGCATCGTCCCCCCCGACCGAACCGCGTCCCGCGCGAGCCGGAGGGCAGGAAACGCCTCCTCGTCCACAGGCTCGAAGGTCAAGTTCGGCGAATCGAGCGGCGACCACGGTCGGAAGGCGTTCGGCACCCGCTCCGGATAGAGCAGAGCGTACTGGATCGGCAGCCGCATGTTCGGCCAACCGAGCTGACCGAGAACGCTCCCGTCCGCGAACTTCACCAGCGAGTGCACGATCGACTGGGGGTGGACCACGGCCGAAACCCGGTCGATGGGAACGTCGAACAGCCACCGGGCCTCGATCGTTTCGAGGGCCTTGTTCATCAGGGTCGCGGAGTCGATCGTGATCTTCCCGCCCATCTTCCAGGTGGGGTGATCGAGAGCCTGGTCGACGGTGACGCCGGCCAGGTCGGCCCGGGAACGACCCCGGAACGGCCCTCCGCTGGCCGTCAGAATCAGCTCCGACACCTGGTCCGGCCGATACCCTTGGAGGCACTGGAAGATCGCGCTGTGCTCCGAGTCGATCGGCAACATCGCGACCCCGTGTCCGCGCGCGAGGGGCATGACGTACTCCCCCGCCGCGACGAGCACCTCCTTGCTCGCCAGGGCGATCGTCTTCCCCGCCCGGATGGCGGCGATCGTCGGCTCCAGTCCGATCACCCCGGCCACGCTGACGACCACGACGTCGGCCTCCGGCATGGTGGCCAGATCGACCAGCGCCGCCATGCCCGAAGCGATCCCGGCGTGCTCCCCGCCCCGGTACAGCGCCCCGCGGGCACCCGGAAACTCGGCGAGCTGCGCCTGGAGAGCGTCCGCGTTCGAGCCCGCCCCCAAACCGACGACCGCAAGGCGGTCGGGGTGCTCGCGCACCACGTCGAGGGTCTGCGTTCCGATGCTGCCAGTCGATCCGAGAACGACGATCCGAGTCACAAATGCGAGGTTACCGCCCCGAAAACGCGCCGTTCGGCTTGGCCCGCACCGTCAGCCCCGGAGTATCCTTGGCCACCGATGGCCAGCGATGCCCAACCCGACGTCTCGGTGCTCGTGCCGGCCCTCAACGAGGAGGACACGTTGGGCGAGGTCATCGACCGGCTTCTCGCTCTCCCCCTCAAAACCCAGATCATCGTGATCGACGACGGCAGCACGGACCGCACCCCGGAGATCCTGGCCGCCTACGGCGACCGGATCGTCGCCCTCCGCAACGAGCAGAAGACGGGAAAGGGCGCCGCCATCCGCAAGGCGCTTCCCTACGTCCGCGGCCGGGTGACGATCATCCAGGATGCCGACCTCGAGTACTTCCCCGAAGAGATCCCCGACCTGGTCTCGCCGATCCTGCGGGGGCAGGCCAAGGTCGTGTACGGAAACCGGTTCCACCACGGATTCCCGCCCGGCATGGCCCTCCCGAACCGCATCGTCAACCGATTGCTCGCCTGGTCGGTCGGCATCCTGTTCGGACGCCGGATCCGGGACGAGGCGACCTGCTACAAGGCGTTCGACACCCAAACCCTGCTGCGCATGAACCTGATCTGCCAGCGGTTCGAGTTCTGCCCCGAGGTGACGGCCAAGGCGATCCGGCTCGGCGAAGAGATCGTCGAGATTCCGATCCGGTACGTGCCGCGCACCAAGGAAGCCGGCAAGAAGATTCGGTGGACGGATGCCCCCGAGGCGTTTTGGACGCTTCTGCGGCACCGGTTCTCGAAGTTCTAGGTTCGCCGCCGTCCCGGCCGAGCCGCACCGACGCACCCCCATCACCGCCCCCGCCCGTCTGAAAGATCATGCCGTTCCACGTCCGAGAAATCATCGAAGCCCGCGAGTTCGAGATCCTCTCGCCGTATGCCGCCAAGGCGGCCGAGAGCCAAGGCCGACCGGTGGAAGAGGCTCCCGACCCCATCCGCACCGCCTTCATGCGCGATCGGGACCGGATCCTCCACAGCAAGCCGTTTCGACGCCTGAAGCACAAGACCCAGGTCTTCATCGAGCCGCAGGGCGACCATTACCGGACCCGCCTCACCCACACGCTCGAGGTGGCGCAGATCGCCCGCACCGTCGGCCGCGCCCTCCGCCTCAACGAAGACCTCATCGAGGCGATCGCCCTCGGCCACGACGTCGGCCACCCGCCCTTCGGTCACGCCGGCGAAACGGCCCTCGACGAGGCGATCCGCCGCAACCGCCCGCCCGACGCCGCCGACTGGCCCGACGGCTTCCGCCACTACGAGCAGTCTCTCCGGGTGGTCGACATCCTGGCCCGGCTGAACCTGTCCGAAGAGACCCGCGCCGGAATCGGCGGCCACAGCAAGGGCCGCAAAGACCTGTCGGACGCCGACGGCGAGCCGGTTTCCACCCTGGAGGCGGCCGTCGTCCGCGTCAGCGACCGCATCGCCTACCTCAACCACGACCTCGACGACGCCGTCCGCTCGGGAATCATCCCCGCCGTGCCCGCCCACGTCGCCGCCATCGGGACCACCCACTCCGCCCGAATCGGAACCATGGTTCAGGACGTGATCGAGAACAGCATCGACCGCCCGGCCGTCGGCCTGTCCCGCAGAATGCTCCGCACCCTGAACGAGCTCAAGGAGTGGCTGTTCGAAAACGTCTACCTCAGGTACCCGACCCTGTATCCGGACATCCCGAAGGCCAAGGCGCTCGTGGCCGAGCTGTTCGAATACTTCCTCGTCCCCGGGCACCTGCCGGAGGGGTTCGAAGGCGTCCAGGGAGCGATCGACTACGTCGCCGGCATGACGGACCGTTTCGCCATGGAAACCTACTCCGCGATCCGGATGCCGGCCGGATTCCGGACCCCGTGAAGAAACGACCCGCCGGATCCCGGGGGTCGGGGCGGCGGGCGTTGCAGGGGTTGTCGGAAGTCGGATGGGTCGTCTAGGCCGGATTCGGGCAGGGCGTCAGCGAACCGGCCCGCTGGGCGCGGGCGTTCCGATAGCCCTCGATCTTGATCCTGAGCGCCTTGTGGGCCCGGTGGAGACGCGATCGGATCGTCCCGACCGGCCGGCCGAGGATCTCGGCGATGTCCTTGTACGGCAGCTGCTCGATGTCGGCCAGCGTGATCAGGAGCCTCTGCTCGGGCGACAGCGACGCGAGCGCCCGTTCGAGGTCCTCGCTGAGGGTCCGGTCCAGCAGGGCCGACTCCGGGCTGAGCGACTCGTCCGGCACCTCGTACCGCACCGCGTCCTCGCCCGGGACTCCGTTGATCGGGGAGTCGAAGCTCACCGCCGTGACCCGGCGCCGCCGATGGCGGAGCAGGTCGAGAAAAAGCCGGGTCACGATCCGGAAGATCCAGTTCTCGAACGGCTTGGTTCCGTCGTAGTCCGAAAAGCTCCGGTAGGCACGGAAAAACGCCTCTTGGGTCAGGTCCTCCGCATCCGCGCGGCTCCCGGACAGCCGGTAGGCCATGTTGAAAACCTTGCGGTACGTCTGCTCCATGAGCACCGTGAAGCGGTCCTCGTCCACCTTGTTCCAAACGATCGAAGCAGCCATGGTTCCTGGTTGCCCGCGCTTGTCCGATGCGGCCCGATTGCCCACCTCAAGTGCCGGCAACCGATACAACAAACTTAGACCTTAAAAGGTTTCCGGGTCCCGGAAAAAAAGCGGGCCGCCCGCTCCGGCGACCCGCGTCCTGCCTGAATCAAAGCCCGCTTCCGGTCGGCGCGAACTTTTCGAAGCCGTCCGGCGGCGTGTACGGACGGTGCGGGTTCATCCGGGCCCACACGATCCGGGCGAGCCGCACCAGCAGACGGTCCCCCTCGTTGTCCGCCGACCACCGGCGGTCTTGCTGGCCGTCCGTATAGATGGTGAGGATGTACGGCCGGTCGCCGAACACGATCGCCGTGTCGGACCGGCTTCGGCTGATCGCGCCCGACTTCGAGGCCACGCGGACGTCCGGCGGGACCGAAGCCCCGATCCAGTCGTCCCAGTACTGCTGGGACATGATCCGCAGCATCCGGTCGCACCCGGCCCGGCTCGCCGCCTTCCCCTCCAGAATCAGCTGAAGCAGCCGGGCCATCTCCCGCGGCGTGGTCACGCCCAGCCCGAACATCTCCCGCAGGCGGGCCAAACGCTGGTCCGAAACCCCGGACCGCAGGATCAGCGTGTTGCGCAGACCGAGCTTCTCCATCCGGGCGTTGACCGCATCCTGGGTGAGCCAGTCCCGCAGAACGATGGTCGCCGTGTTGTCGCTCACCGTCATGTTGAGCGTCACCCAGCCGTTCAGGTCCAGCGTGGTCCCGTCCTTGAAATAAAACGACCACATCGACGCCTCGCGGCTTCCGGTCGGCGGCACCGGCTTCTTGTCGGTCCAGTTCAACTTCCCTTCGTCCACCTGGTTCACGGCTTCGACCATGAGGGCGGTCTTGATCGTGCTCGCCGATGGAAACCGGTCGTCCCCGTTCAGGTCGATCGACCGGCCCGTCGCGACGTCGATGACGCAGTACCCGACGCGACCTCGAAATCCGCGCGCGGCCGCGTCCAACTCCGCCTTGAGCCTCGGGAAGACCTCGTCGATGCGGAAGTTTGCCGGACTGTGCGGCACCGAACGCGAAAGCAGCGTCGTCCCACTCGACGGGGAGGCGGCCGGCGGCGCCAGAGATGGCGCCGCGAGCGCAAAGGGGAAGGGCGACGCCACCACCGACGCCGCCAGAAAAGCGCTGAGCATGCCGGGAGTTTAGCCCGGACCAAGCTCGTATCGAAACCTATTCAGGCACCGAGATGAACGCCACGCCGACCACGTTGTCGCCTCGGCGGACCGGTCCCACGATGCTCTTGATCCACCGGGGTTCGCCGTCCGGCAACCGGAGGCGGAGGCGGTGCTTGGTCGTCGCTCCGTGGCCCTTGATGTGGGCGATGCTCCGGCGGAGGGCGTCCACCTGGGACGGCTCCACCAGGCCGTACAGATCCTGCCCCACCAGCGAACCCCGCACCGAACCGGTGTTCCCGCCGTGGAAGTACTTGATCTGGCCGTGGGTATCGGCGATGATCAGAACGTACGGCAACAGAGTGCTCACCGCCTCGAGCCAGTCCGGCGGCGCGCCGGCCGACCCGTTCGCGCTGTCGACCCCCAGGTACCGCAAGATGGCGTGTCGACGGTTGAGACCACCGGTCTTGTCACGGATGCGCTGCCAATAGGTGCGCACCGTCGTGACGCTCACGCCGAGCCGCTCGGCGATCTGAGCGTCGGTCAAACCCTCGCTGCCCAGTTGAAGGACTTGCGTTTCGCGCTTGGTGATCCCTGAAAGCATCTTCAGCTATCATGCCATACGCGCCCGTCGGCGTGCGTGTTCCCAAGTCCCAAAGGATCCTGAGAAAGCGCGAAGACATCTTACCGACGATCTGCGTACCGCCCAACCTCAGGCCGCGCGCAGGATGGTCGCGGGCAGAACCCGGGTCGAAATCTCGACCGCGTCCTTCGGCGAAAGGACCACGACCCGCTCCATCGTGTTTTCGAGTTCGCGAACGTTCCCGGGCCAGCTGTACCGGAGCAGAGCCTGTTCCGCGTCTTTGCCGATCGCGGGCACGCTCCGACCGTTCTCGGCCGCGTACTTCTCCAGAAAGTGCCGAGCGAGAGGCAAGATGTCTTCCGGACGCTCGCGGAGAGCCGGGAGCCGGATTTCGACGACCTGGAGCCGGTAGTACAGGTCGAGGCGGAACAACCCCTGGTCCACCGCTTCGAGCAGGTCTCGATTGGTGGCCGCAACCAGACGGACGTCGACCTTGATCGGCTTCCCCCCGCCCAGACGCTCGAACTCCCGCTCCTGAAGAACCCGGAGCAGCTTCACCTGAATCGCGAGCGGAATCTCGCCGATCTCGTCGAGAAAGAGGGTCCCGCCGTCCGCCATCTCGAACCGGCCCGGCTTGGAGCCTTGCGCCCCCGTGAACGCCCCCTTCTCGTACCCGAACAGCTCGCTCTCCAACAGCGACTCGGGGAGCGCGGCACACGAGACGGCCACAAAGGCTCCTTTCGCCCGCCCGGACAGGTTGTGCAGCGTGCGCGCCACCACCTCCTTGCCCGACCCGCTCTCGCCCGTGATGAGAACGGTCGCCCTCGAATCGGCGACCTGCCGCACGGTCTCGAGAACCTCGCGCATCGCGGTCGATTCGGCGATGAAGTCGCGCTGACCCGCCCCCGTCTTCGACTTTCCCGCCCTGCGGACCGGCGCCGGAGACTCGGGGCCGGAAACCGGTGCCGCCGGGGCGTCCGCGCCCTGCTCGACCGCGCTCGCGACGACCCGCTTGACCATCTCCAGGTCGAACGGCTTGGTGATGTACTCGTAAGCCCCGTCCCGGATCGCCTGGACGGCGGCCGGGATCGTCCCGAACGCGGTCATGATCACGACCGGCAACCGGGGGTGAGACTGGCGGATCGACTTGAGGAGTTCGTAGCCCGAACGCCCCGGCATGGCGACGTCGGTCAGCACGGCGCCGTACGAGACGGCGGCGATCTTCTGGCTCGCCTGATGGGCGTCCTCGGCCGTGTCGACGGTGTAGCCCTCCTTCTCGAGCGCTACCTGGAGGACGCGGCGAATATGGGGTTCGTCGTCGACGACGAGAAGTCTGGTCTGATCCGTCATGCCGATGGCTTCCTGTTCAGCTTGACCCGGAAGGTGGTGCCTTTGCCGACCGCCGATTCGACCGAAATCGTGCCGCCGTGGGCGTCGACGATCTTCCGCACCGTCGCCAGTCCGAGGCCGGTTCCCTTGGTTTTGGTCGTGAAGAACGGGGTGAAGAGCTTCTCGATCGCGGCCGCGTTCATCCCAACCCCGTTGTCGGCGACCTCGAATTCGTCGAACCCGGCCCGGATGACGACTTCACCGCCTCGCTCGCACGCCTGAAGGGCGTTCAGCAGCAGGTTCCGAAGGACTCTCTCGAGCTTGGGAGGGTCGGCCAGGATGTCGTGGGCCCCGGGCGACACTTCGAATCGGAGCGTCACGCCCGCCTGTTCGAACTCCCGACGATGCAGGGCCACCAAGTTCTCGACCAGTTCGGTCAGGTTCACGTGCCGAAGGTTCAGCTCGGTCGGACGGGCAAAGTCCAGGAACTCGGAACAGAGATCGTTGAGCTTGAGCGACTCGTCCTCGATGATGCGCCCGAACTCCGCCCCGAGGCTCGGGTCGGTCTGGACGACCTGGGCCGCGCCCCGGATGCTCGCCAGCGGATTGCGGATCTCGTGGGCGATCGCCGCCGTCATCTGGCCGATCTCGGCCAGCCTCCGCGCCCGATTGAGTTCGCGGATCATCTGCTCGTGCTCGGTGACGTCCTCGATCGCCACCGTGGCGCCGCCGTTCGACATCGGGGCCGCCACGACCGACCCGGCGGTCTCGCCCTGCGGACCGGTCGCCCGGCGCCGGGCCCGGCGCCCGTCCAGCGCCTCGTCCAACGCTTCGCGCAGCGCCATCGCCAGTTCGGACGGCGCCCGCTCGACGTACTGAACCCACGACTGGTCCGGCCGCGGCGAACTCCCGATCGCGGACCGTGCCTCCGGATTGGCCTGGAGGATCGAGCCGTCGCGCCCGACCACGAGCAACCCCACCCCGGCCGAAGCGATGACCGTCTCGAGAAGCTCGGCCAAGGACTGGGCGACCTGCTGGGAGTCGTGCATCCGGGCGATCAAGACCGCGTTGGCGACCGCCAACGCCAGGTGCCGGGCCACGGCGAAGGCTCGGTCCAGGTCCTCGCGCAGAAAGGTCGGCTGATCGTTGCCCCGCGAGAGGTTCATCACCCCGACCGCACCCGTTTCCGGCGCGACGAGAGGCAGAACGAGCGAACTGCCGATCTCTTCGTGGCGGATCCAGGCGTGGTCCTTCAGGAACGGGTGGTCCTCCGGGTCCAGAACCAGCATCGGCTCCCCGCGCTCGATCGCCACTCCCGCGATGCCCCGCCCCGGCAAGATCCGGGCGTCGCTCGGAACTCGCGAGTTCGATCCCGACTTGGCGGCCAGAACGAATCCGTGCCCGTTCTCCTCGGCGAGGAAGATCGAGGCGCCCGCCGCATCGAACCAGCTGGCGCACCGATCCAGCATGGTGGCCAGATACCCTTCGAGCCCCCGACCGTCGGCGGCAAAGCTGACGTCGAAAAGGCTCCACACGTCGCGAGGCAAAGTCATCGGGGCAGGCACTTTCTTCCATCCTCGGGGATCGGGAAGTTGCTTGTGGATCACGGTCCCTACTAGGAGAATCGGGACGGCCGGTTCGGTTCCCAAGGTGGGTCCGACGCCTCGGACCCGAATTCTCCAGAAACGGGACGCGGTCGCGATCGGACCGTCGGGCGGGGCGCGAGGGGGCCGTGGAGCCCCCGAGGAGGTTCGAACTCCTGACCATCCGCTTACAAGGCGGGCGCTCTACCACTGAGCTACGGGGGCCCGAAACGCGCCGGGCGCGGATCGCCAACGGTATACCTTGCCCGCGTCGTCTTTCGGCCCGAAAGCTCCAGGCGCTTCTTCTCGGACGGATGCGGAGCCGCCATCGACGACCGGCGGAAAAGCCGGCGCGGCCGGCGGGGCACCCCCGCCGACCGCGCGGCAACGGCGCGAGGTCCGGTCACTTGCGCCGCTGGCGCTTCTTGATCAGACGGGGCTCGCCGGTCTGGGGATCGTAACCGAGCTTGTAACCAGCCGGAATCGCCCTCAGGGCCGCCGAAAGCTCGGAGGGGAGCTCCGCGCCGGCCGAGTTGGGACCGCGCCGCCTGGTCCGCCGCCGGGACGGCGTCAACGCGGTGTAGGCGGCGGTGGCGTCTTCGTCGGGCTGCATCGGCTGGAGCGTCTTGCCTTCGATTCGGTAAAGCTCGGACGAGGCCGGAAAAGAAAGGAAGAGAAACTGGCCGTCGCTCAACAAACGGGCCGCGACCGGCAACGAAAACTTCCTCACGCCGACGCGAACCGACAGCACGCCCTCCCGGGCTGCCGCCTTGAACTTGAGCGAATTTTTGGCGTTCCGCACACTCTTGCTCATAAAAAACTCCTGATCGGACCGTTCTCTGGGAGTCTACATGAGCTTGACGTCGAAGTGCAACCGACTATCGGAAAACCTACCCGTCCGCACCATCGACCCTAGTCGATAATCGGCACGTTGTCGATCAGTCGGGTGTCGCCCAACTTTGCGGCTACCACGACACGATATCCGGATAGGGTCGCGCGCGTCGGGCGCATCGTTTCGGGATCGACGAGATCCAGGTAGTCGACTTGGAAGCCCCGCTCTTCCAAATGGGCCCGTGCGGCCGCCAGAATGCGGTCCGCATCTTCCGAGACCGTCCCGCTTCCGCCCAACCGGTCGGCGGCCGAACGGATGGTTCGGTAAAGCTCCGCCGCCACCTTCCTCTGTTCGGCCGACAGGTAGCGATTGCGGCTCGACATCGCCAGTCCGTCCGGCTCTCGAACCGTCTCCACAAATCGAAGTTCGATCGGGAACATCAGGTCTTCGACCATGCGCCGGATCACCGCGCACTGCTGAAGGTCCTTGAGTCCGAAATAGGCGCGATCGGGAAGGCACATCAAGAACAGCTTCGCGACGACCGTCGCGACGCCCCGGAAGTGACCGGGACGGTGCGCTCCCTCGAAGAGTTCGGTGACCTCTTCGACGTCGATCCAGGTCGTCTTGCGCGGATAGACCGTGTCGACGTCCGGGACGAAAAGCACGTCGCAGCCGGCCCCTTCCGCCAATTCGGCGTCGCGGTCGAGCTGGCGGGGATACCGTTCGAAGTCCTCGCCCGGCGCGAACTGGGTCGGGTTGACGAAGATCGTCGCGATCGTCGTGTCGCATTCGGAGCGGGACTTCCGGATCAGCTCCAGATGCCCGTCGTGGAGCGCGCCCATGGTCGGGACCAGACCGACCACGCCTTTCCGAGAAGCCCGCACCTCGGTTACGTCTCGAATCAGCCTCAAAAACTGTGCTCCTCGGTCGGAAACTCGCCCGAACGAACCTCGCGAACGTAGGCTTCCAACCCTTCCTGGAAAAAGGCCCGGGCATCGGCGTACTGCTTGGCGTGCCGAAACGCGACTTCCCCGAATCCGAGAATGTCGTAAAAAACTTGAATCTGACCGTCGCAGTGCGGCCCGGCCCCGATGCCGATCGTCGGAATGTCGACCGATTCGGTCAGCCGCCGAGCCGCCGCCGCCGGCACCAGCTCCACTACGGCCGAAAACGCGCCCGCCTCCGCTACCGAACGAAGGTCGGCCATCACCGTCTCGGCCGAACCGCCGCGCCCCTGAACGCGAAAACCGCCGAAAGCGTGGACCGATTGCGGCGTCATCCCGACATGGCCCATCACGGGAATCCCGGCGGCCGCTATCGCCGCGATCTGGTCCGGATATCGGCCTTCGAGCTTGACCGCTTCCGCTCCCGCCTTCACGAGAGCTACGGCCGAATCCACCGCCTGAGAAACCGAAGACTGGTAGCTGCCGAAAGGAAGATCGGCCACCAGCAAGGCGCGCCGCACCCCCCGCGCCGTCGCCGCCGTGTGGTGGACCATCTGGTCGAGCGTAACCGGCAAGGTATTGGGCAAACCCAGCACCGCGTTGCCGACCGAATCCCCGACGAGAACGACGTCCACCCCCGCCCGATCCACCAGTTGCCCGGTCGGGAAGTCGTAGGCCGTGACGCACACGATCGGGCGACCCGAACCTTTCATCGCCCGGACCTTGGGCGCGGTGATCTTCTCCGACATCGGCCGCAGTGTACCGTCCGACGGAGGAGCGCCTCGGGGCCCGAAAACGGAGGCGATTCCGAGCCCGTTCGGCCGTCGTTTACCGGGCGGCCGGCAGGGCGGCCAACACGGCGGCGGCGTGCCCCTGGGGCTTCACCTTGCGCCACACTTCGACCACCTTGCCGTCCGCGTCGAGCAGGAACGTCGTTCGCTCCACCCCCATGTACTTCTTGCCGTACATCGACTTCTCCACCCACACCCCGACCGCCTGGCACAACGCCTGCTCCGTATCGGCCAACAGAGTGAAGTTGAGGGA
>JBDNCL010000230.1:0-4307 GCA_046719655.1 Fimbriimonadaceae bacterium
GTTGGCCGGCCGCGCGGCCGTCCGTGCATGGTTCGATCCCGCGGTATTCCGGTTCCTGCTCCTATTTCCATCGAAAGGCGGCGGTCAGGAGGTCGGGTCTAGCCTGGGCGAACTCCGCAAAAATCCGGGGAGCGTCCTCGGGCGCGGCGACCTCGGTGGCCAGGTCGGCGACGCGGAGGCTTCCGGCCGCCATCAGTTCGAGAACGCGGCGCATGTCTCCGGGTTCGGCGTCGCGTGGGAAGAGCAGAGTCGCCTCTTTGAAGAACGCGGCGTGGTAGTCGAATCGGACGTCGCCGGCGTAGCTCCCCTGGACCACGACCTTGCCGGCCGGGGCATGATCGACGCCCCAGGGCTTGTCGCGGGCGAGCGCGAAGGCCCTTTCCAGCACCGATTCGACACCGGTCGAGTCGACGACGATGTCGGCTCCGCCCGGGAGACGAGACGCGAACGCGTCGGCCAACGGTCCGTCTACGGGGACGGCGTCGATGCCCGCCGCCCGGGCCACCCCGACCCGGAAGGGGCTGCGGTCCCCGGCGACGACTCGGGCTCCGGCGGCCCGGAAGCAACGGGCCGACAGTTGGCCGATCGTCCCCAATCCGACCACCGCGACCGTGGTGCCGGACAGGTCGGCGCCAGCGGCGAACGCGCCCGCGACCCCCGACAGGGCGGCTCCCCTCCAGGCGATCCCGGCGACATGGGCGAACGTCGCGGACAAGGCGTCGACCCCTTCGGGCACGGGAATGACGGCACTCTCGGGCACCACGGCCGCCGAAACGTGGCCACCCCAGGCCAGATGGTGGGCGGCGCGCCGGGTACCGGTCGCGAAACCGAGCGCGCCCTCGGGCAACGACGTGTCGGAACCCTTGGCGGCCACCCTTCCGACGAGCGAGTACCCCGGAATGAACGGCAGGCGGATGTCGCCGGGCTGACGCCCGCCGAAGACGCGCATTTCGGTACCCGGACTCACGACCGAAAACAGGGTCTCGAGCAGAACCTCCCCGGGGCCCGGGTCGGGGATCTCCGTCTCTTCGACCGTCATCTTGCCGAATTCGGGGACGACCAGCGCCGTTGCCTTCATGGTTTTTAGGTTACTCTCGGCCAGAAGCGACTGGCCGGTTCTCGGGTCATCGCCGCGCCCGGGAGCCCCGTTCAGGCGTCCAGCCGAGATCGGATGGCGTCGAGGACGGTCCGAGCGACGGTTTCGGCAGGCTGGGACGCGTCCACGACGATCCAGCGGCCGGCGTCCGCCCCCGCCTCGGCGAGGAATCCGGCCCGGACCGCGCGGTGAAACTCGATCGGCTCGGAGTCCAGACGGTCCTTGCCGCCGAGTCGGGAAAGACCGATTTCGGGGGCGACGTCGAGAAGAAAGCTGATGTCGGGGCGGAGATCTCCGGTGGCGAAGGCGTTCAGCTGCCGGAGCAGCTCGGCTCCCAAACCGCGGGCCACCCCTTGGTATACGGTCGTCGAATCCGCGTACCGGTCGCAAAGGACGATCTCGCCGGCGTCCAGCGCGGGCCGGATCACTCCGGCGACGTGCTGCGCCCGGTCGGCCAGGAAGAGGAAAAGCTCGCAACGGGGGTCCAGGGCGTCGCGGTGAAGCAGCATGTCGCGGATCTCCTTGCCCAGAGGACCATCCCCCGGTTCGCGAGTCACGCAGACGCGGCGACCTTCGGCCCGCAGAGCGGCGGCGACCGTCTGGATCGTTGTCGACTTGCCGGCGCCTTCGGGCCCCTCGAACGTCACGAACACGGTACGAGGTTACACGACGGAGACTTCGGCGTCCACGTCTGGGCCCCGACCGCGGGCGGACCGTTTCGGCCGACCGGGGACAGAACCCGTTGGGAATCGTACCGAGATCCCTGATGGAAACCCCGGGGTGGAACCGAAAATGGGGCAGGGGACACGATCGATGACAGGAACTTCCTTCCGATGGGCCAGGATCGGGCTGTCGCTGGCGGCGGGCGATCGGTACGCGCCGTACTACCGCGAGGTCCTCGAGCACGCCGGCCTCTCGGCGGATCCCATATCCAAGGTCGATGCGGCGTCCCTAGCCGACCTGGACGTGGTTCTGCTCGCGGGGATCGGGGAGGTGTCGCCCGAGGGGATCGAGGACCTGGCGCTGTGGCTCGAGCGGGGAGGCAGCCTGGTTGTTTCGGGATCCGACTGGGGGCTCGGGAGTCTCATCGGGGTTGGTCCGGAGGCAGGCCCAGCCGGGCCGCGCGTCCTCGACCGTTCTCCGGACGACCGACTCTGGCCCACCGGGGCGACGGCTCCGCGTTTCTTTGGCGGACGGCTCTACCACCAGGGAACCGCTCAGACGTCGATCACGGTCGACGGCCGGTTCGTGGGCGCGTGCCGTCGTCCGGTCGGATCGGGCCGCGCCCTGTTCGTCGCTCCGCACGTCGGGCAGACCGTCTGCCAGATGCAGCTCGGGCGCAGCGTCGAGGTCGACGCCATCGGGCCCGCCGACGGTTCGGCGTGGCTCGACGACCAGAAGCTGCGGGCCGAAGACGGAATCGCCCTCGACTTCGAGTTGGACCGGCATGCCGTCGGCGACGGGTCTCCCCCTTTCTTCGACGAGCCGCACGCGGACGCGATCAAAGAGGTCTGGATCCGGGCGATCGTGGAGGCGATCGAGGCGAGCGGCCGCGCAACCACCATGGTGTGGCCGTGGCCCCGGTGCGCCCCGGCGGTCGCCATGCTTTCGGTCGAGTGCGAGCACTTCGAATCGGACGCCGTGCTCCGGTTCCAGAGGATGCTCACGATGATCGGGGCTCGCCCCGCGTGGCTGGTTTCGCCACCGGGATATTCGCTCGACGTATACCGGCAGATGCGGGCTTGGGATCACGAGGTCGGTCTCCTGTTCGCCGGGGACGATTGGGTGCCCTGGTCCGACGAGCACGTCAAGGTCCAGCACATGAGCCTGGGTCGAGCCGCGGCCGTCCCCACCGTGGTGACGATCCGTCCGGTGGACGGGCGTTGGCGGGGTTGGACCCAGTTCTACGAGGCCGCGGAGGCGGCCGGAGCCAGGCTGTCGGTTTCGAAGGGCGGGCGGCAGCCGGGCACGGTCGGCTTCTCCTTCGGGACGTGCCACCCGTTCTTCCCGCTGAGGCGCGATGGTTCGGCTCACCTGATCGCCGAAGCCCCCTACGCGATCTACATGCCGGGAACGGTGACGTCGGACGGAGTCGCCGACCGGCTGTTGGAGCGGACCCTCGAGCGTGGAGGCTGTCTGCACATGGTGTCCAAGCCCGAGGTTGCGGACGACGACGCTCTGTCGGCGTCTCTGCGGCGCCTGATCACCCTGTGCAAGCAGAGCGGGATGCCGTTCCTGCTTCCGCAGGAACTCCACGAGTTCGAACGGACCCGGCGGTCGCTCCGGATCTACCGTCATCGTCATGCCGACAGCGGGAGCCTGGTCGTGGTCGCCGACAACGAGATCGAGGACATGACTCTGCTGTACATCGGACCGCGTACGGTCGCGGAAACGAGGGGGCGTCCGGTTGCCGCCCATCCGGTCGCAAAGTTCGGGACGACCATGTGGCGCATCGACGTCACGCTCCATCCGAAGCAGCAGCTCGAGGTTCGGTACGCGCTCGCTTCGACCGACCGGGACACCGCCGCCTAGCACGCGAAGGGGGCGAGCGGCGGCAACGGGCTCCGAGGCCGGCCGCGATGCGGCTGGTAGACTTTCGGGACCACGCCGTCATGCTCCCCGTTCTTTTCGAGATCGGAAACTTCAAACTGCACTCTTACGGTGTGCTCGTCCTCATCGGTTTCTTGGGGGGTCTCTGGGTCGCCCGGGCGAGGGCGCCGCGGTTCGGCATCGACCCCAAGCAGCTGACCGACTCGGCGTTTTGGGCTTTGCTCTGGGGGGTTCTCGGGGCGAGGGTGTTCTACATCGCCCAATCCCTGCCGTACTACCTGGAGAACACGGACGAGCTGTTCCAGCTCCAGTTTCAGGGCCTGACGAGCTTCGGGGGGGTGGTCGGCGGGTTCCTCTACTTCTGGTGGTTCGCGAAGCGGCGGAAGGTTCCGATGCGGGCCCTGTTCGACACCCTGGCTCCGGGTCTCCTCGTCGGGTTTGCGGTCGGAAGAGTCGGCTGCTTCCTCAACGGGTGCTGCTACGGCGGGGCTTGCGAGGCGTGGTACTGCATCCCGGTGCAAGGTCAGGAGCTCCGCTTCCATCCCGCTCAGCTGTACGACTCGGCGTTCAACCTCGTCGGGCTGGGGCTGCTGCTCGTCTGGGAGAAGCGGGGACTTTTCCTGGGTCAGGTCACGGGGTTGGCCGTCGCCTTCAACGGCGT
>JBDNCL010000231.1:0-4278 GCA_046719655.1 Fimbriimonadaceae bacterium
CGATCTGTTCCACGGATTCCCGCTTTCGCGGGAATGACGATTCGCACCCTTGGCTCAGACCGTCACCCTTGCGCAAGCGAGGGTCCGCCGTCCTCGGTCTGCCCGCGGCCGCAGTTCCCCGGATTCCCGCTTTCGCGGGAATGACGCCTCGGAGGGCACGGGGTTCGGGGTACCGGGTGCAGGGTCGACGGCCAACGGCGGTCCTTCCCCCGTACCCTTCACCCTTTGCCCCATCCCCGGCGGCGGAGCCGCTTCCGTCACCCTTGCGAAAGCGAGGGTCCGCCTGCCTCGGTCTGCCAGCGGCCGCAGTTCCCCGGATTCCCGCTTTCGCGGGAATGACGAAGCAGAGGCAACAGGGTAATGGGAACAGGGTACAGGGTTTGGTCGCTTCGCGACGTTTCCGGGATCCCGCAGGCGCAGCCTGCCCCACCCTGTCCCCTGCACCCTGTACCCATCCCCTGTCAACACCCAACACCCAACACCCAACACCCTGCTCCCCGCACCTTGTCCCCCGACACCCCGAGCCCCGGGCCCTGAAGTAACATCCTCGCCATGGGCCCGGTCTGTCACGTTGTACCCGCCGTTCCGCCCGTTTTCGACGGGCTCGGCGACTACGCTCGGCAGCTCTATCGCCACTGGCCGGAACCCAAACCGGAGTGGCACACGGCGGCGATGCGGGTCCCGGACGATGCGGCGGCGGCATGGCCGGGGTCGATTCCGCACCGGTTCGGTCCGGACATCGCGTCCTTGGGGGCGGTGCTCGACGAGACGGGAGCCCGGCAGGTGGCCCTGCACTACGTCGGCTACGGGTACCACCCCCGCGGCATCCCGATGGCCTTACCCGGCGTTTTGGCCGGATGGAAGCGGCGGACCGGCGGCACCGTGGTCACCTTCTTCCACGAGCTGTGGGCGACCGGACGACCGACCTCGATCGCCTATTGGACGCGACCGGCGGCCATTTGGGCCGTGCTTCGGCTTATGCGTCTCAGCGACGACTGGGCGACCAGCTGCCACCGTTATATTCGGATTCTCAAAGGGTTGGAAAAGCGGTCGGGCGTGGGGAAGCGGATTCCGATCGGCCCGAACATCAAGCCTCTCGTTCCTCCGAACCTGGAGCCGTGGCCCCTCGACGAAGGCAAAAGGCTGCGGATCGTGGTGTTCGGGTCGGGACGGACCCGCATCCTCGCGCTCCGCGACCACGTCCGGCTGCTCGCGTATTGGCAGAAGGCGGGTCAGATCGAGTCGGTCCATCTCGTCGGCCGGTCGCCCCGCGGGGACGAGGCGGCGGAGACCAAGGCCCTTTTGGAGGCCGTCGGCCCCGTCGAGGTCCGGGAAAGCTTCGACCTCGACGAACGACAGGCTTCCCTGGCTCTCGCTTCGGGCAACGCGGCCGTCATCCACAACCGGATTTCGATCCTCCACAAGAGCACGGCCTACGCGTGCTCGATGTGCCACGGTCTCTGGTGCGTGGTGCCGGACGACCCCGACATGGCGGCCCCGGCCGACGCCCCCGTGATCGTGGCCCGGCCCGACGGTTCGATCGCCGACGGCGAGCCGGCGCGGGCGGCGCCGTTCCGCCAGACCGAGATCGACGCGCTCGCGTGGGAGTCGATCGTGGCGGAGTGGGCCCGGTTGGGGCGCTGAGGGGGAACCCCGGGGTGTTGGGTTGGGGTCGACGCGGGACTGGGAACGGGCTTATGGGTCAACCCGGCGGAGGCCGGGGTCCGTCGTCTGCGGGCTGACGCTGGGCCGCGGTTCCCCGGATTCCCGCTTTCGCGGGAATGACGGTAGTCGGAAGGGTGTTGGGTGTGGGGGTACAGGGGGAAGAAGTAGAGCCTGCTTCGCAGGCGGGAGTGGGCGCTCGCACCTCGCCCATGGTTCCGCAACGCGGAAAGGTGCAAAATAGCATCGGAGTGGATACGCCGAACGGAGAGATCCTGCGATCCGACGCGCATACGGGGCCGTGCTTCACCCTCGGCAACCGGGTGCGACGGGCGCTGTGGGGTGTCGTCTACACGTTGCTGTTCCGCCCCACCCCACGGCCGCTTCACGGGTGGCGAGCCTTTCTGCTCCGACTCTTCGGCGCCAGGCTCGGGCACGGGGTCCACATCTACGCAAAGGTCAAGGTCTGGGCGCCGTGGAACCTGGAAGTCGACGATCAGGCGGGTATCGCGGACGACGTCAACCTCTACACGATGGCCAAGATCACAATCGGCAAGCGGGTGATCGTGAGCCAAGGCGCCCATCTCTGCTGCGGAACCCACGACTTCGAGGACCCCAACTTTCCGCTGCTCGCCTACCCGATCCGCATCGGCGACGAGGCGTGGGTCGCGGCGGAAGCGTTTGTCGGACCGGGGGTCACAGTCGGGGAAGGGGCGGTGGTGGGTGCCCGGTCCGTGGTCACCAAAGACCTCCCGGCGTGGACGGTATGTGCGGGGAACCCGTGCCGGCCGATCCGGCCGCGGCAGATGCGGGAGCCGGGCGCATGAAGGTCACCGGCATCGTCCTCACGTTCAATTCGGAGGCGATGCTCGCCGAGGTGATCCGAGCCCTGCGCCAGGTCGCGGACCGGATTCTCGTCGTCGACTCGTTCAGCACGGACGGGACCGAGAAGATCGCGAAGGACCTGGGTTGCGAGTGGGTCCAGCACCCGTTCGACAACTACTCGGCCCAGCGCCGGTGGGCTCAGGAGTACGCGGCGCTCGGGCCGGACGACTGGGTGCTGCACGTCGACAGCGACGAGATCGTCTCGCCCGAACTGGCTTCCAGCATGCGGACCGCGCTCGCCCAGGGAGCGCCCGGAGTCGACGGATTCCTCGTGCGCCGGCTCCACCACTTTTGGGGGAAGCCCATCCGCTTCGGGCACATGAACCCGAGCTGGCACCTTCGCCTGTATCGGGCCGGGAAGGGTCAGTGCGAAGACCGTCTGTACGATCAGCATTTTGTCTGCTCCGGACGCACGGTCCGGCTCAAGGGCAACCTTCTCGACATGCAGGCGGTCGATCTGGAGCGTTGGACCGCCACCCACAATCGGTGGTCGACGGCGGAAGCGCAGGAGGTTCTGCGGCGCGCCGAGCCCGAAGGTCCGGTCTTGAAGGGAAAGCTGGTGGGGGACACCCGGGAGCGCAAGCGCTGGGTGAAGCAGCACCTGTGGTACCGGCTGCCGCTGTTCCTGCGGGCGTACGCCTTCTTCTTCTACAGCTACGTGATCAAGCTCGGGTTTTTGGACGGACGGGTCGGGCTCGTCTACCACACCCTGCACGCGTTCTGGTTCCGGTTTCTGGTGGACGCGAAGATCTACGAGGCGACGCGGCGCGGGCGCTGATGGACGCCAGGGTGGGAACCGGGGCGGGGTCTGCCTGGCTCTCTCGTCTCCGTCACCCCGGCGAGGGCCGGGGTCCGCGTGGGTGCGGGCTGTCCGTCACCCCGGCGGAGGCCGGGGTCCGTCCGTCTCGGTCTGTCCGGTGCCGCCGTTCCCCGGATTCCCGCTTTCGCGGGAATGACGTCCTGCATTCGACCCACCTTCCGCCTTCGCGGGAATGACGGCTCGGGGGCTCGGACCCTCCCCGGCGGCCTCGGGCCGCCTATGCGGTCAAAAACTCGCCGACCGTGTCGACGAGACTGCGGGCGGCGGCGTGGACCTCGAACCTCGCTTCGAAGCAGGCCAGAGCCCGCGCCCCCATCGCGTCCCGGTCCGCTTCCGACAGGAAGCGCCACCTCGTGAGAAGGTCGACGACCCCTTCCAGGGTATCCCGCGACACGAGGCCGGCTCGGTCGGCCGTGACCTCCCGCCAGATGTTCACCTTGTCGGTGAGCAGAACGGGACGACCGCAGGCGAGGGCTTCGGCCACGACGATGCCGAAGTTCTCCTGGTGGCTCGGCAGAACGAACGCCTCGCAGGCCCGGTACGCCCCGACCTTCGCGTCGCCGGTCACCATGCCCGTCCAAACGACGTGGTCGGCGACCCCGAGCCGGGCGGCGAGGGCGTCGAGAGACGCCTGCCAGCCGATCTGATCGGGACCGGCGAGCACCAGCTCCGGCGCGTCTCGGTCGGCACCGTAGACGCGGGCGTACGCCTCGATCAGCAGATCGTGCCCCTTTTTGGGGTGGACGCGCCCGAGGCAGAGCAAAAAGCGCCGGTCGCGCAAGCGGGGGAACTGGGTCAGAAACGACTCGGTCTGGGCGTCGGGATCGCCTCCCGGGGCGGCGGTTCCGTACCGGACGACGCGCTCCACGATCCGGTAGGGCCGGAACGATTCGCGGGCCAGGATCCGCTCC
>JBDNCL010000232.1:0-4275 GCA_046719655.1 Fimbriimonadaceae bacterium
ATGTAGGAGCCATAGGTCGACTTGATCCCGACTTCGAACTCGGCTCCCGGCCGAACGGTACCCTCCACATCGAAGATGAACGTCATCTTCTTTCCGGACACGGGCAACGCACCCGGCCGCTCCCCCTCGTACCCAAAGTCCTTCAGACAAAAAGAACCTTCGGCAGAGACGGTGGGCGGGAAGGTGTCGATCCGGTGCGCGTACTCTGTCAGATAGCGCTCGACCACGGGACCGATCCGGCCAAGATCGACGACGTTCCCCTCCTTCAGCAGGATTCCCGTTCGGCACAGGGCTTGGACAGACAGCATGTTGTGGCTGACGAAGAGGACGGTGCGGCCCTCTTGGCGGGACACGTCCTGCATCTTCCCCAGGCACTTGGCCTGGAACTTTGCGTCGCCGACGGCCAGGACCTCGTCCACGATCAGGATCTCGGGGTTCAGGTGGGCGGCGACTGCGAAGGCCAACCGCACATACATCCCCGAGCTGTACCGCTTCACCGGGGTGTCGAGGAACTTCTCGACCTCGGCGAAGTCGACGATGGCGTCGAACTGGCGGTCGATCTCCGAGCGGCGCATCCCGAGGATGGCCCCGTTCAGGTAGATGTTCTCGCGCCCGGTCAGCTCGGGGTGGAACCCGGTGCCGACTTCGAGCAGGCTGCCGACCCGACCGTAGAGGCGCACCTCGCCCGTCGTGGGGGTCGTGATGCGGCTGAGGACCTTGAGCAGAGTCGACTTGCCGGCCCCGTTGCGGCCGATGATGCCGACCACGTCCCCCTTCTCGATGTCGAACTCGACGTCTCGGAGGGCCCAGAACGTCTCGCGGGAGACGCGTCCGAACGGGTTGCGCAGCTTGGCCATCAGGGCTTCGCTGGCCAGCGTCGCCTTTTCCTGATGGGCGATGGTGTAGGCCTTGCCCAGGCCGCGGACCGAGATGGCGGGAGTCATAGGGGGTCAGGGGTGCGGGGTGCCGGCGCCCTTCCTAGATAACGTCGGCAAAGCGGTGCTCCATGCGGTTGAACTGGAAGGCGCCGACCACGAACATCGCAAGTCCGAAGGCGGCGCTGACCGCAAACAGGTTCCACGGGACGTCGGACTGCCCGAGAAGGCCGATTCGGATCGTCTCGATGGCTCCGGTCAGCGGGTTGAGCACGACGAAGGCGCGGACGGCGTTCGGCACGGCGTCCAGGCTGTAGGCGACGGGCGTCGCGTAGAGGACGAGGTTGAGCAGGACGGGGGTGACGTGCCCGACGTCGCGGTAGCTGACCTGGAGGGCGGCGAGCCACAGTCCGATGCCGAGGGCGGTCAGGAGGAGGACGACGATGGCGAGCGGCACCAGGGCCAGAGTCCAGGCCGGCGCGATCCGGTAGACGGCCAGCATCGCGGCCATGAGGGCGCCGGCGACGAGGAAGTCGAGCAGGATCGACCCCAGGTTGCTGATGGGCAGGATGAGGCGGGGGAAGTAGATCTTGCTGATGAGGTTGGCGTTGCCGGTGAGGGACGTCGTGATGCGGGTGACGGACTGGTTGAACAGGTTCCAGCCGAGCAGTCCGGAGTAGCTGAGCAGAAAATAGGGCACGCCTTCGGGGGCGGGGAGTCGGGCGATGAGGCCGAAGACGACGGTGAAGATGCCGGCGCCGAGGAGGGGCTGGAGCAGCACCCAGGCCACGCCGAGCACGGTCTGCCGGTATCGCAGGGTGATGTCGCGCCGCACGAACGTCATCAGGAGGTCGCGGTACTTCCAGACCTCGCGCAGGTCGATGGCGGCGAACCGCCCGGGCGGCCGGATGACGGTCTCGGGTTCGCCGGGGGGGAACGGTCCGAGAGGCGCGCGGGGCGCTTCGGCCGGGATCGGGCGGGGGCCGTCGGCGGCGCTGGGGGCGGGGGTCGAGGCAGACATAGGGTGCGCGGTTCGCTGTCGAGTGTACTCGTTTGTGGGCGTTGGGCAAAAAACGGGCCAGGTTTGTTCGGACTTCTTAATGATCGGCGGGTCGGGACTTGGGGGCTAGGGTTGTGGCCTGCTTCGCAGGTGGGTGTGGGCGCTGACGCGCCGGGTGTGGCAGGCTCCGCCTGCGGGTGTTGCTCGCTGTGCTCGTGGGTGTGGCCGCCGTTGGCGGGGCATCATGGCAGGAAGTTCCCGTGAGGGGGAAAAAAGAACAACGATCCGGTTAAGCGCCTCGGTGGTCCGGGGTGCGTCGAAGAGAGGGCGATATGGCGAGCTATCGCGACCTGGAGGTATGGAGACGCGCCAAAGACCTTGCCGTGGCCGTTTACCGGAGCACGGAGGCGTTCCCTGCCCGAGAACGATTCGGTCTGGCGGCGCAGATGCGGTCGGCCGCCGTATCGATCCCCTCGAACATCGCCGAAGGCTACGGCCGTTCGCACCGTTCGGAGTATCTACAGTTCCTGGGGATCGCCAACGGAAGCCTCAAAGAACTGGAGACTCAGCTGATCATTGCCGCGGAGACCGGCCTGATGTCCGGGACCGAGGTTCTGCTAGCGGAGTGCACGAAAGTCGGGCGCCAGCTGTCCGCCCTGATCGCAAGTCTCCGAAGACCGAAGACTTGACCCTCGTCTCACAACGCGGTCGCAGGCCGCGACCCCCGTGCCCGGCGGGCACAACACCCGCACGCTCCGGCGTGCCACCCCCGCGAGCAGCGCTCGCCACCCCCCTCCCATTTCCAACAGCCGCCGCCTCGGCCTGCCCGCTGCCGCGGTTCCCCGGATTCCCGCCTTCGCGGGAATGACGGCAGCCATCAACACTGGACTGTCGCCGCCGGCGGCCCCGTCCGCCGCGGCCGCCGGCCCTCGCGAGCACCTCCCGCCCGACCGCCGCCTACGCCTGGACCACGCGGACGCCGTCCGCCTTCAGGCGGCCGCGGCAGTCGATCACCAGCCGGGCGCGGTCCCGGATCCGCTCGTAGTCGAAGACGTCGTGGTCGGTCGCGATCACGACCGCATCCGCCTGGGCCAGATTCGCGTCGGTCAGATCGACCGACCGCAACGGAATATCGTGTCGGCGCACCTTGGGCAGCGCGGGAAAGTAGGGGTCGTGGTAGGAGACCTCGGCGCCCATCCCCTGGAGCATCTCGATGATCTCGAGCGCGGGCGACTCGCGCAGATCGTCCACGTTCTTCTTGTACGCGACCCCGAGCACGAGCACCTTGGAGCCGTTGATCGGTCGGCGGCAGCGGTTCAGGGCGAGCTGCACGCGGTCGACCACGTAGTGCGGCATGCCGCGGTTGATCTCGCCGGCCAGCTCGATGAACTTGGTGTGGACGCCGTATTCGTGCGCCTTCCACGTGAGATAGAACGGGTCGATGGGGATGCAGTGGCCGCCGAGGCCGGGACCGGGGAAGAACTTCATGAACCCGAACGGCTTGGACCCGGCCGCCTCGATCACCTCGTACGGGTCGATCCCCATCCGGTGGCACAGCACCTTGATCTCGTTGGCGAGGCCGATGTTGACGGCGCGGAAGACGTTCTCGAACAGCTTCGCCATCTCGGCCACGGCGGGCGAGGAGACCGGCTCGAGGCGCTCGATCGCCCGGCCGTAGATCTCCAGGCCGCGCTCGAGGCAGGCCGGAGTCTGGCCGGCGACGAGCTTGGGGATGTTGTGGGTGGCGAATTGGGGGTTGCCCGGGTCCTCGCGTTCGGGCGAGTAGACCACGAAGACGTCTCGGCCGGGGACGAGTCCGCGGCGTGCGCACATGGCGACCAGAAACTCTTCGGTCGTGCCGGGGTAGGTCGTGCTCTCGAGCGAGATGGTCTGACCGGCCCGGATGTGGGGCTCGATGGCGGCGACCGTGCCCGCGATGTAGCTCATGTCGGGTTCTCGGTGAGGGCCCAGGGGCGTCGGCACGCAGATGAGGACGGCGTCGACCTCGGCCACGCGGGAGAAGTCGGCGGTGGCTTCGAATCGGCCGCTGTCCCGGGCCGCGGCGACGCGTTCGGGGCCGATGTGGCGGATGTAGCTGTCGCCCGAGTTGAGCTGGCGGCACTTGGTTTCGTCGATGTCGAAACCGACGACTTCGCACCCGGATTCGCAAAAGCGCAGTCCGAGGGGAAGTCCCACGTAGCCCAGACCGATCACTCCGATTTTCATGGTTGACGTTCCTCAGGCAAATTCTAGACCGCTTTGGGGTCGGCGGCTTCCGGGTGTGGGGTGTGGGGTCATCCGTCACCCCGGCGAAGGCCGGGGCCCGCGCCGCCTCGGCCCCTGCAGTGCTGCAATTCCCCGGATTCCCGCTTCCGCGGGAATGACGATTCTCGGGCTCGG
>JBDNCL010000233.1:0-4216 GCA_046719655.1 Fimbriimonadaceae bacterium
CGACCGATGAAGAGGCTCGTCGTCGCCACCCACAACGTCAAGAAGGCGGGAGAGATGGTCGCCATCCTCAGCCGCCGGTTTCCCGGTCTGCCGATCCTGACCCTCGCCGACTTCCCCGACGCTCCCGAACCGGAGGAAACGGGGGACAGCTACTGGGCGAACGCCAGCATCAAGTCGGAATCGGCGGCGGCGTTCGCCGGCGAGTGGAGCCTGGCCGACGACGCGGGCCTGGAGATCGACGCCATGGGGGGCGAACCCGGCGTCCACTCCAAGCGGTTCGCGGGAGAGGACACCCCCTTTCCCGAGAAAATGGCGCTGATCCTCGAGCGCCTGCGCGGCGTTCCGGAACCGAAGCGGACGGCCCGGTTTCGGTGCTGCGTCGCCCTGACCTGCCCGGAGGGCACCCGGCTGCCCGAGCCCCCCGACCGAGCTCCCGTGGTCTATCGCCGCCCTCGGACGATCGTCTTTCAGGCGACGTGCGAAGGAGGGATCGCCCACGCTCCGAGCGGCAACGGCGGCTTCGGTTACGACCCGATCTTCTTCCTTCCCGAACTCGGCTGTACGATGGCCGACCTCGCGGCCGACCAAAAGCACGAAGTCAGCCACCGCGGCAAGGTGCTCCGCGCCGTGGGCGACTACCTCGAGATGATCGGAGCCGGCCGGTGACTCAGACCGGCGACATCTGAAAGTACTCCTCCAGCCGGAGGCATTCCGTGCCCGTCGGGTCCATGAACCTCTCGATCGCCCGCACCAGGGCACCCGCGGTGTCGATGTTGGTGACGCACGGGATGCCCGTCTCGATGCACGCCCGCCGAATCCGGGCCGCCTGCGACTCGACGTCCTGGTCGGCCGAAGGCGTGTTGATCATGAGGCTCAACTCGCGGCGAACGACGAGATCGAGCAGGTTCGGGCTCCCCTCCTGGATTTTGGGGACCCAGCGGGCCTCGATGCCCGCTTCGGCCAACGCATCGTGCGTTCCGCTGGTCGCGGCGATCGTGAACCCCTTGTCCCGCAAACGCCTCGCAAACTCCACCGCCACCGCCTTGTCCGCGTCCTGAACCGACAGCGCCACGTGACCGTCGCCCTTGAACGCGATCCCGCTGGCCACCAACGCCTTGTAGAGAGCCGCCTCGAACGTGCGGTCGACTCCGAGGATCTCGCCGGTCGACTTCATCTCGGGACCGAGACTCGGCTCGACCTTCCCGAGTTTCTGAAAGCTGAAGACCGGCGCCTTGACGGCATAGAAGAGCGGTTCCGGCAGGGCGCCGGTTCCCCGTTCGAGGATCTCCTCGAAATGCGACTCCGCCAGCACCCGCCCCGGAACGTGGGGATCGGTCGTTCGAACGCGCCGGGGCGGGATCCGGTCGACCGAATCCAGAACCCAGAGACCGCTGTCGTAACCGAGGTCCTTCAATGAAACGCCCATCATGCACTTGGTGGCCAGATCGACCATGGGGATGCCGGTCACCTTGCTGATGTAGGGCACGGTCCGCGAGCCTCTCGGATTGACCTCGAGAACGTAGGCGACCTCTTCCCCGCCGTCCGAGCCGATCTTGGGCGCGATGACGAACTGGATGTTCATCAACCCCTTGACCCCCAGCTCGCGGGCGATCTTGCACGCGCTGGTCACCATCTGGGCCTGAACCTGGGCGCTCAGCGACACGGCCGGGTAGACGGCCATGGAATCGCCGCTGTGCACGCCGGCCCGCTCGATGTGCTCCATGATGCCCGGCACCAGCGTGTCGGTTCCGTCCGAGATGACGTCGACTTCCGCCTCCTTGCCGAGGAGGTACTTGTCGACGAGGACGGGCTGGCCGGGGTTCGCGTCCTCCGCTTCCGAATAGAAGCTGTTCAGCTGGTTTTCGTCGTACACGATCTCCATCGCCCGACCGCCGAGAACGAAGCTCGGCCGCACCAGAACGGGGTAGCCCACCGCTCGGGCCACTTCCCGCGCCTGCTCCAAGCTGCGCACAGCGCGTCCGGGAGGTTTGGGGATCCCGAGCCGCGTCAGCAACCGCTCGAACTGGTCGCGGTCTTCGGCCGCGGCGATCGCCTCGGGCGAGGTTCCCAGAACCTTCACTCCGCTCCGCTGCAGACCTTCGGCCAGGTTGATGGCGGTCTGGCCGCCGAACTGCACCACGGCCCCGATCGGCTTCTCCCGCGCGACGACGTCCAGAACGTCCTCCAAGGTGACCGGCTCGAAGTAGAGGCCGTCGCCGGTATCGAAGTCGGTCGACACCGTCTCCGGATTGTTGTTGACCATGACGGCCCGGTACCCCATCTCCCGCAACGCCCAGACGCAGTGGACGCACGAGTAGTCGAACTCGATCCCCTGTCCGATGCGGATCGGGCCCGATCCGAGCACGAGCACCGTTTCCGCTTCGCTCGAGACCGGCTGTTCCCCGACTCTCGCCTCGTCGTTCTCGTCTTCGAACGTCCCGTAGTAGTAGGGTGTGGCCGATTCGAACTCGCCGGCGCAGGTGTCGACCATTTTGAACACGGGCATGACCTTCAGCCGCTCGACCTCGGTCCGGACAAAGACCCCGAACGCGTCCGTGTCGCCGGAGGCGGGGACACCCAGCAGGCTGAGGATCGCAGGCGACGGGAACCCCATCAGGAACGCGTCCGAGATCAGGTTGGACAACTCGATCCCGGCCCGTCCCCGAGTTTCTCGGGTGCGGCCCGCCCGCTCCAAGTTCCGCTCCATGTGGACGATCTTTTCGAGCTTCTCCAAGAACCAGGGGTCGATTCGGCTGAGCCGGTTGATTTCGGCGATCCCCCATCCGCGGCGGAGCGCTTCCGCCACCGCCCACAAACGTTCGTCCGTGGGTTTTGCGACCGCGTTCCGAAGCTCCTCGTCGGGCATCCCGCCCTGGAACTTCGGGTGTCGCAGGTCCTTCTGCTTGACTTCCAACCCGCGAATCGCCTTCAGCAGGGCCGACTCGAACGTCCGGTCGATCGCCATGACCTCGCCCGTCGCCTTCATCTGCGTGAACAGGGTCCGATCGCCGGTCGCGAACTTGTCGAAAGGCCAGCGCGGGATCTTCACGACGCAATAGTCGAGAGCCGGCTCAAAGCACGCCTTCGTCGTCTTCGTGACCTGGTTGTCGATCTCGTCCAGCGTCCGTCCGATCGCGATCTTGGCCGCGACGCGAGCGATCGGGTACCCGGTCGCCTTCGACGCGAGAGCGGACGACCGAGACACGCGCGGGTTGACTTCGATCACGTAGTAGTCGAAACTCTCCGGACTGACCGCCAGTTGGACGTTGCAGCCGCCCTCGATCCCCAGCGCCCGAATGATCTTCAGCGACGCGGTCCGGAGCATGTGGTACTCCTGATCGCTGAGGGTCTGGCTCGGAGCGACGACGATGGAGTCGCCGGTGTGGACGCCCATCGGGTCGAAGTTCTCCATGTTGCAGACCGTGATGCACGTGCCCTTGGAGTCGCGCATCACCTCGTACTCGATCTCCTTCCACCCCAGCAGGCTGCGCTCGACCATGATTTGGGAGCGCATCGAGAGGGCGAGACCTTTGAGGCCGATCTCCCACAGCTCGTCGGGGTTCCGGGCGATACCGCCCCCCGTGCCTCCCAGCGTGTAGGCCGGCCGGACGATTCGCGGGTAGGGGAAATCGATCAGGCGTCCCGTCTCGTCCGGCACCCGCGTCTCGAGGATCGCCCGCAGCTGCTCGGGCGACTCGATGATGAAGCTTTCGGGAACGGGCTCTTTGATTTCCCGCATCAGGGCCCGAAACTCCTCGCGGTCTTCGGCCTTTCGGATCGCCGACAGAGGCGTTCCCAGCAGCCGCACCGCGTACTTTTCGAGAATCCCGTTGTCGGCGAGCTGGATCGCCAGATTGAGACCGGTCTGGCCGCCGAGAGTCGGAAGCAGGGCGTCGGGACGCTCGCGGGCGATCACCCTTTCGCAGAATTCGACCGTCAGAGGCTCGATGTAGAGAGCGTCGGCAACGCCGGGATCGGTCATGATCGTCGCCGGATTGGAGTTGACGAGCACGACCTGGCAACCTTCTTCGCGGAGAGACTTGCAGGCCTGCGTCCCGGCATAATCGAACTCCGCGGCCTGTCCGATGACGATGGGCCCGGAGCCGATAACAAGGACCTTCATTCTGGACGTTGATTATGGCGGATCGGACACCCGGTTTGGGTGTCGGGCGCCAAACGCCGGCAACATGGGGACGCTTCGCCCCCCCCCCCCCCG
>JBDNCL010000234.1:0-4144 GCA_046719655.1 Fimbriimonadaceae bacterium
TCGGGGCGACCAGTTCATTGGCGGGGTGGTTCCAGCGAACCAGAGCCTCGACGGCGACCATTTCGCCCGATTCCAGGCTGACGATCGGCTGATAGTAGACCTCGAACTCGCCTCGGTCGAGAGCGTGGCGCAGGCTCATCTCCAGCTCGATCCGCTCCACCACGGTCTGATTCATGGCTTCGTCGAACAGCACGCACGCCTGCTTGCCGCGGCCCTTGACATCGTAGAGGGCGATGTCGGCATGGCGGAGGAGATCGCCGATCACCGGCGTTCCGGCCGGACCGACTGCGACGCCGATGCTGGCCGGCATCAGGATCGTCGTCGTGTCGGTGACGAACGGCTTGCGCATGAGGTTGACGATGGACGGGGCGATCTCCAGAGCCTGGTCCGCCCCGGCGACGTCCTCGATCAGCACGGTGAACTCGTCATCCCCCAGTCGGGCGACCCAAGCTTCCGGCGGAGCGCCCTGGGCGATGCGACGGGCCGCCTCCACAAGCACGGCGTCGCCCGCCTCGTGCCCCATCGTGTCGTTGACCCACTTGAAGTTGTCCAAGTCGATGAAGAGAAGGGCAGCCAGCCGACCGTCGGGCTCGACCCCTTGGAGGCGTCGAATCCTTTCCGAGAACGAGGCCCGATTCGGCAACCCGGTCAGCGTGTCGTGGTACGCCTGGTACCGGATGGCGCGCGTGCGTTCCTCGATTCGCGCTTCCAGGCTCTTGTAGGCGCGCTGGAGGGACGCCCTCTGCCGAAAGACGTCGTCGGCAAGATGCCCGAACTCGTCGGGGACCCTCTTGAGCTTGACGAGTTCGGCATCGACGCCATGTTTGAGGGCTCGCGCGATGGTTTGGAGCGGTTCGGTGACGCGTCGGGTGATCTGGAGGGTGAGTTGAAGACCGAACACGAGCAGGAAGATCAGAAAGACCGCCAACCCGCGCTGGCTGATGGCCCGATAGTCGGAGGCGTTTCCGATCTGGGCGGTGCAGATCAGCTGGGCCACCGGCCGGCCGTCTGCACCGGCCACCGGAAGGACAAACCGCATGCTGTGGTCGCCGTCCGTGCTCGACGAGGGGTCGGCGTCGCCGACCGGCACCAGCGTCATTTCGGTGTCGGTCAGGCTGGCCAGCTGCCCCACGTGCCGGGCGTTCCACTCTTGGAACGTCACGAAGATCCCTCGGGGCCCGGTCAGGCGCCCGGCGTCGCTCGACGGATGAATGGTGGCCGCCCGCACGTCGAGGACTCGCCCTCTCACCACGACGAAGAATGCGGCCTGCCGTCGGCCGAGGATGTCGGCCCGCCGCAAGGCCCGCATCACCGGCTCTCGGGCCGACATGTCCAACCGTCGGTCTCGGGCCAGACCGTAGACGAAGGCGAAGTCGGGCCGGTACACCCAGATCCCGTCCGCGCCGAAGGTGTCGAGGGCCGGTTCGAGGTTTTCGGCGGCGAAGGTTTCCGAACCCGGGCGTTCCTCGGCGAAGGCGACGAGCTCGTCCCAGGGCGTGTAGTCGGTGGCGAGTGCGGTTAGCCTCTGAGCGGCGAGGGTGACGATCTGCCGCGTGTTGCGGCTCCGGTCGCTTTCGGCGCGTTCGTGAAGGTAGCGGGCGTACCACGATTCGTAGGAGACCCAGGCCCCGACCACGACGGCGAAGGCGACCGCAAACAGGCCGAGCACGCGGATGAGCCTTCCCCTCACCGATCTGAATTCGTCGACGATCGCTCCTGCTCCGTATTTCGCCCCGGGCGTCTGGTGGCTCGCGGTTTTCGGGCGCCGGGTCGTCGGCCCCTTCAGCTGGGATTCCCGGGCTCGCGATGCGAATCCCAAACGCGGGGCCGCGAGGCGGCCCGAGTCAACCTAAAGTTTCGGGGTACCGGCGAACCGCTCCTCATTCGAGGAAATTGCCTTCAGAAGTGCATAGGAGCAGACAACGTTTCGGGCGGAACGGGCCGTCGCCGAGCGACCCTCCGAACCGGTGTCGAACCGGTCGGCCCGTATCGAAAAACGTTTGTGACGTTGTCTCCGCCGGAACGTCCTACCAACACAGCCATGTCGTTCGTGTCTCGGTCTCTTCTCGTCCTGATCGCCATCGCCACGGCCGCTTCCGCCCTTGCCCAAGCCTCGGCGCCGTGGCGCGAGTATCGATCGCGCGAGGGTCGATTCTCGGTCCAGATGCCGGCCCTGCCCGCGGAGAACAGACAGGACCAGCGCACCGACGCGGGCGAGATCGCCGTCCACATGGCCTATGCCACCTACCGGGGTTGGGTGTTCTTCGTCGCGTACAACGACTTCCCGATGGACCTCGGCCCCGACTCGAGCCGTCGGCAGACGATCGACAGCGCGGCGCAGGGGATCATGCGCTCCCGGGACGACGCCAAGCTGATCCGGCGGACCGATTTCCGTTGGCAGAACCACCCGGCCGTCGATGTGACGTTCGAGTTCGGTCCGCCCGACAGCCGCGGTCAGGTCGTGTGGCGGGGCATCCTCGTCGAGAACCGGCTGTACCAGATCATGGTCCTCTCGACGAACGGGGCTCCGGGCGAACAGGAGACCAAGCGGTTCATCGACTCCTTCCGGCTGAGAAACTGAACCCCGAGTCAGGTTGAGTCAGCCGCACCGCCGACCCCGGCGGAGTGCCCGATCGCGGCGGAGATGCCTCTGTCGGTCGGCCTTCGGTTTCCGAGATCCTTTCCGAGCCCGATACGACGCCGTCGGACCGGTGATCATAAGGACCCGATCCTTTCGCCTGCCCTGAAAAAACGTGAAGGAATCGAGGCGACAGCCCGTAATCTTAAGACAACCCAAGGTTTGGGCCGGGGTCGAGGAGCAGGACTTTGGCGAAGTTCGACGAAAGTTCAGGGTCAGAGCGAGGCGTTGCGCCGAGCCGTTCGATGCGGCGGCCGTCGCGGCAAAGCTGGCCTATGTCGAGCAACCGAGTGTTGGTGGTGGAAGACGAGCCGACGGTGGCGTCCTTTGTCGCCCAGGCGCTCGAGGAGGCAGGGTTCGAAGCCGTCATCGCCGAAGACGGCCACAAGGGCCTGGCCGCGATGCAGTCGAACAACATCGACCTCGCGATTCTGGACGTCATGCTGCCGGGTCTCGACGGGCTCGAGGTGCTCACCCGCGCGCGGGCTTCCGGCGTCACCGTTCCCATCCTCATGCTCACCGCGCTCGGGGAGCTGGACGACCGCGTGCGCGGACTCAACGAGGGGGCCGACGACTACATGGCCAAGCCCTTCAAGGTTCGGGAGCTGCTGGCCCGAGTGTCGGCCCTGATCCGCCGCAGCTCGATGGGCAAGACGACGGCCCAAATCGAAGACCTCAAGGTCGACTTCATCGCCCGTCGGGTCGAGCGAGGCGGCCGGACCATCTTCCTCTCCACGACCGAGTTTCTGCTCCTCGAGATCCTCGTCCGAAACGCGGGCCATCCGGTGTCGAAGAAGGAGATCCTCGAGTACGTGTGGGCCAGCGACCACGATCGGGACGCCAATATCGTCGAGGTCTATGTGAACCACCTGAGGACGAAGCTCGAGTTCGGCGGCGCTCCGCGGTTGATCCAGACGATCCGACGGGTCGGCTACATGATCGGCAAGCCGCACTGATCGCCCGTCTCGGGCCGGACCGGTTCAAGGGCGGGATCGAAGATGAGAAGCTGGAGCCACCGAGCGCGCCTGACCTTCATGATGACGGCGATCGCAGGCGTGCTCTTCGGGGTCACGTTCGCGATCATGGTGTACGGCGTGCACCTCCAGAAGCTGACCGAGGTCGAAAACATCGTCGAGCCGGCGGCCCGGCTCATCGTCAACGCGGTCGGTCAGCAACCCGAAATCGACCTTTCGAACGTCAACTTCGCCTACCCGGGGCTGTCGGTGGCGGTTTTCGGTCCCGACGGGATCAGCATCGCGAACGTCGGGGCGGCCTCCCTGTGGCCGACGCGGAAGAACGGCGTCCAAGAGGTCGACGGCAAGCTGCTGTACGTTCACAGCGCCACGACCCAGGGCACCGAATCCATCGGACCCCGGCTCGTCGTGGCCGCCGTCGACTGGCAAGGGCGCCAAGACGACGTCCAGAGGCTCGGCATCCTTCTCGGTCTGACCTGGATCGCGCTGGTGGCCCTGATCGCCGGCGCGACCTATCTCGCCGCCCAGGCCA
>JBDNCL010000235.1:0-4114 GCA_046719655.1 Fimbriimonadaceae bacterium
GTCATCATGAAGCCGAGGACCAGCGACAGCGCGCTGACCGGCACCACCCACTGCTGACCGGAAATTCGAGTTGCAAAAGGATTCATCTTCAGGGCCCCTGTCTGGGTATCGCCATCGGGCGCGACGGCTCCACCACCGTTATCTCCTTCAACGCCTCCAGGTCTCGAGGGTTCCGAACCAGGGTCGACTCGATCACGCCAAACTTCTCGTCCAAGCGCTCTGTCCCACCGAGGACGATCCGCGCACCTTGCGGGGTATTTAAGCACAGGATGCCCGACGGCTCCAAGGACACCACCGTCCCGGCGAGGGCGGGCAAGGCCTGAGTCCGCCGCACCACCGTCACCAGGTCGCCCCCCGGCCAGGTGTCGGCGAGGCCGAAGCTCGGCCGCAGGAGACTCCGCTCGACCCTCACCAGAGGCAACGGGCGGAGATCGGCCAGTCGCCGGCCCGCCAGAACCATCCGCGGGTCCGCATCGCCCGCCGAATCGGCCGCGTCGTCGGCGCCGGGCTTGGCCCGCGCCGCCACCTTGGCCCACGCCTCGACCTCGGTCGGCGCCAACGCCAGGTTCCCAGGCCGGTAGACCTGCCCGTTCGAATCGAGCAACAGACCGTGCGTGCCTTCGATCTCGGCCACCGGAATCCGGTAATCGACCTTCAGAACGGCGCGACCGAACACGTTGCGGTGAAACGTCGCCCGGTGCACCTCGGAACCCGACTGGACCCTCGACTCGACGACCTGGGGCGGCCACCGCATCGCCGCCACCCCCCGCCACGAATTCAGAATCTCGGCCACTCGGGCCTGGTCGAAAGACGGCACGCCCTCTACCCGCACCCGCTGGACGGCGGTCAGCGGACTCAGCAACGCGCCGGCCGCCAGGTTGACCCCGAGAGCCAACCACACCGCTTCGGCCCCGATTCGGAGACGGTTTCGGCGTTTGCGAGACCGCATCTCAGGCCGTCACCCACCGCCGCAGCGCTTCGATCACGATCCACTGGACGAGGTCGTCGAACTCGATACCCACGGCCCGCGCCGAGTTCGGCAACAGACTCGTCGGGGTCATGCCCGGCAACGTGTTGATCTCCAAGATCACGGCCTCGCCGCCGCGGACGATCATGTCGGTCCGGGTCGCGCCCGAGCAGCCGATCGTCCGGTGGGCCGCCAGCGCCTGCTCCTGGACCCGTTCCAACATCGGAGGCGACAGGCGGGCCGGAACGATCTCTTCCGTCGCGCCCGGCGTGTACTTCGACGCGAAATCGTACTGACCGCTCGCCGGCGCGATTTCGACCGGAGGAAGCGCCCGGTCTCCGAGCACGGGAACCGAAATCTCCATCCCTTCGATCCACTCCTCGACGATGGCCCCTCCTCCGTAGATCGTGGCTCGGGACACCGCCTCCCGAAGCCCTTCCGACGTCTTCAGGAACGTCACGCCGACCGTCGAGCCCTGCGCGTTCGGCTTCACGATGCAGGGAGGATCGAACTCGATCGGATCGTCGGGTCCAAAAACCAGCTGCCCCCTCGGCACCGGCAGACGGTGGCTGGCCAGCAGCTCCTTCGTCATCTGCTTGTTCATGCCGATCGCGCTCGCCAGCACCCCCGAACCCGTGTAGGGGATGTGGAGCAGCTCCAACAGGCCCTGCAGAGCCCCGTCTTCGGAGTGGGTGCCGTGCACGGCCAAGAACGCGACGTCCGGGCGACCGCCGCCGGCCATGTCGGCGAGGGGCTTGCCCGAGAGCAGCCGCTCCGACACGTCGATCAGGAACGGATCGTGCCCCAGGCGCTGGAGAGCGTCGAAAACCGCCCGTCCCGAATGAATCGACACCTCGCGCTCGGTGCTGTCGCCCCCGTACACCACCGCCACCCGGAGCGGAACCCGCTCGCACGCCAGCGCACGTCGAATCCGGGACGCCCGTTCGAGCTCCCCCGCCATGGCGGGGGCGAATTCGGCGATGTTTCCCGCCCCCATCCCGACCACCACGTCTCCGTCCCGCACGACCGACGCCACGACCCGAGGAAGGAGGTGCCTCTGGGGCACGTACTGGTGCGGCACCGTCAGCCCCTCCGCGATCCGCGCCGACGACATTCCGGGCATCGGGTCTTCCCGCGCCGGGTAGATGTCGGTCAGGACCACGTGGTCGGCCTGGCTCAAGGACTTCGAAAAGTCGGCCAGGAACTGCGCCGTCCGCGAGTAGAGGTGGGGCTGGAAGACGACGAGAATCCGTCGTCCCGGGAATCGCTCGCGGAGCGCCTGAATGCTGGCCGAGATCTCGGTCGGATGGTGGGCGTAGTCGTCCACGATCGCGGCCGAACCTTCGTACAGCACCTGCAGCCGGCGCTCCGCCCCGCCGAACTCCGCGATCGCCGCCTCGGCCGCCTCCCCTTCGACCCCGATCTCGCGCAGCGCCGCCCGGGCCAGCGACGCATTGATCCGGTTGTGCCGCCCAGGGGACCGCAACGCACGCGGGAAGTCGCCCTCCCGAACCACGACCACCCGCTTGCCCGAACGCCGGGCCGCGTCCAGGGCGGCCGGATCGCCTTCGGGAAGGACGATGCAGGAGACCGAAGGCTTCGAAAGGAACCGGCAGACGCTGTCCACCAGCGAAGCGAAGTCCCCGTGATAGTCGAGGTGGTCCGGCTCGAGATTCGTCAAGACGACGATCTCCGGGTCGAGATCGTGAAGGCTGTCGTACGCCTCGCACGCCTCCGCCACCGCCCATTCTCCCGAACCGTACCGAACCGGCCCGTTCCACTCGGGAATCGCGGCCCCGACCACGACCAGCGGTTCCGCCCCGGCCGCGACGAGGGCGGCCCCGACCATTCCCGTCGTCGTCGTCTTGCCGTGGGTCCCTGCGACCGCGACCGTCCGCCGGTCGTGCAGCAGCCAGCCCAGGAGTTGGGACCGGCGGAACACCGGGCAACCCAGTTCCCGCGCCCTCCTGACTTCGGGCGAGTGGTCCAGAGGGATGGCGTCGCTGACGACGACCTGATCTTGCGGCTCGATTCCCTCGCCCGTATGCCCGATGTGCACCGGCACGCCGGCCAGCACGAGTTCTTCCGTGGTCGGCGACTCGGTCGCGTCCGTGCCCCTGACGGAGCGGCCCTTCTGGCGCAGGAGCAGCGCCAGCGCGCTCATCCCCGCCCCTCCGATGCCTACCATGAAGAACGGGCGGTCCCCCGAAATGGCCTCTCGGGGCGAGAAAAGGTCGAGTTCGGCTTTCGTACGCATCGGTCTTGGTCGTCTAACGCGCGGGAGGCACGCCGTCGCCGCGGGCCGGCGTCGTCGCACCGAGTTAAGTTTTGCACGTCGGGTCGGGTCCGGACCGGAGCACACCGACACCCCGAGCAAAATCCCCTCCCGTTTTCCCACGAAGCGTCCCACGCCGGGGGCGTTTACGCACAGTTGCCAGCTTTTCGCTTCTGGACGTCGAACGATGGGCGCTTGGGGAGTAACGTAAAGGCGCTCGGATTGATTTGGGAGGTTAACCACTTAGTTGAAAAAAGCAATCGCGCTCGCAATCGCGACATCCGCCTGTTCGGCCGCCATGTCGCAGCAGATTCTCACCGGCACCATCGACGTGTCGGGCACCCCCAGTGTGGACGGCCTCGGCAGCCCGAACAACACGGTCCAGGTCGTCGACTGGAACGCGTTCTTCGGCGGCGGACTCTCCGACTTCCGCGTCATCGCGGTGGGCTGGAACGTGACCCTCAGCGCCTTCGGCGAGAGCTGGCTGAGCGAGATCGGCGTGAACTTCCGCGGGACCACCTCGAGCGGCGCCAACCTGCGACCCGGCGCCGGCGTGAACAACCCCGGTACCCAGTCGTTCTCCAGCAACGGTCTGGTCAGCCTCGTCGATCTCGGCATCGCATTCAACCTCGCCGCCGACAACCTGATGCGCCTCGAGTTCTTCGAGTCGTTCGACGACGGCCCCGGACCGGACGGCAACTGGGACTCGGGCACGCTGACCTTCCAGTTCGAAGCGGTTCCCGAGCCGGCGACCATGGCCGCCCTCGGTCTCGGCCTGGTCGGCATCCTGGCCCGACGGCACAAGCGGAGCTGACATCCTTCGGACCCACCCCTTCGGCGGCCCCGGGAGCGTCGTTTCCGGGGCCGCTCCG
>JBDNCL010000236.1:0-4051 GCA_046719655.1 Fimbriimonadaceae bacterium
TCCTTGTCCGTGAAGGCGTTGAGCATGCCGCCGCGCCCCTCGATCGCCTGCGCGATCTGCTTGGCGGTGCGTGTCTCCGTGCCCTTGAACAGCATGTGCTCGATCAGGTGGGTCACGCCGGCTTCGTTCTCGCGCTCGTGCCGGCTTCCCGTGAGGCACCAGAGACCGATCGCGGCCGACTGAACGTGGGTGAAGGGTTCGATCACGATCCGAACGCCGTTGTCGAGTTGAAACAGTTGGGGGGCGCTGTGGGCCATAGGCTTTGCGGCCGGATTCGGACTCCCCCGGGATGCGCGCTCCGGAGAGCGCCGGGAGACGATCCGTCGTCAACCGACCTTCGAGGATAGGGTACCAGCCGGTCCGAAACGAGGTGGATCTCGTCCTCCGAGGAAACCGGCAGACCGTGGGTGTCGAGAGGAAGAAGCAGCAGGTCTCCGGGGAGCAGGGGCCGCGTTTCCGACGCGAACGAGATCAGTTCGGCCGGAGTCGCTCCCGCGTCTTCGAGCGCATAACGCGAGACCTCCCTCCCGTTCACCTGGAGAGTGATCGACAGTCGGTACGTGCGTCCGAACGGCGTTTCCGCCTCCACTTCCTCCAGCTCTTCGGGCGTGGTGATCGCGGGACCGACCGCGATCCCCAAATCGTGCGATCGACTGATCCCCATCCCGTTTCGGACCTCGTCCTCGGCGATCTCGGCGTGGTGGAACACGTTCGCCAGCGCCAGCCCGAGGACGAACCCCGGGGCCTCTTCGACGCCGATCGAGTGCCCCGCGTCGCTCACGACCACGGCGAGACACGGCATGACGGCGATCTTCCCCGGCATCGGCGAGGGACCCACGACCTGGTACGGGCCGACCACGGTCTGGGGATGGAGGTACGAAAAGGTGAGCCCCCGTCGCCGCGCGCTCTCGATTCCGGTGGGGAGCCACCCCTCGATACCGGCGGGAAGCTCGCGGAACAGGCGGACGCTCGGAGCGAGCCCCAGCGGCGCGAGAAGCCGGACGGCCGCCAGTTCGTGAACGCCGATCGGCTGCGTGCCGTCCGTTTCGTAGACCTTGCCGCTGTAATACAGGCCCGATCGAACCGCGCCCGGTTCCGAAACGAGTTCGAATCGACAGAGCTTCACGCGGGCAGGGTACCCTGCACCGTCAGGACGGTCAGTGGGGCAACTGTCGGGATTGCGTTGACGAACGCCTCGTGATCAGGTAGCATCCACTCACCTCGGAGGGTTCACCAACCGCATGCCACCTCTCAAAATTGTTGTCTGCGATGACGAGCGCCACATCGTTCGCCTGATCCAGGTCAACCTGGAACGTCAGGGCTATCAGGTGGTCACCGCCTTTGACGGGAAAGAAGGCCTGGAGAAGATCAAGGCAGAAAAGCCGAACCTGGTCGTGCTCGACGTGATGATGCCCTACATGGACGGGTTCGAGGTCCTCAAGACCCTCCGGCGCGATCCGGAGACCGAAAGCCTCCCCGTCATCATGCTCACCGCCAAGGCTCAGGACAAGGACGTTTTCGAAGGCTATCACTACGGAGCCGACATGTACCTCACCAAGCCCTTCAACCCGATGGAACTGGTGACGTTCGTCAAGCGGATCACCCAGGGCACCGACGAGGCCGGCCCCAAGCGTTACGACCTCTAGGCCGCCATCCGTCTTTGCGCGGACCAAATGGATACCGGAGCCATGGTATCGTCGCATTTGGTCCGCTTTTTGCGGGCAGGACTCCGCACATGACATCGCTTCTCGCCCAGTTTCCTCCGAGTTGGACGGAAGAGATTCTGCCTCTCTTCCTGCTCCCGATCCTCCTGATCTTCTTCGCCCTCATCGCCTACGGGACCGGGATGGCCGCCATGAAGGCTCGCCGCAAGCCGATGGGCAAGTTCGTCGGGATGATCCTCGTGTTGATCGCCTCCGCCGTCAGCGCCCCCCTGTTCTGGAAGTACCTGACCGCATCCGACATCCAGCGCGATCTCGAGATGCCCGGTCGAAGGTGGATGATCGGCCATATCGGTCCGTTCGCGATGAGCGTCCTCATCCTCGGCATCCTCGTCACCGAATACATCATCGCCCGACAGCGCGCAAAGTACGACTGAGACCCCCCGACCGAGAAGCGACGGGCCCGACTCCGGCCGGAGTCGGGCCCGTTTGTTCGTCTTTGGTCGATCGCCGAGAGCTCAGGCCGCCGATTCGAGTCCGGACAGGAAGGTGTGAAGGTAGTACCTCGCGCCGCCCACATACTCGACAAACTCGATGCCGAAGCCCTCGCCCGAATCTTCCGACCAGGCCACCGCGCCGAGCATCCGCACCGTTTCCTGCGGCTTGAGCTGAGCGATCACCTGAACCAGAGTGCCGATCGGCAACAGGGTCGGGCAGTCCACCCATACCCCGCCCAGACCGATGTCGCGGCTCGTCACCTGAATCTCTTCGATGCCGGCTCTCAGGCTGCGCTCGCCGATGACGCGCAGAAGGATCGGAACCTGGACCCGGTAGCGGGGATGGCGGCGCCGATCCACCTCTTCCCAGACCGCGGCGTTCAGTCCGACCCGCCACTGGGAACCGAAACGCTTGGCCCAGGAGACCGAAGTCTCCAGGCGTCGGAAAGTCGTCCCCGACTGCACCAGCACCATCAGGGGAATCCCGGGCTTCAGCGACGAGGCGTGCTCGTCGCCCGTCTCGACGACCCACCCGCCGTCGCCGACGAGCGTCCCGACGAACACGGTCGGGACACCCTCGATGTAGCAGACAAACGAGCAGGCGGCGTTCGGTTCGATTTCCTTCATCCGGCAGATGACCTCACTTCGATCATCGGCACGACGCTCGGGAATCGCGAGGCCGCCCGCCCTGGCCGACCCGTTTACCGGTCGGCGATCGGCGCCGGAATCACTCCCAGCCTTTGAGCATCTGCGCGAACATCCAGAGGTGCTTCTCGAGGTCTCCAACCGCCTGAATCAGGAGGTCTTGGCTGACGAGGTCGATCTCGCCGACCGCGTCGAACCTCCCCCGCATCTGGCGCGCGGCGAGCTCCAGGTTGTGGACGATGATCTCGACCACCTGGCGATCCGACAGGAACCCGTCCGGTGCCCCGACGAGGTTGGTGCCGTGGGTCACCGTCATCGCGCGCCCGTCGGGCGACGCTCCGATCGCCGCCATCCGCTCGGCCAGACGATCGGCATGACCCTGGAGCACGGCCGTGAGCTCGTCGAGGTGCTCGTGAACCGTCTTGAAGTGGCGCCCGAAGACGTTCCAGTGGAGGTGCTTGGACTGGAGGGAGATCGCGATGAAGTCGACGAGGGTCGCCTGAAGAGCTTCGGCGACGACCGGCATCCGCTCGACCTCTCGGATGTTGGCGACATGGGCTAGGCGTTCCATACCCGTGTTTACCCCTGGCGGCGGGTGGACGTTTCCCGATCGCGACAAAAGAATCCGGGCTTCCCCGTCGGAGAAGCCCGGCTGGGATCGGTTCGGGCGTGCGGGCCTCAGTCGTTGACCTGGACCATCTCGTAGGCCTCGACGATGTCGCCTTCGGCGAAGTCTTCCCAGCCTTCGAAGGTGATGCCGCACTCCATCCCCATCGTCGCTTCGCGGACGTCGTCGCGGAGGTGTTTCAGGGTGCCGATCTTCCCTTCCCAGACGATGTCCTTGCCGCGCCGCACGCGGACGCTCGCGTTTCGGGTGACCTTGCCGTCGGTGACGTAGCACCCGGCAATGACGCCCTTGCGGGAGAACTGGAAGCGGACCCGGATCTCGACCGTGCCGAGGTACTGCTCCTCGAACTTCGGTTCGAGCATGCCCTTGACCGCCTTCTCGATATCTTCGATCAGCTCGTAGATGATCCGGTACGTGCGGATCTCGACCTTGCGCTTCTCCGCCTCCGCCCTCGCGCTCGGTTCGGGCTTGACGTTGAAGCCGACGACGATGGCGTTCGACGCCGTCGCCAGCAGAATGTCGTTCTCGTTGACGGACCCGACTCCCGAGTGGATGATCTTGACCGTGACCTCGTCGCTCTCGATCTTTTCGGTGAGACCGCGGACCGCCTCCACCGAACC
>JBDNCL010000237.1:0-4048 GCA_046719655.1 Fimbriimonadaceae bacterium
CGGGGGCTCGCGTCGAGTCGGTCGGGGCGCCGGCTACTCGGCCGAACCGGTTTCGGGGGCCGGGGCTTCGGCGGGAGACGGCGCGGCGGCGGGGGCCGTTCGCTCCCGTTCGGTTCGATCTCCTCGGTCTCCGCGATAGCCGCCCCGCTCGCGCCGCATCGCCATCTCGCGGCGATCGGGCACGAATTCGGTGACCACGTACGGCAGGAGGGCCAGTTCGCGGGCCCGCCGGATGGCGCGGGCGATCATGCGCTGCTGCTTGGCCGTGTTTCCGGTCTGGCGGGCCGGGAGGATCTTTCCGCGATCGGTCAGGAAGCGCTTCAGGATGTTGACTTCCTTATAGTCGACGGTTTCGATCTTGTTGATGGTGAGGTAGCTCACCTTCCGACGCTTTTTTCCTTTGGCGCGCGGTTCGGGAACCGCGCCCGCACCCATGTCTTTGTCGGCTCGGGGCGCGGAGGCTTGATTCTGGGTTTCCTCGCTCATAGCTTGACCTTTGTCTTGAGGTAGCGCGTGATTATGGCACAACCCGGGACGCCGTGGGGCTGCGGGCGGGATGGAACCGGTCTCGCCCCAAAAGCGGCCGAGGCGCCCGGACCCGGCCCGGCGCGAACCCCGCATCTTCACGCGCGTATCGTCACCGGCTTTTGCCGCTTCGGGGGCGAGCCTGGTAGGAAAGCGAGACCGATTCCGGCCCGGGTGGGGAATTAGGCGGATGTCGAAGCCGAAAGTTCGGGCTGCCGCGAACGAACCGAGCGCCGAGAAGATTTTCCGACCATCCTCCACACCCTCCAGCCCTGGGCCGGTCTCGCCAACCGG
Organism: Fimbriimonadaceae bacterium; assembly: GCA_046719655.1. Classification (GTDB taxonomy): domain Bacteria; phylum Armatimonadota; class Fimbriimonadia; order Fimbriimonadales; family Fimbriimonadaceae; genus JBDNCL01. The sequence goes on from JBDNCL010000237.1 coordinate 820, forward strand.
CCCCTTTTTTCTGGCGGTCCGGAGGGACCCGGAATCAGGGGGCCACGGCCAGGAACTCGTCCCAGGTCGTCTCGGCCGCGAACCGCAGCTGCTGGTAGTCGTTTTGGCCGATCGTGAAGACCGACCCCGGCGAGAAGTCGATCGACACCCCGCGGCTGTTGGGCGAGTTCGCGTTGTTCCCGTTCCAGACCACGGCGTCCTGAATCGCGACGCGAACGTCCTGGGCGGCCTGAACCACCGTCGGCACCGTTACGAGCTGGATCAGGAGCTCCGAAAGGTGGTCCAGATCGCGGAAGATTCGGACCGACGTGGGGCTGTAGGCCTGAGCCTGATTGCGCACCGTCTGGATCTCGGTGGGGATCACGGTGCGGGCGGCGGCGAGCGCGTTGCCGAGCGCGGACACGCGCGTCCCCAGCGCACCGAGCTTGGACGTGTCGAGAACGCTCTGGGTGATCCTCCGGTTGTTGCCGTAGAACTGGAGCATCCCGTCGACGAAGCCCTTGCTGAGCGTCGCGGTGGGCAGGTCGGGGTTGTTGCGGAACGGCGCGAACACGAGGTGGTAGGGGTAGCCCTCGCCGGGCGGACTCTCTTCGCTGCCGGCGACGAAGTCGGCGTGGTCCTTCACCTCGTACGCGACCTCGATCATCTGCATGAGGCTCGCGTCCCAGGCGATGATGTCGAATCGGTTGTCTCCCAGGGCCTGGGCCATCTCCCAGATCTGGATCGAAGAGCCGAACTGGTCGTCGTAGCTGACGGCGCGGGACGGGAGATCCCGGTTGGACCGGCGCCACCCGTTGCCGTGGTTCCAGACGACGAGGACGTACCGGTCGGCGGGGAAGTAGGTCTTGCCCCATTGGATGAAGTCGCGTAGGGTCTCGGCCCGACCCATGTCGACCCCGGTGCCCAGGTCCTGGATCACCTCGCTGACGATGGCGGACGTGTTGTCGGGCCGGACCAGGATCCGCCGGGTGCCGTCGAAGCTGGACGCCGGCCAGACCTGCTGCGTCTGCTTCCACTGAACCACGAACCGGACGTCCGGGTTGTCGGCGACCCGCTCCATCTGGTTGACGTTGAGGGTGGCGAACGGGTGCAGGTCGTTGCCCGCGTTCATGAACACGAGCACGGTCCACTTTCGCCTCTCGGCGTGGAACGCCTGGATGGTGAAGATGGCGCTGCCGGAGAGGCCGGTGTCGACGTGGGTGGCCCGCACCGACCCCGGGCCGGCGGCCTCGGCGGAAACCACGCCTTCCGAATTGACGGAGGCGTTGCCGCCGAGGATCGACCACTCGAACCCGCCGGGAGCGGTGAAGACGGCTCGGTCGCCGGCCCGGGCGACGGCGAAGAAACGGCGGCTTTCCGGGACCCGGAACGTCACGCTGCTGGGCGTGACCGAGACCGACGTCGGTTCGAGGCCGACGGCCGAGGAGAAGACGGTCGAACCCCGGATCGGCAGCGCGGTGTCGATCAACCCGGTCCGGACGCCCGACGCGTTGACGCCGGAGAACAGCTCGGCGACGAGTCGGAACGTTCCGGAACGGGACAGGGAGAACCGGTGCTCCTGGGTGCCCCCGCCGGTTTCGTTCAAGAGAATCGACTCGACGAGGCGGTTGTCGAGTGTGTAGACGGACACCCGCTGGGAGACCCCGGTCACCGAGGCGCTGCCCGCACCCCAGTCGGTCGTATAGGTCAACGACGCGCTCGAACCGCCGCCCCCGCCGCCGCAGGCGGCACCGAAGAGCAGCGCCAGGGCGGCAAGGGCGACGACGAAAGCCCGACCCGGGCGCAGGCCGCCTTTCCGAGCAGGTTGGGTACCGGAGTCCATAGCAGGAAGCGTCTCGGATCTTAGACGTGTTTTTCCCGGTAAGGTTCTCGCACCCGGGCCGTAAAGTTCGCCCCGGCCGGATGCCGATAATCCAAGTGCATTGTCCGATTCAACGGCTTACGATGAGTTGGTGCGCCTCCTCGAAAGGCTCGGCGTCCCGTTGTTGGGGCGGGGCTCGGCCGTACCGAAGGGGTTTCCCGTTCAAGTCACGCTGCGCGACGGCGGCTGGATCGTCCTGGATCTTCCCGAACCCGCGCTGCTGAACCACATGGACCCCGACACGGTCGGGCTCGCCGTCCTCGACTCGATGGGGGTGCCGAGGGCCCTGTGGGGTCTGGCGAACCGGGCCCGAGTCTTCCGACAGGCGAACACGACGCTCTTCACCGAAATCGGTCCCCTCGTCCAGTCGGCTCTGGACGGGGTGAGCGGGTCGCTGTACCTCGACGGGTTCCGCTACCACGCGGGCGCGGTCGGGTCGGACTCGCTCAGCGACGTCGTCATCCTCGTCACGAACGCTCAGGATGAGCGCGCCGCCCTGCGGAACGTCGGCAAGAGCGCCCGGGAGGCGGAGGCCCTGAAGCGGATCGGACGGGCGTTGGGGATGCACCAGCAGCTCCAGTCGATGGCGACGGCGGCCGTGTACGAGATCACGTCGAGCGCCGAACTCGCGGCCGTGCTCCTGTGGGTGGCGGGCTCGGAGCCCGACTGCCTCCGGCTGATCGCCAACACGGGAGCCAATCGGGCCGGAACCGGCATCCTGTCGACCATCGCCGCCCAGGACGGTTGCGGGTGTGCGGCCGAGCTGGTGGCCTCCAGCCGAAAAGCCCTGTTCATCCCGAACGTGTCCGAGCACATCCTCACCCGGGACCTCGAAGCCAAGTTCTGCTACCTGAAGCCGCGGGGCGCGTCGATTCTTCCGCTCGTGATCGGCGACTCGCTGGTCGGGGTGCTCGAAATGGTCGGGCGCGACAACGACGTCAACTTCCTGGAGAACCGGGAGCTGTTCGAGACGATCGCCGAGCACCTGGCCCTGGCGATCAACAGCTGCCTGATGTACGACCGGGTCGAGCAGCTGGCCAGTCACGACCCCCTCACCGGGATTGCGAACCACCGCTCGCTGCACGAGTTCCTGTCGATGCGCATCGCGGAGTCGCTCCGCACCAAGCAGGAGATCGGGGTCGTGATGATCGACGTGGACCACTTCCGGGCGTTCAATGAGGAAGAGGGTCACGACGCGGGCGACTCGGTGCTCAAACTGGTCGCCGGCACCCTGAAGGGCTTCATCCGGCCCTACGACTGCGCGGCGCGGTACGGAGGCGAGGAGTTCACCATCATGCTGCTGTTTGGCGTACCGACAGTGCCCGCCATTTTTGCCGGAGCTGCGCTGACCGCAACCAGTATCGGCAT
>JBDNCL010000238.1:0-4046 GCA_046719655.1 Fimbriimonadaceae bacterium
AGCGGAGTACGTCAACCGTTTGCCGAAGCCGCCGTCAAGGTGCTCGGAGCCGTCCTCGGCGGGACCCCCGAGAGGGGAACCCCGGCCGCGCGACCGCAGATCTTCACAACCCAGCAGATCAACATCGTGTTCGGCGTGACCGGATCGGTCGAAGGCCTGGTGATCTACGGCATGTCGATGATCACGGCCGACAAGATCGCGTCCAAGATGATCGGGGCCCAGGTGGTCACCTTCGACGCGCTCGCCGCGAGCGCCATCGCCGAGTTGGGGAACATGATCAGCGGCAACAGTGTGACGATCATGCAGAACCAGGGCTTCGACTGCGACCTCACGCCGCCGACGATCATCCGCGGTTCCAACGTCCGCATCACGACGCTCGACATTCCGGCGATCTGCATCCCGTTCACGATCGAGGGGATCGGATCGATCGACGTCAACGTGAGCATCCAGCAGCGAGCTTCGGCGATCCGGGCAGCCTAGCGATCTCTGAGCCCGATGGTCCGCAACGGGCGTTCGGCAGCGTCGCCGATCGCCCGTTGCGGGCGTTTGGGGCGGGTCCGGTCCCGAGGTCGGCGAAACCAGGAGACGGCCCGCCGCGTTACCTACCCTCGTATGGCCCGCAAGATCCTCCACGGCATTTCGGCCGACGCTTTCGTCGCGGACACCGACCGGCTGGCGCTCGAAGCCCTGAAGCGGATTCCGCTTCTTCCGAAGATCGTGTCGAAATTCTACGAGCTGGGCGTGGATCGGTGGATGTACTGCTACAACATGGCCACGTCGGTCCGGTGCGGCCCCACGCAGTACCCGACGCTCCACAACATCCTGCGGGAGGCCTGCCGCACGCTCGACATGCCGGAGCCCGAACTCTACATCACGAGCAACCCGTTTCCGAACGCCTTCACGGGCGGGGTCGAGAGGCCGTACATCACGGTGAGGTCGTCGATCGTGGACACGCTGACCGACGACCAGCTGCTCCACCTGATGGGACACGAGCTGGGCCACATCAAGGCCGGCCACGTGCTCTACCGTTCCGTGGCGTCGGTGCTGATCCCGCTCCTCGAGGCCCTCGGCCGCCGGACGTTCGGTTTGGGCGACGTCGCCTCGATGGGGTTGATGCTCGCGTTCTTCGAGTGGTCGCGCCAGGCAGAGCTGACCGCCGATCGGGCCGGGCTCCTGGCCAGCCAGTCCCTGGACGTCTCGATCGACGCCAATCTGGCCCTTACGGCGGGCCCAAACCGCCTGGCCCACGAGATGAATCGGGACCCCTTCATGGATCAGGCTCGGGCCTACCAGGACGCCTCGGGCCTGGACGCGATCGGAAAGGTGCTGATCTACGTGGTGATGAGTTCGGGCGCGACCCATCCGATGCCCGTCCATCGGACCCAGGAGCTGGAGCGCTGGGTGCTCAGCGGGGAATACGACCGCATTTTGGCCGGCGACTACAAGCGCGCCGCCTAGCCGGTCCGGTCGGCGTCGGTCGTGCCCCGAGATCGAGCCCTCCCCTGTCGCCGGCGTCCGGATGGACAACCTCCACGCCGGTTCGCCGACCGCCAGGATCGCGGCCAGGGCCGAGATCGCGTTCCCGGACGGCCGGGAAGACGACCGCATCCCGACGAAATGGAAATACGGCTTCGGGGTGCGGTGGTCCCAGCGTCGTTGACCCACGGGCGGTCTGATTCTGGGTCCGAGGAGTACGGAGCCCCGAGGAAGGCGTTCTATAATCATCTGACGGCACCGATCCGGCCTCGGATTTGCGTCCGATCGGCACCAGACGAGCCGCGATGCCCATGCTTCCCATCGTTCCAGCGCTGTTGATCCTGCTCCTGCAGGGGCCGGCGGGCCTCGAGAGGCTCGCGGTCGGCGGGCATCTGCCCGAGGCGTTGGCTCGACTGAACCTCGCGGCCCCGTCCGGCGAACGAACCGCGGACCATCAGGTCGACGCCGGCTCCAATCGGGCGCTGGCGGCTCTGTCCGCTCTGCAGCGGACGAACCGGGACTTCGCCGCCGCCCTCCAGCACCTCCTGCATGCCGCCGCCGAGGCTCTCGAACCGGAGATTTCGGAGTCTGACCGCGCCGAGGCGACGGCGCCCGCGGTCGTCCCTCGCGCCGAGAGCTTCGGAAAACCGAGCGACGGCTTTCTGCTCGTCGGCCGCACCCGCGACGGTCCGGCCTGATCGGCCGCCGCGACCCGACCGACCGCGGCGGCGACTCCGGATTTCCACAATCCGGCTATGGGTCATCCTCGCCCCGCTTCTCCGGCTGCAACGTCCGCCCGAGAAGCGACCGCACCCGACCCGATTCGGGGTGCCCGACCGGGGCTTGCCGCCCCTCCACGAGAGCCGAACCCATGCAGTTTTTGCGCAAGCTATTCGACACCAGCAAGCGCGACGTCGAGCAGATCCAGCCGATCGTCGCCAAGATCAACGAGTTCGAAAAGATCGTCGAGGCGATGTCCGACGACGAGCTCAAGGACCGGACCCGCGTCTTCCGCGTCGCCCTCGAGCAGGGCAAAACCCTCGACGACCTCCTGCCCGAAGCGTTCGCCGTGGTGCGCGAGGTCAGCAAACGAACCCTCGGCATGCGCCATTTCGACGCCCAGATGCTCGGCGGCATCGTCCTGCACCAGGGCCGCATCGCCGAGATGAAGACGGGCGAAGGAAAGACGCTCGTCGCGGTCGCCCCTCTGTATCTGAACGCGCTCTCCGGCAAGGGGGTGCACCTCGTCACGGTCAACGACTATCTCGCCCGCCGAGACGCGGTCTGGATGGGTCCGATCTACCACTTCCTGGGACTTTCGATCGGCGTGATCCAGGGCCAGTCGGAGGACAGCGACGAACTGGGCGGCAGCTACCGATTCGAGCCCGGCGCCGACGTGCTCGGCGACCCGCGCTACCTCAACCTGGTGCCGTGCTCGCGGCGCGAGGCCTACCTTTGCGACGTCGTCTACGGCACGAACCACGAGTTCGGATTCGACTACCTGCGCGACAACATGGCCTTCTCGGTCGAGCAGCTGTCCATGCGCGAACTCAACTACGCGATCGTGGACGAGGTGGACTCGATCCTGATCGACGAAGCGCGGACCCCGCACATCATCAGCGGACCCTCGATGGACGACGTGTCGTTCTACACGAAGGTCGATCAGGTGGTGCGGAAGCTGGATCCTTCGGTTCACTTCCAGGTGGACAAAAAGAACCACTCGGCGACGCTGACCGAAGAGGGCATGGACGCCGTCGAGGAGATCCTCGGCCTCGACAACATCGCGAGCGACCTCAAGCTGATGCACCACCTCAGCGCGGCGGTCAAGGCCTACGCCCTCTTCGACCGGGACGTCGAGTACGTCGTCCGCAACGGCCAGGTCGTCCTGATCGACGAGAACACCGGTCGCCCGATGTTCGGCCGTCGGCTCGCCGACGGCCTGCACCAGGCTCTCGAAGCCAAGGAGGGGGTGCCCGTTCAGCGCGAGAGCCAGACGATCGCCGTCATCACGTTCCAGAACCTTTTCCGACTGTACGACAAGCTCGCCGGCATGACGGGTACGGCGAAGACGGAAGAGGACGAGTTCCGGAAGATCTACGGCCTGGACGTCGTCACGATCCCGACTCACCGACCGATGATCCGGATCGACCACCCCGACGTCATCTTCAAGACGGAGGAGGCGAAGTTTCGGGCCATCGCGTGGGAGATCCTGCGCCTGTACACCAAGCAGCAGCCCGTCCTCGTCGGCACCCGATCGATCGAGATGTCGGAGCGGGTTTCGAGCCGGCTCACGGCGGAGATGCTCCAGAAGCTCGTTCTCGTCCAACGCCTCCGGCACAAGATCGAGGTCGACAAGGACATGCCGAAGGAGATCAAGGGAGACGCCGAACAGGCGGTGAACACCTCGCTGGCGGAAGTCAGGCTTCAGGAGCTGACCGCGCTCCTGAACAAATCCGGCAACAACGGCGACCCCCTCTCGAGCGACCTGATGAACTGGTGCATCAAGCAGTTCGGGCTGGAGGAGAAGAACCTCGAGTACCTGGGAGACTCGCTCAGGCACGGCATCCCCC
>JBDNCL010000239.1:0-4016 GCA_046719655.1 Fimbriimonadaceae bacterium
CGTTGGGAACGGGGAGCCCGACACACGGGTGGACGAAACTGGACCTTCACGGACGGGCACGCGAAGTACTACCGCGATCCCAGCTTCCGCGACGAGAACGGGACCATCCCCCAGCGCCGCATGATGTGGATCTACCAGCAGCGCGGCCTCTACACCTTCCCGGAAACGCCGGACAACAACTACTGCCCGCAGGGCGTAACCTGTTCGAATCTGAGCGGTCGCAACTGGTAATTCCTCTTTGAAGAAGCCGGCCCGGACGGACCGATCGTGCCGTCCGGGCTTTCCGCCTTCATGCGCCATGCCATCAACGAAACTCAACCTATGGGCACTCGCCGTCTCTTTGGCGGTCTCGGGTGCGATTTCCGGGTGCAGCAACGACCGCACCACAAACCCCAAAATCGCGGAGCTCTACGAGCAGTTCTACGAGACGGGTCCCTCCAACCCGGCGGAGTCGCGGCGCGCCATCGCCGAAGCGATTGCCGCCGACCCTGAGAACGCCTACAGCCTGTACCTTCGGGCATCGCTCGAGGCTAAGGACACGCCCGATCAGGCCCTCGAAACGATCCGTACCGGGAATGGGCTTTCGCGGTGCGTGATCTACGTGTCCGCGCCCCCGCCCGAAGATTCCATGCGCTCCCTGACCCGCATTCGAGGCATGTCCGCCCTGCTCGGACGCGACGAGATCGCGGGCGAGCGCCTGCCGGAATGGGCCGCCGCCTTGCGAACCATGGGGCGCCGGGTCGCCCAGGCCGAGCCGACCGCCTCCCTCGCCGTCCTCAACGGCACGGCCGTGGTTCGGGCGGCGTACCGGGCCGAGATTCGATTCTGGGAAGACGCGAAGCAACCGGATCGGGCTCAAGCCCTCAAGGAGGGTCTCGACCGCTTCGAGCAATGGCACTCGGAGATGCAGGCCGGTCTTTCGGCAACCCTCAAGGATCTCGTCCGCGAGGCGGCCCGGCAGGCCGGCATGGACGAACGCGAGACCGCTCTCTACGCGGCGGGCAAGAACGTCGGCGACAACGCGAAACAGGCGAAGGCCAATCGAGCCAAGGAGGCTATGTTCCGCCGCGAGATCGAGGTTCTGCGCGCGTTCTTGGCAAAGATGCCCGACGTCGACGGCGAACCGGTTCCCCCAACACGGCCATGATGATCGTCCCCGCTCTCGCTCTCGCTTGGGCAAGCTCTGCGACCCCGATCGAGCATCGTGCTCAGACCGACCGGAACACCCCGCCGACCGCGGTTGTCATGGCGGAGATGGCCGACTTTCGCGTCTTCCCCTACCTGGTTCAGCCCTCGTCCGACGGGGTTCGGATCACCTGGTTCTCCCATCGTCCGACGCCAGGCCGGCTCACTGTGACGGCGGAGGGATTTCGACGCGAGTACCGCACGGTGCCGACCCTCCGTCCGGAGCTCGACTACTCGGACTTGGAAGAATCGGAGCGCAAAGACTTTCCCGACATGCACCCCGGGCCAAACTGGAAACACACGGTATGGGTCCGCGAGCTTCCCGCCGACACGTCGGTCGCGTACACCGTGGTGCAAGGCGGCTCGACGTTCCAGTCCGAGTTCCGGACCGCTCCCCCGCGGCGACTCAACCGCCTGCTCCGAGTGATCGCATTCGCCGATTCGGAGACCGATCCGGAGGGGCGTACGACGTTCCGCCGCTGGGTGCCGGGCGCCCAGCACCCAGAAAGTACGGGACGGCCGGCCGACATCCCGAACTATCTGCTCACCGAAACGGCCGGCTTTCGCGAAAACCTTCGGATCATCGGCTCCCGACGCCCCGACCTCCTTCTGATCGCAGGCGACATCGTGCAGGGCGGCGGCTACCAGAGGGCGTGGGACGAGTTCTTCTTCCACACGGCCGGCCCTTGGGACACCATTCTTTCTCGGATCCCTCTCGTGCCCGCGATCGGAAACTGGGAATGCTTCGGGGCGCGCAACGGCGGGTACGAGCCGGCCGCCGTCTACGCCTCCCGGCAAAAGTACCGGACCTACTTCGACGCGGCCTCCAACGGATGGGCTCAGTACCAAAACGTGTTCCACCGCGTGGACTGGGGGCCCTTGACGATCCTGACCCTCGACTCGAGCAACGGTCTGCCGGACAATACGGATGCGGACACAAACCGAAACATCGATTCGAACGCCTATCCCGGAACCGACCTGCCCGACATCTCGCCCGGGTCGCGGCAGTGGCGCTGGACCGAAGCCCAACTCGCCGACGCCCGGACGAAGGGGCAGATCGTCTTCGTGCAGTTCCACCACATCCCGTACAGCAGCGGCGGGCACAGCCTTCCCTTGACGGCAGAAGGGAGCTCGGGCCAGGCCGGCCTCCCCATGCGCGCCTACCACCCGATGTTCTTGAGGTACGGGGTCACGGCCGTGCTCTGCGGCCACAACGAATCGTTCGAGATCAGCGAGGTAGACGGGCTGCTGTACGTGGACGCCGGAGTCGCGGGCGACGGATTGGGGATTCCGGTGGACGACGTCGATCCCCGGCGGGCCAATCCGTGGCGTCGGTGGGTCGCCCACCGGGACGAAGCCGAACTCTGGGCCGGTCGACGCCTCGTTTCCGGCGGCAAACACTACGGACACCTCGAGATCGACCTGACGCCGACACCGGATGGTCGAATCGAAGTGACGTTTACGCCGGTCCACGCCTTCCCGGTGACGAACGACGACGGCCGAGTCGTCGCGGTCGAGCGGCGGGCCGTGGACCGGGTGTTCCGCTACGTTCGGCCCATGCCAAATCCATAAGCCGAGCTTCCCCATCGGTCGGGACCGCCGCTCTCCCTCCATCTCTTGTCGGTCGGCACCGCGTCGGGAGAGGGAGGGGAGCGTCGTGTCGGGTTCGGTCTGCTTCGGCTGACGGCGAATGCCCGACGGGCGACCGAGGGTTTGGGCCCGATCCAGACTCGCCGGGTTCTGAGTCCGCCCATCGGAGAGAGCTCGCTCAGCTTGGTTTCGACCGAACTTGGAAAGGGTGCGGACTCGGGATACGCGACCGTCGTTTGGAGGGCATGGGGGCCTCGCCCCGGCCGGTGCGGCGGCGGATCATGCCGATGCTGGCCGCAAAAACTACGGTCGTCTCGCCCCGGCCGGCGCGGCGGCCGGAGCCGGCGCCCGCGAGACGGCCCTCCCGCGACCGCAGTTCCGACCTCGACCGTCGTCCGCGGTCGGCCGGTCGCCGCACGCTCCGTGGTGCGGCGAACCGGCCTTCCGGCAGTCGCTATTCGAGCGTCACCGGTTCTCGAAGAGCGGGTCGAACGCGTCCACGGTCGGCGGGTTGCCCGGCTCCTGCCGCCACAGGGACTCGAACCGGTGGTTCTTGGCATGGCCGTCGGCGAACAGGTAGTTGGCCGACTCTCCCGCGATGTCGTACCACAGGTTCCGGGGGAGCCGGTGCACATTGCTCCACTGATTCTCGTGGACCATGGTTCCGCCGAACATCGTGGCCACCTTGGCCGGGTCGCCCCAAGCCATCGGCATCAAATGGTCGATGTTGCGAACGACGAGAGGATTGCTCCACTTCAGGTGGTCGCGGACCGGCCCGGAGAAAACGGTCCGCGCCGGATCGACGGGTTGGGTCAGCGTCATCCCAAAGTAGGGTGGATGTAGCGCGTCGAAGTAGGCGTTGAGGCCGTAGGACGTCCACCGGGCGCCCGTGGCCCAGTGCGGCGAGTTGTCGAGAGGCGACAGGTTGAGGAGGCGCGCCTTCGAATAGGGCTGAAGCGTGTCCACCCATGTCGTCGGCTGGGTCTCCGCCATTCGGACAAGGGGAACCTGATCGTCGTAATCGCCGGCGTAGAGGATGAGAGCCAGTCCGATCTGCTTGAGGTTCGACAGGTCGCCGGTGCGCTTGGCGGCCAACTTGGCCTAAGCGAACACGGGGAAGAGGATGGCGGCGAGAATGGCGATGATGGCGATCACCACCAGCAACTCGATGAGGGTGAAGGCCCGATCGAATCGTTGGGGCTGCGTTGTTGTCAAGCGAATATTCTTCATGATCGGCTGAA
>JBDNCL010000024.1:0-19318 GCA_046719655.1 Fimbriimonadaceae bacterium
TTCTACGACTTCATCAAACTGCTGGGCAAGCGGGGATCGACGACGGGCAAGTTCCAGATCGTCACGACGTGGCTCCACCTCACGTGCACGGTGCTGAGCCTGGTCTTCATCGCGTTGGGATTCGACCTCGTCGCGATGCTGTTCGTTCTGGCTTTCGGCAGCGTGGCGTTCGTTCTCGGCGGCTTCAGCGTCAAGTCCCCGTACAGCCAGATCGGGAGTCAGAGGGAGGTTATGCAGCTGCTGACGTACGAGCCTCTGCTGGTCTTCATGGTGATCGGCTTCTACCTGAACACGGGCACCTTCGCGGCGCAGGGGATCTTCGACCTCGGGCGGCCCCTGCTTCCCGCCATGCCCCTGTTCTTCTTCACCATGATCGTCGTGATGCTCGTGAAGCTCCGCAAGTCCCCGTTCGATACGGCCGCGACTCCGCACCATGGTCATCAGGAGGTCGTTCGGGGCCCCATGACCGAGATCTCCGGCCCGACCCTGGCCCTCGTCGAACTGACACACTGGTACGAGCTGGTTCTGCTCCTGGCCCTGATGATGCTCCTGTGGGCGACCAACCTCTGGATCGGCCTGGCCATCGGGCTTGTCGCTCTGTTCTTTGCGATCCTGATCGACAACATCTCGGCCCGTCTGACCTGGAGCTGGATGCTCCGTTTCGGGTGGACCTTCGGGCTGGCCCTGGCCGTGGTCAACCTCGCCGTCATCTACGCCGGGAGGCACGCATAAGGCATGAAACTCTTGGAACGGGCTCGCCGCAAATCGCCGTGGATCCTCCACTACAACGCCGGCAGCTGCAACGGCTGCGACATCGAGATCTGGTCGACGCTCACCCCGACGTACGACGTCGAACGGTTCGGGATCGTCAACGTCGGCAACCCCAAGCACGCCGACATTCTGGTCGTCACCGGACCGGTCAACAGGCGCAACGAGAGGGTGTTGAGGAACCTCTACGACCAGATGCTGGAGCCGAAGGCGGTCGTCGCGGTCGGAATCTGCGCCGCCAGCGGCGGCGTCTTCGCCGGGTGCTACAACTGCCTCGGCGGCGTCGACAAGGTGATTCCCGTCGACGTGTACGTCCCCGGCTGCGCCTGCAAGCCGGAGATGATCATCCAGGGCGTGCTGATGGCGGCCGACCGGCTGAACGAGCACCGGACCGCTTTGCAGGGAGCCGCCCCCGAAACCCTGGGCGAACCTCTGGCCGGTCCGTGCGAAATCGGAGCGTCGGGCGGAACCGAAAGGACCGTCGATTCGAAGACGACCGAAAGGGTCGAGGAGCGTTCGTCTTGAGCGATATGGAAGAGAAAAACGCGCCGGTCGAGAACGGGACGCCAGGCGAAACGGCGCCCGCATCCCCGGAAATTCCGGACATTCCGGTCGTGAAGGTCGCCGCCGGCGACCTGCGCCAAACGATGTCCGCACTCAAGTCGCAGGGCTTCCGGTTTCTGACGACGTCGTGCCTCGACCTCGGCGACCAGTTCGGAATCTACTACCACATGGACCGCGATCTGGAGTTGGTCCATTACTACGTCGAACTGCCGAAAGATCAGCCTGTCGATTCGGTCAGCGACATCTTCCCCGGCGGCTTCGTCGCCGAAAACGAGATGCGCGACATGTTCGGGGTCAAGGTAGAGGGCCTGACCCTCGACTACGGCAGCAGGTTCCTGGTGACCGAACTCGAAGGCGGTCCGCCGTTGCTGAAGTCGTTCGGGTGCGTCGTCATGCCCGCGGCCGAGGAGAAATCCTGATGTCCAACGAATCCGTCGTGCCCTTCGGGCCCCAACACCCGGTCCTTCCCGAGCCCATCCAGCTCAAGATCACGCTCGAGGACGAGAACGTCAAGAAGGTTCTGCCCGCTCTCGGCTACGTCCACCGCGGCATCGAGAAACAGGGCGAGCGGAACGACTTCCTGCAGAACGTGTACCTCGTCGAACGCGTTTGCGGAATCTGTTCGGCCACGCACGCCGTCGCCTACTGCATGGCGGTCGAAAAGGCGATGGGGATCGAGATTCCGATGCGCGCCGAGTACCTCCGCGTCATCTGGGCCGAACTGCACCGGATGCACAGCCACCTGCTGTGGCTCGGACTGCTGGCCGAAGCGTTCGGCTACGAGTCGCTCTTCATGCAGCTCTGGCGGGTGCGCGAATCGGTGATGGACGTCCTCGAGCGGACGGCCGGCAACCGGGTCATCATCTCGGTCTGCCAAGTCGGCGGCACGCGCCGCGACCTGTCGGACGAGCAATGCGCCGACATCCTCCGGTCGCTGGATGCGATCCACAAGGAGTTGGACAAGATCGTCCCCGTTCTGATCGGCGACTACACGGTGAAGAAGCGGACTCAGGGCAAAGGCACGGTGGACAAGCAGACGGCCTACGATCTCGGCGCCGTAGGCCCGACGGTCCGCGGGAGCGGCGTCGCCCAGGACATTCGGATGACGGGCTACGGCGCGTACAAGGAGCTGGACTTCGAGCCCGTGGTCGAAACGGCGGGCGACACCTACGCCCGCGCCATGGTGCGGGCGAGAGAGGTGTACCAGTCGATGGAGCTCGTCCGGCAGGCCGTGCGCCAGATGCCGGCGGGCGAGACGATGACCAAGGTCAAGGGACGGCCGAAGGGTCGGGCCGTGGCTCGCGTCGAGGCGCCGCGCGGCGAGCTGATCTACATGGTCGTCGGCAACGGCACCAAGAACCTGGAGAGGATGCGTCTGAGGGTACCGAGCCTCGCCAACATCCCGTTTGTTCTGGCGATCCTGCCCGGCGTCGAGTTCGCCGACGTCCCGGTCGTGACGCTGTCGATCGACCCCTGCATCTCTTGTACGGAGCGCTGAACGATGGGAATGTGGCGACGCGTCATCGAGAACCTCTTCCGGAAGCCCGCGACGCGGAACTTTCCCGAAGAGTGCGTGCACCCGGCGGCCGGCCAGCGCGGGCACATCGAGTTCGACCCCGATACATGCAAGTTCTGCAACGCGTGCGCCCTCGCGTGTCCGGCCAATGCGATCGAGGTCGACAAGAAGTCGAAGACGCTGACCTTCGAGCCGTTCCGGTGCGTGACGTGCGGCGCGTGCGTGGATGCGTGCAAGTTCGGCTCGGTGGCGACTTCCGAGGCTTTCCGGTGCCCTCAGACCGGCAAAACGGTCGAGGTCTACCAGAAGCCGACCGAACCGAAAGAGGCCGGAGAGTCGACCGAAGCCCGCGAGCCGGCCGTCGACTAGGCCGCCTCCCGCCGGACCGCGGCGGTCCATACTTCGGCCCGTCGCCCGCCGACGAGCCCGAAGGCGTCGAAGTCTTCTGGCGGAACTTCGCGACCATGCCGACCGCCATCGGGAGGATAGCGAGCCCGACCCCGTACGGGGTGGAATCGACGGTGGCCTGAAGCCCGTGGTTGCCGACCCATGCAACGCCGGCAACCACCGCGATCCCCATCCCGATCCGCGTCAGCGGATGAACGGTTCCTCCCGGGGGGATCGTTCAGAAACGGACGATCGCCGCTATCGGCGTTTCGCCCATCAGATCGTCTTCGACGAAGCGCACCTGCCCCCCTGTCTCCAAAACTCGATGGACGATCCAATCGACCACATCGTCCAGGTCGGACCAGGTTTCGGGGGAGTCGATCAGCTCCAGAGCCCCCGTTTCTTCGTCGATCCGGCCCGCCACCGTGTAGTCCATCCCGCAGACGAGCAGTTCGATTCGGCCCTCCCGGGCCAGGGGCACGAGGGACTGGACGCCGGCCTCGTACCGCTTCGCCGACCTCGCGTTGTTGAGGTTCTCGACCAGAGCCGCCGACTTGGCGCGGCGAGCTTCGCGGACCGCCTCCCAAGCCTTGGCTCCCACCTCGCTCGGCTTGGACTTCAGGTAGTTGCCCGGCAGGGTGGCGACGATCTCGATCTCCTTGCCGGCCGCCTCCTGAGCGTTGGCGAGGATCTCGGGAGTTCCGGCGACGACGACCCTCTTCGGCAGCTCGGCGACGCTCTTCAGGCGCTCCATGCATTCGGCGACGAAGCGGCGACGCGACTCGTCGACCGACGCAGTCGGGTTGACTCCGGGGCCGCCGGGGGTCTTGGAGCCCGCCCCGTACGAGGCGTTCTGAGCGGGGAAACCACCCGCCTTCGTCTCGTAAAGGTCCTCGCGCTGAGCTTCGAAGAGCCGGGCCTCCTCGAGCGACAGGAGCAACACGGCGTACGGCTCGGCCCGGCGTTCGGCCCGCAGGATCGAGCGGAGCGAAAACCGGTCGTCGATCACGAGGTTTTCGGGAAGCGCAAAACGGGTCTTGACCACCAGTTCGACCGTCTCGTTGGCGAAGATGGCCAAACCTTCGTAGTTGCGGTTGTGGTCGACCGAATCCGCCGCCACCTCGAGGTTCTTGAGGGCGGCGGCGGCCGGGCGTTTGCCGATTTCGTCCGCGAGTCGGGATTTGGCCTGGTTCACCAGGTTCTTCAGCCGAACCGGGTCCTGTGCGTTGTCCGGCATCGTTCGGGCGGTGGGCATGGTCAGGGAGATGCACGGGTACCCCTCGTGGACCATCAGTTCCTTTCGCAACTCTTGGAGACTCTTATGCCAATCCATGGCTCGAGTCTACCCACGGGGTTTTTCGCCGCCGGAACGCCGACTCTACCGGGGTAGGTCGTCGTTTGCGAGGGTGTCGAGGTCGAACCCGGACCTTTCGCCGGCTCCAAGCCGAAGCGAACCGGCTATCCCGATCATGGCGGCGTTGTCGGTGCACATCGAGAGTGACGGCGTGTAGAAACGCCACCCGCGACGCTCGGCTTCGACCGCCAGACGCTCCCGCAGAGACCGGTTGGCGGCGACCCCGCCGACGAGGGTCAGCGCCGCGACCCCGGCCGACTCGACCGCCCGCACGCCCCGGTCCACGAGGACGTCGACGATCGCCGCCTGAAGCTCGGCCGCCGCACCCGGCACGTCGATCCGGTCCTGCTCGGACTCGACGAGCCGCAGAACGGCCGTCTTCAGGCCGCTGAAGCTCATGTCGAACGAACCCTCTCCCTTCAGGGCGCGGGGCAGACGGTACCGACCCGGACGACCCGTTTCGGCGGCGTCCTGGATCGCCTTGCCTCCCGGATAGCCCAGACCGAGAAGGCGCGCCCCCTTGTCGAACGCCTCCCCGGCGGCGTCGTCTCGGGTCGAACCCAGGATTTGGTAGCGTCCGGGAGCCGCGACCTCGATCACTTCGGTGTGCCCGCCCGACACGAGCAGGCAAACGTGGGGAAAGTCGAGATCGGGGAACTCGGCCAGAGGGCTGAGGATGTGGCCTTCCAGGTGGTGGACCCCGATCAGAGGAATCTGCCGGGCAAAGGCGAGGCCCTTCGCGGCCGTGACGCCGACGCTGAGCGCCCCGACGAGTCCCGGGCGGTTGGTGACCGCGACCGCCCGGATGTCTTCGAGGCACACCCCGGCCGCCGCGAGAGCTTCGTCGATGACGGGCACGATCGCCTCGACGTGGGCCCGGGCGGCCGCCTCGGGAACCACGCCGCCCCATTTTCGGTGCAGATCGGCTTGGCTCGCGACGACGTTCGATCGGACGGAGAGCCCCTGCACAACGGCCGCGCTCGTCTCGTCGCAGCTCGTCTCGATCGCCAACACCGGCCCGTCGGCAAACGGCGACAGCACCCGATGCGGCTCGGCCATGGGAGAAGCATACTGGCCCGGGGCGGCGATACCCGGGATCGACTTTACGGCCACAGACGCGGGTTCAGAGGGCTGTCGGCCGGGCCACCCACCGGCAGGCCGCCCAGCCACGCCTCGTGGTCGGCCTTCTGAAACTCGTTCCGCGGCTCCGCGATCCGCGTTCCGTCTGGGTAGTAGATGATCGTCATGACCTCCCTCACCCGGTCGGTGACGTTGCCGGGAGCGCGGTGGAGCGTCCAGCCGTTGTGGAATGTGGCGTCTCCGGCCCGCATCGCCCCGGCCGATCCGAGTTGGAACCCTTTGGAGGCGACGTACTGGTCGAAGAACGCTTCGGACGTGTCGGAGATCTGGTCGTCGATCGGAACCCATCCGTCTCGGTGCGAACCGCACGCAAAACTCATCGAGCCCATCGTCTCGTCCACATCCACCATCGGCATCCACATCGTCAGCGAGGCGTCGGTCCGGAGAGGCCAGTAGAACTGGTCCTGATGCCAGGGCGTATGACCGCCGCCCGGCTCTTTGAAGAGCGCCTGATCGTGGTAGAGGCGTACCCCGGCCGCGCCCATCAACTGGGCGGCGACGTGGGCGAACCTCTTCGCGAGGACGAAAGAGCGGACTCGGGTGTCGACCCGCCAGAGATTCATGACCTGAAGGAACGCCTTCCCGTAGGTATCGCGCTCTTCCAACGGGCGGGTTTCGCGGTTGTGGCGCATCGCCGCATCGAAAACGGCATCGCGGTAGGCCCGGATCTCATCCTCGGAGCAAAGCCCGCGGACGGTCACCCAACCGTCGCGGCGGTAGGCATCGATCAGCTCCGGAGCGAGGACGAAGGGCTCGTCGAGTTCGGGAAGGGGCGGAACCGGCGACATGGGCAGAACCTCCAGCCCCTCTATTCTATCCGTACTCGCGCGCCGATTCCACGGTCGGTTTTCACCGAACCGGCGTCGGGCGAAGGGACTCGGACCGGATCGGCGGCGCGCAGGGCGCTTCCCCTCCGGCGGCCGACCCGACGGCGGCGAGATGCTCCTCTATACCGAGTCTCCGCGCCATGCAGTCGTCACAGACCTGAACGTCCAACTGCTTCGTCCACAGACTCGCCACCGGATGGTCTTTCGAATCGCACTCGCAACGACGACCACAACACTGGCAGACAAACACCACAACCACCGTTCCGCTCCTCGCTTCGGAGTGAAGGTCCGGTGCCGAATCGCGGTCGACGGGAACAGCCCGTTCCGCGCACCGCGCCCACTCCCGCAGGCACATTCATCGTGGGACGCGGTTCGGGAAACGCCAAGTCTGGCAAACACCCCACGACGATCCGAACGACATCGAAATCAGAGGCGTTTCGGGCTCTCGAGGTCTTCGATGTGCCTCCAACTCCCTCCGTTCGCCCGGGTCAGCGGGTCAGGGCGACGATCTTTTGGGCCGCCTCCTGCATGCCGGAAGCCGGAACGATCCGCGAGCCTTCGAGGATCTTGCGTCCCTCCTCGGCCGCGGTTCCTTCGATTCGGGCGACGACCGGGATGTCGACGTCGAGCTGCTCGAAAGCGGCCAACAGGCCGCGCGCCACTTCGTCGCAACGGGTGATGCCTCCGAAAATGTTGATCAGGAGACCCTTGACCTCGGGTGCCATCAGAACGAGTTCGACGCTGTTCTTGACCTTCTCCGCCTGGGCTCCGCCGCCGATGTCGAGGAAGTTCGCCGGGGCTCCGCCGGCCGCCTTAACCTCGTCCATGGAGCACATGACGAGTCCGGCCCCGTTTCCGATGATGCCGACGTTGCCGTCGAGCCGCACATAGGCGATGCCGCGTCGCGCGGCCTCGGCCTCGATGTCGTCTTCCGCGCTGTCGTCGGCCGCGGACTGGAATTCGGGGTGCCGGTAGAGGGCGTTGTCGTCGAGCACGACCTTGGCGTCGGCGGCGACGATCTGCCCGTCGGGGGTCCGGGCAACCGGGTTGATCTCGACGAGCTCGGCGTCCATCTCGACGAAGACCTTGGCGAGCTTCAGGACCAAGTCGGTCATCCTGGCATGGACCTCGGTCGGGAACCCGGCCCGCCGCAGGCCCTGGCGGACTTCGAACGGGCGCAGACCCCAGGCAGGATCGATGTAGATCTTCACGATCGCGTCCGGATCCTCTTCGGCGACCTGCTCGATGTCCATGCCGCCCCGGATCGAGAGCATGACGACATTCTGCTGCCGATCGCGGTCGGTCAAGACGGCGGCGTAGTACTCCTCGGCGATATCGACCGCCTGGGCGACGAGCAGTTTGCCGACGACGAGCCCCTTGGGGTTTTGAACGCTCACGAGCCGCTTGCCGATGATCTCGCGGGCGAACGCCTCGATCTCTTCCGCGCTCTCCGACAGCTTGATGCCGCCCGCCTTGCCGCGGCCGCCCATCAAGACCTGCGCCTTCACGACCTTCAGGCCCGGAATGGACTCGGCGGCGGCTCGCGCCTCCTCGGGCGTGACGGCCACTCGGCCGCCGGGAACGGGCACGCCGAAGCGGGCCAAGAGGTCGCGGGACTGGTACTCGTGCAGCTTCATGGAGCGACGAAAGGATACCTTGCGTCTCCACACCGACCCCGGCCGGATTGTGCCGTTTTCCGCCCCCGTCACGGTCGGACCGGCCGCGCCCGGACCGGGTCGGGCGGCACGGTCGGACGAACGACCGGACGGCGCGCCAGCTCCCGGAGAAGATGGGCCACGGCCGCGTCGAGCTGCGGGTCTCGGCCGCGGGCGAAGGCGTTCGGGTCGCTGGGCACGTCGATGTCCGGCTGGACGCCGGGCCCTTCGATGATCCAGCCGTCCTCGGGAGTCCAGGCGCCGTAATTGGGGACGCTGATGACGCCGCCGTCGACCAGAGGCCAGCCGGGGTCGGATCCGACCTCGCCTCCGCGAGACCGACGTCCGATCACCGGACCCAGCTTCATCTCCCGAAACTGCCACGGAAACTCCTCTCCGTTGGAGTAGCTGAATTCGTTCATCAGGCACACCATCGGTCCGGGGAAGTGATCCCACTGGCGCGTCCAGTACCCCTCGAGCTCGCGCTGATTCCAGAGCATCAGGGGACGCTGGGCGAGGATCCGCGCCACGGAGTCGGAAATCAGACCTCCCGAATTGAACCGCACGTCCACGATGAGGCCCTCTCGATTGCGTTGGGGGAAGTACTGGCGGACAAAGTCGTCGAAATCGGGCGGCATCATGGCGCGCATGAACACGTATCCGATTCGCCCTTGGCTCGCGCGAGAGACGTACTCGCGGTTCCGCAGCATCCAATCGACGACGCGCATCCGAACCTCGCTCGGCACCGGTCGGACGAACACCTTGCGCGCTCCCTCGGGAGACGGTTTCGAGTTGACCTCGACCTCCACGATCTCCCCGGCTCGGCCCGCGATGCCGGCCATGAAGTCGGCGCCGACTCGAGCCGGTACGCCGGCCACCGAAATCAGAAACTCCCCGTCCGCAACTCGGGATCCGTGG
The DNA here is from genome assembly GCA_046719655.1 of Fimbriimonadaceae bacterium. GTDB lineage: Bacteria > Armatimonadota > Fimbriimonadia > Fimbriimonadales > Fimbriimonadaceae > JBDNCL01. The sequence goes on from JBDNCL010000024.1 coordinate 9,130, forward strand.
GCCGCCAACGGCGAGTGCTCCCCGGGCCTCATCCCCTCGCCCCGGAGAACGCGCGCGATCTGGTAGTAGCCGCTCGCGTGAGGTTGGACGTCGATCCCGAGGAACGCGCCGGGCACGTTGCGGTGGAGGCTTCGCGTCGCCCCCGGCGTCAAAAAGCTGTGCGAGATGGCCAGCTCGGCCTGAGTCCAGCGGATCAACTGGTCCACCTCGTCTCGCGACCGCACCTGGGGGAGGTAGGCGGCGTACTTGTCGCCGATCGCCTTCCAGTTCGCGCCGTGAAGGTTGGCGACGTAGAAGTAGTCCCGCGTCAGCCTCCATGCCTCCCAGTAGATCTGCCGCCACTCGGCCACCGGGTCGATCGCCAGAGTCAGGGCCCCGAACGACACTCGGCCGGACTCGGCGGGAACGTTCGTGCCGTCCGCGTCCACCACACGCAGGTTGGCCGGACTGCCCCCCGAGATCAGGAGCTTCTTGCCGTCGGCGGACACCTCGAACCGGCTCCCGGCCGTGATCGTGGCCAGGCTCTTCGTCTTCAGATCGTACGCCGAGACGTTGGGGCCGTTCTGAAAGACCACCCGGTCGCCCAAAACGTGCGGGTTGCCGTAGTCGCCGGGCGGCAGAGGCAACTCGATGAGGCGATCGTACAGCCCTTCGACCTGGATCGAGCCGTCGGACGGGGCGTCGCCGGCCCGTTCCGGCCGGCCAGATTCGGTCGGATCCTCGATCGCGAAGGGCGAGGGCACATCTTCTCTCAAAGGCAGGAGGCAGATGCGGACGGGAAACGAGGTCGAGAAGTTGTTGAGAAGCCGGTCCCGAGACGACACGACCCGGCGGACCGACGCAAACGCGAGCCACTGGCCGTCCGCGCTGAACCGAGGCGAGAAGTCGGACGTCATCGACGGGCCGAGAGGGATTCGGCGACCGGTCGCGATCTCGTGGAGAATCAGGGTCTCCATCCTCCGGACGGTGTCCATCTGAGCCACGACGACCCAACGACCGTCGGGCGAAAAGTCGAAATCGGGCCCCCGAAACCACATCCGCCGACCGATCGCCCGCGGCGGTACGATCCCGGCCGGGTCCACAATCCAAGTTTGGGTGGTGCTGTCGGTCAGGGCGATCCAGCGCCCGTCTCGGGACCATCGGAGGTCGATCAGCTGGCGGTCTCGCCCGTCCGTGACCGCCAGGGGTTCCGAACCGTCGGCGCGGGCGACATAGAGCTGCTGCTCGCCCGACTCGTCCGACACGAAGGCCAGACGTTCCCCGTTGGGCGACCACTCGGCCAGACTGTAGCGGACGCCGGGCTTGGCGAGCAGAACCCGCGCCGCACCCTCGCCGACCGGGAGGCTCAGGACTTGGCCGCGGCTGACGACGAGGACCCGGCGTCCGGTCGGTCCGATTCGGGAGCCCTGCACGAAGTCGGCCGCATCGACCCGGAACGGACGGGTGTGCATGCGGTCGGAAACGAGGTTCAGCCGGATCGTTTCCGGCGGGCCGCCGGACATGCGCACCCTCTCGATCGCGAGACCCCGGTTGTAGACCAGCCAATCGCCGTCGGTATCCAGAAAACGGATCTCCTCGTCCGAAGGCCCGACGAGCGTTCGGCGGTCTCGCCCCCGCTCGTCGACGCTCTGGATGGCGAACTTCCCGCCGAGATCGACGGCAAAGAGCAGTCGGTTCCCGGCCCATTGCGGGTATTCGCAGCTTCCCTCGCCCGCTGCGACCTCCTGGAATCTCAGGCTGGGGAGATCGGCGACCCAGATCGAATTCCGCATCCCTCCCTCGTAGCGGAACCAGGCGTGGCCGCTCCGCGGGAACCGGGTGAAGACCAACCGCCGGCCGTCGGGGGCGGCGTCGGCGTGCGACAGAAACTCGAAGGGCAGCTTTTCTGGGAAACCTCCCGACGCCGCGACTCGGTAGAGCTGGAACGGGCGCGGGATCTGGCCGCTTCGAAAGTAAACGTACGCCCCGTCGGGAGACCACCCCAACACCTCCGAGCCCTCGTACCGGTAGGTCAGTCGTTTGGGCGCGCCTCCCCGAACCGGCATCGCGTAGACCTCGCGGGCTCCGTCGTACTCCCCGGTGAAGGCCACCCGGCTGCCGTCGGGCGACAGTTTCGGACTGCTCTCGGTGCCCTCGTGCCGGGTCAGGCGCTGGGCGGTTCCGGCCGCGATGTCGGCGATCCAAACATCGCCTTCGCAGACGAAGGCCAGAGCGTTCCCCCGGATCGACGGCTCGGTGGCCAGGGCCGGCAACCCCGACTCCGGCTGCGGGTGGACGACCCCAGAAGCGACGACGAGGGCGGCGAGGAGCGCAGAAGCCATATCTGAGTTCAGGTTGCCGCCCCAGCGGCGCCGTCGTCAAGACCGTGTCGACCCGGCACCCCCGGGCCAAAGCCTCAGCTGCGGGAAAACGAAGGCCGGCACCGATCATAATCGAAACGTTCGAGATCATCGAACAGAAATTGGAGGCCAAACCGAAGATGATCCCCATCCCTGACTCCCGCCGCCTCCGCTTCGGCTCGTAGCCGAGCCCGAAAGCTCGCCCGCCGAAGCCCGGCGAAGCGGGAACCGGTACCGATCGCCGACACGATTTCGTTCGCCGCGACATCCGTTGCCCAGGCACCGACGCTCGACGTCCGAGCACCTCAGACAAGAGGTCCGTCGGCATCCGGCCGCCCTCGAGAGCGCGGCCGCCGCAGCGGATCGCGGTTCCTCGAACAACGGCAGGAGAGACCACTCGAAAATTCAGACGGTCGACGCGACCGAGGGCCGGCCGGGAATGCCCGCCCCGGCGCGCACCGTCTGCCCGACCCGCCACGGAGGTGGATGATGACCAACAAGCCGATCAACAGCATGGAGGAGACTCAACTGGACCGCGTGCACGGTCAATTCTCGCTTCGAACGCTGGGCCCCGCCCGCACGCCCGACGTCGGTTCGTGGATCGGAGCCTGGGCGTTCGGTTGGGACTGCCTGGCGAGCCTGGAAGAGTCGACCCAAGAAGCGTCCCGGCAGACCGAAGGGGAAACCCGCGAGACCGGCTCCCGACTCCAGCGGATCCTGTCTCGGGTCTGCGTCCTCTGATCGTCCTTTCCGGACGGCGATCCGGCGGCACGGCTCCGCCGGATCTTTCTCGTTTGAGCGGAGGCGCCGGTCCGGCGCCTTCCGGGAATCCGGGCATCCCAAGGCAAACGCGGGTCGGCAGGTAAGCTTCCGAACCCCAATGAGCTTCGTCAAACGCACGTTCGACTGCGGCGCCCTGCGCCCGGACCACGCCGGGCAAACGGTTCATCTCAACGGCTGGGCGCACCGCGTCCGCGACCTCGGCGGCGTCCTGTTCATCGACATGCGAGACCGCACCGGCATCGTGCAGTTGGTGATCGATCCGCAGAGCAACGCCGAACTCGGCGACATCCGCAACGAATGCTGCCTCAGCGTCACGGGTACGGTCCGGCTTCGGTCCCCGGAGACCCGCAATCCGAAGATGGCGACCGGCGACGTCGAGATCGCGGTCTCCAAATACACGGTCCTCGGCCCGGCCAAGCCGCTTCCGTTCCCGGTGAGCGACGAGGAGCAGATGCGCAACGTGAACGAGGAGCTGCGGATCAAGTATCGCTACCTCGACCTCCGGCGTCCGACCATGTACCGGAACCTGGCTCTGAGGGCGGAGGCGGTCAAGCTCATCCGCAAGTATCTCGACGAACGGGGATTCCTCGAGATCGAGACCCCGATCATCACCCGATCGACTCCCGAGGGCGCGCGCGACTACCTGGTTCCGTACCGCATCGAGCCGGGGCTCTTCTACGCCTTGCCGCAGAGCCCCCAGCAGTACAAGCAGCTGCTGATGGTCGCCGGTTGCGAGCGCTACTACCAGATCGCCAAGTGCTTCCGCGACGAGAGCCAGCGGGCCGACCGTCAGCCCGAGTTCACCCAGCTCGACCTCGAGATGTCGTTCGTGACCCAAGAGGACATTCTCGAGCTGGCCGAAGGCTTGACGATCAGCGTGTGCAACGAGCTCATCGAGAAGTTCGACCTGGACAAGGACCCGGTCGGCCCGTTCTTTCGCCTCACGCACGCCGAGGCGATACGCGACTATGCGTCCGACAAGCCCGATCTGAGATTCGACCTCAAGGTTTTCGACGTCACCGAGCACGTCCGCGATTCGGGCTTCGGCGTCTTCAAGGCGGCGGTCGAAATGGGCGGCTGCGTTCGCGGTCTGCGGTATCCGGGCGGAGCCAAACTGTCGCGCAAGGACGTCGGGCACCTCGAGAGCGTGGCCAAGGAGTTCGGCGCCAAGGGGATGGCGAGCTTCTCCGTCGCCGACGGCGAAGGAGCGGTCCGGCTCCCAAACGGTCTGCCCGTCCGCGGGTCCATCGTCAAGTTTTTCGCGCCCCGAGAGCTTCAGGCCATCGTTGAAACCGCCGGGGCAGTCGAGGGCGACCTTCTCTGCTTCGTCGCCGATGCCTATCCGGCCAGCCACAGCCCGCTCGCCAGACTCCGACGGGAGATCGGCGATCGGTGCGGCCTGCGCGATCCCCGCAAACTGGTCTTTGGCTGGGTTCTCGACTTTCCGTTGGTGGAATGGGACCCGGAACACGGGCGCTGGTCGCCTTCGCACCATCCGTTCACGTCGCCCAAGCACGAGGACCTGCCCCTGCTCGACGAGGACCCCGGCAAGGTGCGCGCCGACTGCTACGACGTCGTCTGCAACGGTTTGGAGTGGGCTTCTGGCTCGATCCGAATCCACCGCCCGGACGTTCAGGCCAAGGTTTTTTCCCTTCTCGGGATTTCGGAAGAGATCCAGCAGGAGAGGTTCGGCCACATGCTTGAGGCGTTCCGCTACGGCGCCCCGCCTCACGGGGGCATCGCGCCGGGGATCGACCGTCTCATCATGATCTTGCTGGGCGAAGAGAACATCCGCGAGGTCATCGCGTTCCCGAAAATCGCGCAAGGGGTCGACCCGATGATGGGGGCGCCGGGTCCGATCGACCCCGAGCAGTGGACCGAGATCGGTCTCCGAATCACCCAGCAGGTTTGAACGGGACCGGCCGGAAGAGGAACGGCCCGAGGGGATCGACCCCCGGGCCCCTTCGTTTCCGCGACTCCGCGCCTAGCGGACTTCCACGATCCGGACGATCTTGTCGGGACCGTTGAGGGCGACGTAGATCGAACCGTCTCGGTGGACCTTCACGTCGCGGACGCGACCGTGTCCGTGAAAGATCTCCTCTCGCTCCACCATCTTGCCGTTCGCGACCCGAATCCGGTCGATGTTGGCACCGCTCAGCCCGCCGGCCAAAAGATCGCCCCGCCAGCGGGAGAACATCGGGCCCTTGACCACCGCGAGCCCGCACGCCCCGATCGACGGTAGCCACCGATAGACCGGCATCGCCAAGTCTTGGCCGTCCTTCGGCCAGGGAGTGGCGAACGGAGAGTCGTTGTAGTTGATCGAGAACGCCACGATCGGCCACCCGTAGTTGGCCCCGCGCTGGATGAGGTTCAGCTCGTCGCCGCCGCGGGGGCCGTGTTCGGTGTTCCAGAGGTTGCCTTCGAGATCGAAGACAAGACCTTGCGGGTTCCGGTGGCCGTAGCTCCAGACCGCGTCCAGCGCCTTCTCGCCCTCGATGGTCCGACCGACGAACGGGTTGTCAGGCGGGATCGTGCCGTCCTCCCGAACGCGAAACGTCTTGCCGTTCGGACGCCGGAGGTCTTGGGCCAGATTCTGGTTCCCCCGGTCTCCGATCGGGAAGAAGATGTTCCCTTTCCCGTCGAACACGATCCGGGCGCCGAAGTGGACGCCGGCTCCCGTGTAGTCCCGGGGGTCGCACTGGAAGATGGTCTGCTGATCGGTCCAGCGAATGCGCCCGCCGTCGAAGCGGAGTTTGCCCCGAACGATCTTGGTGATGCCGGCCCGGTTGCGGTTCTCCGACGGATCGTTGACGGCCAGATAGATCCAACCGTTGCGGGCGTAGTCGGGATGGACGGCCACATCCATCAGCCCGCCCTGGCCGATCTCGATGTTGGCCGGCATGTCTTCGACTCGGCCTTCCACCTGGCCGTTCCGAACCACGAGCATATAGCCGGGGCGGTTGGTGACGAGCATGCGGCCGTCCGGAAGCCAGTCGATCCCCCACGGCGTCTCCAGTCCCGAATCGACGACCGTCTCGATTCGATACGCGTGCCGCTTCGTGGTGTACACGCCGTCGACGGCGGGCACCGACCCCGTCTGTTCTCTCCGGGCCCGGGCCTGCAGCTCGCGGATGTGGACGACGAGGCCCCAGATCACCTCGGGCGACAGGGTTTCGCCGTAAGCCTCCATCCCCATTTCGGGGACGCCGTTCTTGATCGCGTCGAAAAACCGCCGGTCGTGCTCCTGGTCGAAGAGTTCGGGCGTGAGGAGGGTGCGAGTCCCGCCGCCACCCCCCTCGCCGCGCTGTCCGTGACACTTGGCGCACGCCTCGATATAGAGGTTGGTGATGTTCGTGCGGGTCTGGGCCGCACTCAGAGCGGCGACTGCCGGAACCGCCGGCGCGGCTGCGCCTTCCGCTCCCGTCCGTTCGACACCGGAGCTGGCGCACATCACGAGAGTCCAGGGGACGACGGCCAGAACGGCGAACCACTTTCCCACGCCCGTAACTGTACTAGATCGCATCGACCCGGTCCCCTCCCGAAAAAGATCGCGTCGGATCCTGTATCGAACAACGTTACGCCGCGTGACGCTCGCGGAAGGCCCGCGGCGTGACGCCGCAGATCTGGCGGAACGCGGCGTTGAACCGGCTCACCGACCCAAAGCCCGATTCCAGGGCGACCTGGGAGACCGGAGTGTCGGTCGAGACGAGCAGGCGCTGGGCGTGAAAGACGCGGTGCTGCGTCAGGTAGTTGGCGAGCGTCGTCCCAAACTGCCGCCGGAAAAGGGCCATCGCGTAGTTCGGGTGAAGACCGGCGGACTCGGCGATTTCGGGCACGGTCAAAGGCCGTCGGTAGTTCTGGGCCACGAACATCGCCATCGCTTCCGCGTGCCGCAGGCCGGTGTCGCTCTGCTCGACCCACGGCGAAGCGGACGCGGCCTGAAGGGCGGCTCGGTGCAGCCGGGCCCGAATCTCCAGCAGGGCGAGGCCGCGAAGCTCGTTGTCGCTTCCCGCCAGGTCGTCGATCCAGCGCTCCATCGCCTGAACGTCCTCCAAACCGCGGCTGGGCAGAGCGACCAGCTGGCCCTGGAGAATCTGGCGGACGAACGCGGTCGGAAGCCGCTGCTGGAGAAACCAGGGGAAAGGAACCGTCACCACGTAGTACGGCTCCTGCCCGTCGAAGTCGATGATCTGATGGGGAGTCGCCGCCCAGAAGATCGCGAGCTGGCCCGCCGAAATCGTCGCTCTGCGCCCCCCGAGCAGATAGGTCAGGGAGCCGTGAACCAGGAGGTTGAGCTCCAGCTCGTCGTGACGGTCGGAACGGGCCATTCGCGCCGGCTCCCACTTTTCGCACGTCAAACCGTAGGGCGTAAATTCGGGCCGCGAAGGATCGAACCGGTTCACACCCTTAGGATACGAGAGGCAAACGAAATTTCCTGCTCAAAGGCCGACGGTTTCTACCCGTATACTCACCAAGTGGACCGCTCGATGGGGATGGGCGTGGTCTTCGGCAACCGCGACTTCTTCCCGGATCACCTCGACCGAAGGACCAGCCGTCGCATCCGCCGCGCAGTCGCTTCGCGGACAACCCGCCGACGCTCCCGAAGGGATCACCGACACGTCGGCGGCCGTGCTCACTCGGCGTCGAGACCGGCTCGGGCTGGTCGCGGACCGGCCGACGGAGGGGCCGCCGGCGCCGCCTGGCGGATGCAGATTTTCGCCGACGGGTGCGCCGTGCCTCTGGTCCTCGAGGAGGACGCCGACGCGTCGTCGCCGGGTGCGGGGTCGGCCGAAATCCTCGGCTTGACCCCGTCCAGGTCGACCACCGATTTGCCGCCATGGGGCGTCGAGGGGGTCGCACCCCCGATGAGGAACGAAAGGTCGGACGAGTTGCGGCACGGGTGGTTGGAGGCGGTGCAGACCGCGGTAGGTCTGACCCGTCCCGAGCCCAACCCGCCGTCGCCGAGGTAGGAGACAGACATGCAGAAGATCGAACGGTGGGGCGTCTACGAACTCACTCTGCGCGGGCCCGCGACCGGAAACCCGTTCGTCGAACAGAGTTTCGGCGCCGAGTTCGCGTTCGGACAACGGCGCATCGCCGTCGACGGCTTCTACGACGGCGAAGGCCGCTACACGGTCCGATTCTCGCCGGACGCCGTCGGAGAGTGGACGGTCCGTACGTTCGGGAGCCATTCGGACTTGGACGGGGTTGTCCGGGAGTTCGCGTGCACACCCCCGCAACAGGGGAACCACGGTCCGGTCGGCGCAGACGGGCCGTACCTGGTGCATGCGGACGGGAAGCAGCACCTCTCGTTCGGGACGACGTGCTATGCGTGGACGCACCAGGGCGACGCGCTGGAAGAGCGGACCCTCGCCACCCTCGCCGGCGCCCCCTTCAACAAGGTGCGCATGTGCGTTTTTCCGAAAGATTACGACTTCAACAAGAACGAGCCCGAGCGGCACGCCTTTGAGAAGAAGGCGGACGGTTCGTGGGACTTCGACCGCTTCAACCCGGAGTTTTTCCGGCATTTCGAGAGACGGGTGGCGCAGCTGCTCGATTTGGGGATCGAGGCCGACGTCATCCTGTTCCACCCCTACGACCGCTGGGGGTACGCGACCATGCCGGTCGAGGTCGATTACGCCTACCTGCGCTACCTGATCGCCCGGATCTCGGCGTATCGGAACGTCTGGTGGTCGCTCGCGAACGAGTACGACCTCATGAACAAGCCGACGGCGTATTGGGACGAGGTATTCCGGCTTGTCCAGTCCGCAGATCCGCATCAACGATTGCGGGGGATCCACAACTGCGTCGAATGGTACGACCACGCCAAGCCGTGGGTTACGCACGCCAGCATCCAAAACCACGACCCCGCCCAGGCGCGGACCGTCCGCGAGCGTTACCGCAAGCCGGTCGTCTTCGACGAGTGCGGCTACGAAGGGAACATCCACCACGGGTGGGGCAACATTTCGGCCCGGCGGATGGTCCGCGCGTTTTGGGAGGGCTTCACGAACGGAGGCCACGTCGGGCACGGAGAGACCTACCTGCATCCGGACGACGTCTTGTGGTGGAGCAAGGGAGGCGTTCTGCACGGCGAATCGCCCGATCGGATCGCCTTCCTCAGAAAGATCGCGGAAGACGGTCCGAACCTAGGGTGGGCCCCGTTCCGATGGAACTGGGATCAGACCGGCGTGAGCAAAGGCGACGAGGTGTTCGTGACCTTCTTCGGGCATCGAACTCCCGGCATCATGCACTACGAGATCCCGAACTCGCACCCGTACCGGATCGAGTTGATCGACGCCTGGAACATGACGATCGCGCCGGTCGAGGGGGCGTTCTCCGGAAGGGCATCCTTCGCCATGCCCGGTCGCGAAGACATGGCGGTCCGGCTCGTGAGAATCTGACGCCGCCGGCCGGATTTCGGAAAATTTCGTGGAAAGGTGCCCCCCAGCCGAACCCTTCGCCGGTTTGGACGGTATGTTCGATTGCGATGAGCACAATCACACGCGCAGCGCTCGCCGCGGGTGTTCTTGCCGCCGTCGGATGCGGCGTCCTCTCTCTCCCGCCGAGGGATGCGGACGCTCAAACGGCCTCGAGAGTCGGAGCGAAAGCCCCGACCTTTTCGTTGCCGGGCAGCGACGGCAAGACGCACACGCTGGAGAGCCTGCAGAAGCTCGACGGGACCACCTACTTGTATTTCATCAAGGACGGTTGCCCCGTCAACAACCAGGCGATTCCCTTCTACAATCGCCTGTATTCGGCGTACAAGGACAAGGTCAGCTTCGTCGGCGTGTTCAACGGCGACCGGGCTCGATTCGAGGCCTTCAGGAAGCAGTTCAACCCGCCATTCGTCGTATTGCTGGACCCGGACAAGACTCTGGTGAAGGCTTACGAGGTTCAGCGAAGCCCCTCGATCGTCCAGATCGACCAGGGCAACGTTGCCCGTCGTTGGCGAACATACTCGGTCGGGGAGCTCGAGGAGTTGCAGGCGTCGTTCGAGAAGGCGAGCGGGGCCCGAGTCGACGCCCTTGACTTTGCGGGTGCGCCCACCTCGCCGAGGGCGGGGTGAC
>JBDNCL010000240.1:0-3961 GCA_046719655.1 Fimbriimonadaceae bacterium
CGCTAATTTTTCCGCCAAACGATTCGGAACTGGGAAACCTGGCAATAGGTACTGCCCGACCGGTTCGGGATAGGACGGTATGGAAATGTGTCCCGATTCGGCTGGTTCCGGGGTCGGCGAACCTGGGAATCAGACTTCGGCCGGGCGCCGCCCCTCCCATGCGATGAGGATCGCGAGAAAAAGGTAGCACGCGGGGACGAGGTAGAAGGCGACCCGCAGGCCGGCGAAGTCGCCGACCATCCCCATGGCCCAGGTCAGGATGCCGCAACCGGGGACGCCCGCGCACGAGAGCAGGATCAAGAGCATCGTGGTGTCGCTCCTGGGCATCCGGTCGGCGCTGTAGCTCTGCACGCTCGGCCAGTACGGCGCGGAGGCGAGGCCGGCGAGGAAGAGAACGAAGAACAGAATCTCCAGACGGGCGATCCACGGGATGGAGAGGGTGACGACCGTTCCCGCGACCGCCGAGCCGACCACGAGGGGCCTGAGCTGATGCTGGCGGACGATGTAGCCGCCCCCGATCCGCCCGACGATCATCCCGCCGGCAAAGTGCGCGGTTCCGACGCCGCCGGCCCACGCCGCGTCGACGAAGTTGAGCTGGATGTAGCTCGCCACCCAAAAGGTCAGACCGAACTCGCCGCCCCCGGCGACGAACATGGCGGCGAAGAAGACCCAGAATCGAGGGATGCGGGCGATCTGCCTGGCGTGCTCCCAGGTCGTGCGCCAGTGGATCGGCTCCGGATGCTCCGGATACTCGCGGCCCTTCTTTTCGGGCAGAAGAAGCGCGAGGGCGGCGGCGAACGCGAGCATCCCGACGCCGGCGACCACGAGGCGCCAGGACACGCCGGCCGAGATCAGGGTGCCCGAAACCAGAACGGTGAGCAGAACGCCCACCGACCAGAACGAGTGGGTGAAATTGATGTATCGGCCCGGTTCTTTCGGGTGCAGGTCGCGAACGAACGGGGTCAGGAGACCTTCGAGCACGCCCTCTCCCAGTCCGGCGATCATCAACGCGAGGAACAGGACGCCGTACATCGGGGCGACCGAGGCGAGCAGAACGCCGAGCCCCATGAGGGCCACCGAAACGCCCATCGAGCGACGCTTGCCCCAACGGCCCGCCACGAAGCCGCCCAGAACCATGGCGATGCACATGAGCAGCGTCCGGCCCAGTTGGAGCGCCCCGCCCGACGACATCCCCCCTTCTTCGAGGCTGAAGCCGAGGTCGCGGGACAGCGCGACGAGGGCGACCGGAATGACGACCGAGGCGCCCGCGTAGGCGACGAAGCTCTGGTAGGCCGCGAAATCGTAGCGCCCAAAGGCCATGGGGGTGGGACGACTCATGGGGTTCGGGCTCGACCGTTCGGGCGTCGGACCGGCTCAGGGTACCCACAACGTTCCCCATGCCGCGGGTTGGATGGAACGACGCCCACCCGGCGGACGTTGGACCGCAAGTATGATCTCGACCATGCTGATCGCCGCCATGGCCCTCGCCGGCACCGTAACCGCCACTCCCGAGCTCTCGGCGCCCCCGGTCGAGCCCGAGACGGCGGAGGCGCCCGAGTCGGCCGGACGCCTCGCCCCGCCCGAGGTGCGCGGAACCTGGCTGACGACGACGGCCAACAACGCGATCAGCTCGCCGGCCCGGACCGAGGCCACGATGCGCCGGCTGAGGGAGATGGGGCTGAACACGGTCTATGTCGAGGTGTGGAAGAACGGATACACCCAGTTCCCGTCGCCGACCATGGAACGGGCGGTCGGCGTCCCGATGCGGATCAACCCCTCGCCGGGCGAAGTCGTCCAGCGCGATCTTCTCGAGGAAACCCTGATCCACGCCCACCGGAACCAGTTGATCTACATCGCCTGGTTCGAGTACGGATTCATGGCGGCCGAGCGGGGGACCCACAACTCCCTGCGGGCGCGTCGGGACTGGCTGAGCCTCGACATCGAGGGCAACGACGTGGCCAAGAACGGCTTCGTGTGGCTGAACCCGCTCCACCCCGACGCCCAGGATCTGCTCATCGGGATCGTGAAGGACGCGATCCGCCAGTACGATCTGGACGGCATCCAACTCGACGACCGCATCGTTTGGCCGTACATCGACATGGGGTACGACGAGTTCACCCGGCGACTGTACGCGGCCGAGAACGATGGCGAGGAGCCGCCGAAAGACTCGCGCGATCCGCGCTGGATGGCGTGGCGGCAGAAGAAGGTCGAGGAGTTCTCGCGGAGATTCGTGCGCGAGATCCGCGAGTTTGCGGGCCCCGACTTCATCATCTCTCTGTCGCCCGGTCCGCATCCTTGGGCTCTCGAGAACTATCTGATCGATTGGCCGGCCTGGTCGCGCTGGACCGACAACCCGACCTGGGACGAGTACATCCCGCAGGTCTACCGGATGAACTTCTCCGCCTTCGAGCGGGAGTGGATGCGGCAGGTGGGCCACATCGGCGACCGAAACCGCGACATGATCGCCGGAATTCGACTGGTGGGAGACGGGCCCGACATGCCGAGAGAGGAGGTCGAAAAGCACGTCCGACTCGTTCGCCAGACCCGGAGCAAAGGCCACGCCTGGTGGTTCAGCCGCGGTGTGCTCGACGTGTTTCCGAACGAGATCGCCGGCGTCTACGACGTGGCCCGGAACGGACAGGCGCCGCATCCTCGGTTTGGCGCGGACTGGCGCCCGGCTCCCATCGTCGGTCGTCCGACCGGCAGCGGGGACTGGTCGTTTGCGGCCGAGCCGGGTCGCCATCGCCTCATCGCCCGGGTCGAGGGACGCTGGCGGCACGTCGAAAACGTCGAGGTGCCGGCGTCGGGTCGGCTGACGGCGACGATCCCGGGAGCGGACGCGGCCGAACTCCTCGTGCGTCGCCGCTGAACGGTTCCGGCCGCGCCTTCGACCGTGCGGCAGCAGCAAGTCGGGCCGACGAGAGTGCAGTTTCCGCACGCCAGGCGCCACTCCGCGATTTCCGACCAGACCGAACCTTCGGCCGAGCGGTAGACCGCTTCCTTCGGTTCGGACAGAGAGAACCGGCGCGGCCTCTTCGGCCCGGCGGTTCTGGGAGGCGCGGGCATCGAGATCGGCGGGGGAAGTCGGGCCGTCGGCCGTCTCGGCCAGCAGCGACTCCTCTCCCGCCGAACCGGCTTCAAGGACGGAGCGGCGCTCGCCGTCCGCCTCGACTTCGGCGATCCGGATGTCGAAACCGTCGTCGGCGTGGGGCCGGAGAGGAAACAGGAGGTTCTTGGCCGACGCGGGGCCGAGCAGAATGCCCAACAGGCAGCCGCCGGCATCGTCCCGGAGGTCGGCCCGCCCCGGAGACCATTCCGACCGCACGCCGGCCTGGAGTTCGGCCAGGAATCGGATCTCCGCAAAACTCGACGCTCCGCGCGGTCCGCCCCCCTAGGTTGGGCCCCGACCCCGAGAGCTTGGGTCCGTAGACCGTGCAGCCCTCGGCGCGGATCGCCTCGAAAAGCCGGTCGATCGATCGGCTGACCGAGGCTCGAGTTTCAGGCGTCGCCATTGTCGCCTCGAGCACAGAAACCTCCCAAGCTGGTTGTTCGCGGCCCCGGTGTCCGTATCCTGTGCTGATGACGATCGTTTCTGTGAACGGGCTGTTGTGTGCAGGTTTTTTCGAACTTTCTTTTATGGTTTGGAGAGCCGGGACAGGGATTCCGGGTGCGCGTTCGGAAACGGACGGCTAGAGAGGGCGACGCTGCTCTTCTCGGTCGCGGTCGGCCTCTCCGCCGCTCTACCGATCCCGGTCGTGTGTTTCGCCCGACGGGTCGGCGTGCCGCTCGGGAACGACCCAGAGGAGCTCGGGCTTCAGCGGCAGATTGTTCCCGCGATTCCCTTGCTGGAGGAGGAGGGCGTTCTCCCGAAGAGGGGCGTCGGGGGTGCCGCGAAACCGGGCGGAAGGAGGAAGCGGGCGGAAGGACACCGCGGAGGCGGCGCGACGATCGACGCCAGCAT
>JBDNCL010000241.1:0-3932 GCA_046719655.1 Fimbriimonadaceae bacterium
GAGCGTCGGCCGCTGGGCCGCCGGCCCCCTGCAGCAGACGGTCGAGGACGTGCTCTGGCTCTCTCCGGAGTGGGCGGCCCGTTGGCTCGGCTACCACGAGGCGAAGGAGAAGTGGCCCCCGGGCGAGCTGGAGCGGCGATGGAGCGAGATCGCCTTCCAGTCGGAAGGCCGACTGCTGTTCGTGGTGCGGCTGAGCGCCTTTCCCAGGCACAACTGGTTCGGCGAAGTCCAGGGACCGGCCGATCCCACCGACTTGGAGCCTCTCCGGTTTCTGGTCACGCTCGACGGCGACCGTTTGCCGGAGCGGGTGGGGCCGTTCGGAAGGCTGGACGACCTGTCGCCCGGCCCCGACGACCCGCCCGCGGTCTGGCTCCAACCTTCGGCCGAACGCGTCGGCACCCTGTTCTCGAACGACCCGGCATCGTTCGCCAACGTCGCGTGGTGGCGGTGGCTCCCGTTCGCTTCCGCCGTCCGGCCGGAATTCGAGCCGCTCGGCGCGCCGACCGGGTTCCTCGGCGAGTACCGGCAGGACGTCTACGTGGTCAGCGCGGCGCTCCCGCCCGAAATCTGCCGCGATCCGAACGCGGTCCAGACGTTCCAGCTCCGGATCTTCTCGCCCAGGCGCGAGCGGGTGGCGTCCTTCGACCGGAGGCGGGAACCGGCGAGGCGCTAGCGGCTCGTCCCGGCCCTCATTCCAGCGCGAAGATCGACACGGCCCGGTCGTCGGCCCCCCGACTGATCGCGCCTCGGTACACCTGCTCCATCACCACCTCGTACGTCGTCGGCGACAGGTACCGGGCCAGAATCTCGACCGTCCCGTCCTCGTACACGCGCACCCGGACGTAGTTGAGGACGTGTCCGTGCCTCGGGTGGCCGATGAGGACAGTGTGGGAGGCGGCGACGTACTCCCGGTCGTTCCCGAGCAGGCCGCGACCGAACTTCTCCCACGGATCGAACTTCATGCCTCCCACCGCGGGCGGCCCCGGCGACTCCCGGCCTTCCGCCGCGACCGCGGTCTTGGCGTAGTCGACGACGACGCGGACCGATCGCCCCTGCGTCAGCGCCGCCACCAGGGCGCGATAGTCGGACAACCGCCGAGGCGCCGCCTCCGCCAGGGCTAACGCACCGATGAGAAAGACCCCGAGCAACATCCGCCCGGCCATACCGAACACCCGACTGTCCATAGAAGTAGGATAGCCGTCGGTTCCGGAGTTAAACTGAAGCCGCCATGAAGATCGCCACGTTCAACGCCAATTCGATCCGGGCCCGACTGGAGATCGTTCTCGATTGGCTGGCCGACAACGAGCCCGACGTTCTGGCGATCCAGGAGACCAAGTGCGAGGACGACAAGTTTCCCCGCGACGCGTTCGAAGAGGCGGGGTGGAACGTGGCGGTCCACGGACAGAAGAGCTACAACGGCGTCGCGCTGGTCAGCCGCCAGCCCATTTCGGGAACGAGGATGGGGTTCGGCGACCCGGCGTGGCCCGACGACTGCCGGATCCTCGCGGCCGAGGTGGACGGAGTCCCGATCGTCAACACGTACGTGCCGAACGGCACGGCGGTCGGATCGGAGAAGTTCGAATATAAGCTCCGGTGGCTGGCCCGCTTTGGGGACATGGTCTCGGCGACCCTTTCTCCCGACCGGCCGGCGGTCTGGCTCGGGGACATCAACATCGCCCCGACCGACGACGACGTCTTCGACGCGGCCCGACACCGAGGCAAGGTCGGGTTCCATCCCGACGAGCACGCGGCGCTGGCCAAACTCGTCGACTGGGGGTGGGTGGACTGCTTCCGCAAACACACGCAGGGTCCGGGGCACTACACGTTCTGGGAATTTGTCGTCCCGAAGTCTTTCGAACGGAACCTGGGCTGGCGGATCGACCACATCTACGCGACCCCGCCCCTGGCCGACAGGTGTCGATCGTGCACGATCGACCGCGGGCCGCGGGGTCTCGAAAAACCCTCGGACCACACGTTCGTCGTGGCCGAGTTCGACGTTTGAGGGCGGCGCCCGCTCTAGCGGGCGGGAACCAGGGCGATGATCCGCTCGGCCACCTCTTCGGCCGTCAGACCGAAAGACTCGATCAGGTGGGCGTCTTCGGCGAGGGTCAGGGGGCTTTCCTCGCGCGTGTAGTCTCGGTGGTCGCGGGCGACGACGTCGAGCACGACCTCTTGGAGTCGGCGGCGGTCGTCTCGTCCCTGCATCTCGAGCCATCGGCGGCGCGCCCGCTCCTCGATGCTGGCGGTCAGAAAAACCTTGACGTCGGCGTTGGGCGCGACCACCGTGGTCACGTCCCGGCCCTCGAGGACGTAGCCGCCTTGGGCGACGATCGCCTTCTGCTGCTCGACCAGGACCACGCGCACGACGAGGTGGGTGCTGAGCTCGCTCGCCAACTGGCCGATTTCGGGAGTCCGGATCGCGGACGTCACGTCTTCCAGGTCGAGGTAGACGGGCTGGGGATCGCCCTCGCCGAACGAGATCGAGATGGACTGACCCAGGGCGGCCGCCGCCGACGCGTCGAACCCCGACAGACCGGCCCGATGCGCCTTCAGCGCGAAGCAACGGTACATCGCCCCTGTGTCGAGGTAGCGCAGACCCAACCGGCTCGCCAAGATCTTGGCGACCGTGCTCTTGCCCGCTCCGGCGGGTCCGTCGATGGCGATGACGATGTTTCGGGGGTGCATACGGCGCTTCTTTGATGGACCATACCCGTAGGCGGTCCGTTGCCGAACGGCCAACCGTCCCTTCGTTAGGCACGTTGCCGCGCGGCCGAAGGCGCCCGGCAGGAGACCAGAACCGATGGAATCGAAGTACCGCGACCGCTCCGTTCTCATTCACGGCAAGTTCCGCAGCGAGAAGTGGGACTTTCAGGACCACATCGTGCCGCCGATCACGACTTCGGCCGCGTTTCGGATGCGGAGCGCCGAGCGGGGAGCCCGAGGCTTCCGACAGTTCGCCAACCCCGAGCTGGACCGCGCCACGACACCGCCGATCTACATCTACGACCGCCTCGACGAACCGTGCCAGGGGCTGCTGGAAGAGACGCTCGCCTTCGCCGAAAAGGGGGAGACGGCGGTGTGCTTCGCCACGGGCATGGCGGCTGTGAGCGCCGTGCTCGGCATCCATCTGAAGCAGGGCGACCACCTCGTGGCCCACCCGACCCTGTACGGATGCACCTACAGCCTGATCACGCGCTGGCTGACCCGTTTCGGGGTCGACCACGACTTCGTCGACCTGTCCGACCCAGCCGCCCTGCGCGACGCGATTCGGCCCGAAACCCGGGTCGTGTACTTCGAGACGCCGTGCAACCCCAACATGAGGCTGCTCGACATCGGCGCCATCGTCGGCGCGGTGCGGGAGGCCAACGAGTCCCGACCTGCCGACTCCCCGATCGTGAGCGTCCTCGACAACACGTTCGCAACCCCGTTCTGCCAGCGCGCGATTCCGATGGGGGTCGACTTTGTTCTCCACAGCCTGACCAAAAACCTGGGGGGCTTCGGAGTCGACATGGGCGGCGCCGTGATCGGCCCGCGCTCGAAGGAGACCGACCTGCTTCTCTTCCGCAAAGACTTCGGCGGTTCGCTGAACCCGAAGGCGGCTTGGGAGATCCTGGCTTTTGGAATCCCGACCCTGGCGCTTCGACTGGAGCGGCAGCAAGCCAACGCCCAGCGGGTGGCCGAGTTCCTCGAACTCCATCCCAAGGTGCGGGCCGTTCGATACCCCGGTTTGGACAGCTTCCCGCAGAAGGAGCTGGCCATGGCCCAGATGCGCGACATCGACGGCAACTTTGCGCCCGGATCGATGGTGTACTTCGTTCTCGAAGGTTCACCCGAAGAGTCCTACCGACGGGCGATCCGGGTGGCCGACCACGTCGCGGCCCACGCGCTCTGCATCACGCTGGCCGTCAGTCTGGGGCAGGTGCGCACCCTGA
>JBDNCL010000242.1:0-3896 GCA_046719655.1 Fimbriimonadaceae bacterium
GATCTCGGGCACGATGAACGTTTCCAGGTGCACCGACTCCAGGCGGGCACCCGGCTTCATCGGTATCTTGGCGTACACCTCTTCCGCCGTAAAGGGCAGGATCGGGGCGAGAAGCCGAACGAGAACCCCCAGCACGTACCGGCACGCCGCCTGACCCGATCGCCGCGAGTCCCAGCGCTTGCCGTCGCAGTACATGCGGTCCTTGATCGCGTCGAGATAGAACGCCGACAGCTCGTTGACGCAGAAGTTGTGGATCGCGGTCAGTCCGGCCCCGAAGTCGAACGCCTCGTACGCCTTCACGACGTCGGCGGCCAGCAGGTCGGTCTGCTCAACCACCCAGCGGTCGAGGTCCAAGCTGACGGCGTCGTACTCCGGCTCGTCGTCGTACAGGTTGGCGAGGAGGAAACGAATCGTGTTGCGGATTCGCCGGTAGCTCTCGCCAAACTGCTTGAGCAGGTTGTCGCCGCACGGGGCGTCGTCCGTCCAGTCGACGCTGGCCGCCCAGTATCGCAAGACGTCGGCGCCATACTTGCTCGAAGCCTCGATCGGCTCGATCACGTTTCCGAGGCGCTTCGACATCTTGCGGCCCGACTCGTCGACGATGAAGCCGTGGGTCACGACGGATCGGTACGGGGCTTCGCCTTTGACCGCGGTCGCGATGACGAGCGACGAGTTGAACCAACCCCGGTGCTGGTCGGATCCTTCGAGGTAGAGGTCGGCCGGCCAGCGCTCCTTCCACCGCGATTCGACGTTGCCCTCGAGCACGCAGAGGCTGGTCGCGCCGCTGTCGAACCACACGTCGAGAACGTCGGTCTCCTTCCGGAACGCGGTCTCGCCCGTTTTCGGATGCGCGTACCCTTCGGGCACAAACGCCTCGGCGGGAAGGTCGAACCAGCAGTCCGAACCCAACGCCTCGATCTTCTGAGCGACGTTCTCGATGATGTCGGGGTCCAGCACCGGTTCGCCCGACTCGGCCCCGAACAGAACCGGGATTCCCACCCCCCAGGGTCGCTGGCGAGAGATGCACCAGTCGGGACGATTTCGGACCATGGCCTCGATGCGGGCGCGGCCGTTTTCGGGAATCCACCGGACGCGGTCGATCTGCTCGAGCATCCGTTCCCGCAGACCGCCGATGTCGAGACCGACGAACCACTGCTCGGTGGCCCGGAAGATGACGGGTTTGCCGTCCCGCTCGGCATAGGGATAGGAGTGGAAGTAGTCGTAATCGGCGAGCAGGTTTCCGGTCTCCCGCAGCTTCTCCACGACTCGCACGTCGCCGTCCTTGAAGAAGACCCCCTCGAAACCCGGGGCCTCGGCGGTCAGGACCCCTCGGTCGTCGACCGGGCAGAGGACGGGCAGGCCGTATTTGGCGCCGGTCATGAAGTCTTCGCGACCGTGGCCGGGCGCGGTGTGGACCACGCCGGTGCCGTCTTCGGTCGTGATGTAGTCCGCGAGCACGGCCACCGATTCCCGGTCGTAGATCGGGTGGCTGAAGGTCGATCCCTCGAAGCTGACCCCGAGCAAGGTCTCGACGACCCGGTAGTCGGTCCAACCCACCTTCTGGGCGGTCGCCTCGACCAGGTCGCCCAAGAGGACGTAGTGCTCGTCGCCGACTTCGACGATCACGTATTCGAGGTTCGGATGGAAGGCGACCGCCACATTGCCCGGAATCGTCCAGGGCGTCGTCGTCCAGATGACGGTGTACAGGTTCTTGCGGCCGCCGCTGAAGCCGTTCTTGTCGTGCCGCAACGGAAAGCGGACGTAGATCGCGCGGCTCGTGTGGTCCTGGTAGACGATCTCGGTGTCGGCGAGGGCGGTCCGCGACGTCGGCGACCAGAGGGTGGGCCGCAGTCCGCGGTAGACGACCCCTTCTTGGACCAGGCGCTTGAACACCCGGACGATCTCGGCCTCGTACCGGTAGTCCATCGTGGTGTACGGCCGGTCCCACATGCCGAAAACGGCCAGGCGCTGGAACTGCTCGGACTGGATGTCGATGTACTTTTGGGCGTGGGCCCGGCACGCCCGTCGGAACGTCACCGGGTCGGGGTTCTCCTGTCTCTCGGCGAACTGGCGCATCACGGCCTGCTCGATCGGAAGGCCGTGGTTGTCGTAGCCCGGAACGAAGGGGGCGCGATACCCCATCATCGTCCGGAACTTGACGACGAAGTCCTTGAGGATCTTGTTCATCGCCGTGCCCAGATGAATGGGGCTGTTCGTATATGGCGGACCGTCGTGGAGGATGTATTCGGGTGCGCCGGCCCGCGACCGCTGGATCAGCTCGTACAGCCCGATCTCCTGCCAGCGCGCCAGGATTCCGGGCTCGCGCTGCGGCAGGTCGGCCTTCATCGGGATGGTGAAGTCGGCGTCGGGCAAGTTCAGCGTCGACCGAAGATCCATAGGTACGGGAGTCTACCCGTGGACCTTCGGAGTCCTCGGCCGGGGACGCCTCTGCCGTCGGCGAAGGTCCGGGGTATCCTTGGCCCGCACCCCGGCCGGGGTGGCGGAACGGTAGACGCGGCGGTCTCAAAAACCGTTGAGGTAACACTCGTGCGGGTTCGAGTCCCGCCCCCGGCACCATGCAGCGGCGTCGTTCAAGGGGCCCCTCCCCGGTCCGAGCGGCGGAAAGAGACGGGAACCCTCGGGCCGCCGTCGGACGGCGGCTCACGGCCGCCCGGACGCGGTCTCCATGCCGGGGCCATCCTCCGGCGAGAGGGCGATCGCGGCGACTCGAACCGGGATCACGCCGACCAGGCCATGGCCGCCGCGACGGGGTGGAGGTTGTCGAGCAGGGTCTGGGGGTGGCGGGTCGGCCCGAGGTCGTGCCCGAGCTGGGGGCACCCCGTCGGGATCGACCAACGTCGAGACCGCCTCTCGTCCGCCTCCCGGGGCCGCCGCCGGGCAGGACAGGGCGAAGCGGACTGGGTCCCGGGCGCTCCCCGAGACGGCGTTCGGGTCTCGGTCGCCCGCCGGCCGTCTCGAGTCGAACGACAGGCGGGGCCCCGATCCGACAAGGTGGCGGGCCGCGGCCGCGACATCGAAATCGAAGCCGTTCAGAGCGGAATGCCCTTCGATACGAAGAACTCGACCGACCTGCGGACGTCTTCGATCGGGTCGCCGGGCGGGATGTCGATCTCCACGGTTCCCCACTCCGCGCCGCAGACCTTCGACGCCTCGATCACCTCGTCCCACGGCACGTCGCCCTCGCCGGCGGCCGTGAACGACGGCTTGTCACCCTTTCTGCCGTCTTTCCAGTGGACGATGTTCTGGCGTCCGGAATACTTCCGGATGTACTCGGCGGGGTCGTAGCCGGCGTACATCACCCAGTACACGTCGATCTCGGCGAGCACGGTTTCCGCCGGGGCCGTGGCAAAGAAAACGTCGTACCCGGGTTCCTCGCCCTGGAGAGAGAATTCGAAGTTGTGGTTGTGGTACGAGAAGCTCAGCCCCGCCTTCAGCAGCCTCTCCGCGATCGGGGTCACCCGTCGGGCGAGGGCGTCCCACCCTTCGGCGTAGTCGGCCGCCCCGACCCAGGGAAGAACGACGTTCGGGTTGCCGAGCGTGTTCTGCTCCGCGATCACGCCGTCCAAATCCTCTTCGAGACGCTGGAGACCGATATGGCTTCCGCAGACCGCCAGGCCGTACTTGTCGAGGATGGCCCGGAGTTCTTCGGCCGGGAGTCCGTAGGTTCCCGCCAGTTCGACCCAACGAAGGCCCATGTCGGCGAGAGCGTTCAGCGTGCCGTCGAGATCCTTGGCGGCCGCGTCGCGCAGGGTGTACATCTGCACGCAGAGCTTCATGGGTTCATTGTGCCCGGTTGCGGCCGTCGGCCGCCCTGAGCGGGCGGCTCAGTAGGCGCCGGCTCCCCAAGGACCGCCGTCCGGTCCGGGTGGAGGGGC
>JBDNCL010000243.1:0-3833 GCA_046719655.1 Fimbriimonadaceae bacterium
AACTAGATCAAGCGGGAGAAACCGTGGGTCAAGTTCGGGATCAGCCCGTTCGGCATCTACCGACCCGGCATTCCCGAGGGCATCCGGGCCGGGGTCGACCAGTTCGACGAGCTCTATGCCGACGCTCTGAAGTGGTTGCAGCGCGGCTGGTGCGACTACTTCACGCCCCAACTCTATTGGCCGATCAACCAGGCTCCCCAGAGCTATCGAACGCTGATCGAATGGTGGTCGACCCAAAACACGCGCGGCATCCACCTCTGGCCGGGCAACTTTACGAGTCGCCTGTGGGAGAACGCCCAGGGCTGGTCGGCTCAGGAAGTGATCGATCAGATCGAGCTGACGCGCAGAACGCGGGGCGCGACCGGCAACATCCATTTCAGCATGCGGGCGTTCCTGCAGAACTCGCAAGGAATCGCCGATCGGCTGGCGGCGGGGCCGTATGCCCGCCCGGCCCTGATCCCGGCATCGCCCTGGATCGATCGCACCCCTCCGTCGGCGCCCCGCCTCGAACGAACCGGCGGCGGCGTCAGCGTGGCGGCCCGCGACGACGACGTCCACTGGATCGCCGTCTATCGCCGCGGAGGCTCGGCCCGACCTTGGGAATTGGCCGAAGTCTTGCCCGCTGCGAGACCGACGATCGGAGCGTCCTTGCTGAGGGGTCCCGGTCAATTCGGAGTCACCCTGATCGACCGCGCCGGCAACGAGAGCCGGATCGAAGTCGTTCCGGGCCGATAGAATCGATGAACACGAACCGCTGGAATTTCGCCGTCTTGACCCGCGCCATCGCTTGCGGTTGGGCGGGCTGGTCGATGGTCGCCGCCGCCTCGGCGCAGCCGATCACGGCCCAGTTGGGGGATCCGCCCCCCGTGCCCCGGGAAATGCGGGGCGTCTGGGTAGCGACCGTCTTCAACATCGACTGGCCCACCGCCTCGAATCTGACCACGGCCACCCAGCAGTCGCAGGCCCGGACGATCTTGGATCGCGTCCGGGACGCGAACATGAACGCGATATTTCTCCAGGTTCGACCGTCGGCCGACGCGTTCTACAACTCGCCCCGCGAGCCTTGGTCGGAGTTCTTGACCGGACTCATGGGGCGGGCGCCCAATCCGGCGTACGACCCGCTGGCCTACTGGATCTCGGAAGCCCGAAAGCGGAACATCGAGGTCCACGCATGGATCAACCCGTACCGGGCGCGGGTCGCCAACCGAACGACGCCGGCGGCCGCCAACCACGTCACCAACACCCACCCCCACATCGTTCGCGACTACAACGGGATGAAGTGGCTCGACCCCGGCCACGCCGACACGATCGCGTACACGCTGGCCGCCATCGACGACATCGTCAACCGCTACGACGTCGACGGAATCGTGCTGGACGACTACTTCTACCCCTACCCCGACTCCAATCAGACCCCGTTTCCCGATTCGGCGACCTACGCCGCCTATCTGGCGTCCGGGGGCACGCTGACCCTGGCCAACTGGCGCCGGGACAACGTGAACCGTTTCGTCGAGCAGGCCTACACCACGGTCAAGTCGATCAAACCTTGGGTTCGGTTCGGCATCTCGCCGTTCGGAATCTGGAGGCCGGGGAACCCTCCCGGGATCGTCGGACTCGACGCCTACGCGTCGATCTACGCCGACTCCCGACTCTGGCTCAACCGAGGATGGGTGGACTATTTCAGTCCGCAGCTCTACTGGCGGATCAACGCGACCGGCCAGAGCTACCCGCGCCTCTTGGAGTGGTGGGTGCAGGAGAACACGTTCGGACGGCACATCTGGCCGTCCAACTTCACCAGCAAGGTCGCCGACGGATCGTCGTCGGCGTGGCCCGCCCAGGAGATTCTGGACCAGATCGACCGCACCCGGGCTCAGTCCGGGGCGACCGGCAACGTCCACTACTCGATGCGGGCGATCCGGGAAAACCGCGACAGCATCGCCACCCGCCTCCGGGCGGGCCCCTACGCCCAGCGGGCTCTCGTCCCGGCTTCGACCTGGCTGGCGACCGGGACGCTGAATCGGCCCCCGATCGGCGTTCGGCACACACGGCGCAACATGACCGTGTTTCTCCGACCGTCCATCCCGGCGAACGAGGTGCGCGGCTGGGTGGTGCACACGCTCTACGGGAGCACCTGGACGACGGAGATCCTGCCCGCCGACACCGGATGGGTCACCCGAAACCACACCGGGCCGGGTGGCCGACTTCGGGCCGTAGACGTGTCGGTGGTCGACCGGGTCAACCGAGAAAGCCCCCGCTCTCGGGCGGTCCCGTTCCGGAACTGACGCCGGGATCAAGGCTCGAACGGGCTCGACTCGGACGGACCGCTGACGTCCCCGACCGGTAGCACGACGGTGAAGGTCGAGCCCTTTCCCAATGCCGACTCCAGGGACACTCGCCCGCCGTGGGCCTCCACGATGTTCTTGACGATGCTGAGGCCCAGGCCGGTGCCGCCCGAACTTCGGGACCGCGCCTTGTCCACCCGATAGAACCGCTCGAAGATGCGGGACACGTGCTCGCTGGCGATGCCGATTCCCGTATCGGCGACGCGGACGATCGCCGACTTGCCGTCCTTTTCGACCGAGACGTCGACGCCGCCGTCGTTGGTGTAGTTGATCGCGTTGTCGATGAGGTTGATCGCGACCTGGGTCAGCTGGCTCGTGTTCGCCTCGATCAGGAAGTTCTTCGGGCCGCGGTATTCGAGCTTCAGCCCTTTCTCCCGGGCCTTGGTCTCGAGCTGCTGGACCACGGTGCGGACGATCTCGGCCAGGTCGCAGGTGTGTTTGCGGACCGGATTCGACTCGGCCGCGCTGAGAATGAGGAGATCGTTCGAGAGTGCGGACAGACGATCGACCTCGCTGATGATCCGTTCGAGGTACCGTTGACGACGCTCGGCCGGTCCGCGCGGCTCGGTGACGAGGGTTTCCGCCATCGCGCGGATGGACGCCATCGGCGTGCGCAGTTCGTGCGAAACATTGGAAACGAAGTCTGAACGGATCCGCTCCAGCCGGCGCAGGTCGGTGACGTCGTACAGCGACACGATCACGCGCTTGCCGCCGTCGATCGGCCACGCGCTCGCCAGGGCGATCCGTTCGACCGGGTGGGTGAACTGCACCTCGCGCCGCTGCGGTTGCCCGGTCTCCCGAGTCGTCAGAACCAACTGCTCGAGGTCGAGCGACAGCGTCACGGTCAAGATGGTTTTCCCGACCGGGCTGGAGAGCCGAAACAGCTCGGACGAGTGGCGGTTGGCATAAAGGATCGTCGCTTTTGGGTCGCAGATGAGGATCGCGACGTCGAGCCCGTCGGCGAGGTCGTCGACGACGTTGCGCTGTTGGTCGAGCCGCTCTTCGGCTGCCTTGGCCCGCTTCTCGAGTCGGGCGCAGGCGTCGGTCGCCTCGGCGATCGTGGCCCGGGCGACGACGCCGGCGAAGAACAGGAGAATCGCCCCGAGGACGAGGTCGAGGCCTTGAGGAGGCGCCGCCTCCGGCCAAACCAACCGCCCGATCAGGAGCAGACCCAACAAGGTCGCCCCCCCGTAACTGATCGCCGTCGTCCAACCGATTCCGCGCAGTGTTCGGCCCCCTAGGATGATGACGGGGCAGGCGTCCGATTGGGTGCGCTCGGCGGACTGGGTCCGCCCGAGCCCCAAACCGGATGTAAACTCCGGACCATGATCCGGTCAACCACCGTCGTCGGGGTCCGCCGCGACGGTATCGTCGCCTTGGCCGCCGACGGGCAGGTCACCCAAGGGGAGTCCACCATTCTGAAGCACAACGCCCGCAAGGTTCGTCTGTTGGCCGGAGGCAAGGTGCTGTGCGGGTTTGCCGGCGCCGCCGAGA
>JBDNCL010000244.1:0-3810 GCA_046719655.1 Fimbriimonadaceae bacterium
TGTCATACCAGCGCGCCACAAGGTCGACCGGCCCCCAGACGGCGTAGAGCGCAGCCGGCCGCCCGCCGCCCATTCCCGCTTCCACCAGGGGGCTGCCGACGGCCAGGTGCCCGGCGAGCAGAACGCCGGCCGACTCTCCCGCGACCGCAACCCGTTCGGGATCGATCCCCAACAGAGACGCGTTCTCCCGGACATACCGCCAGGACCAAGCCGCGTCTTCGAGGATGCCGAGACCCGTCGGATCCTGCTCCGAGCCCAGACGGTACGACGCGGAGACGGTGACGATCCCCAACGACAGGGCCAACGTCTTGGCCAAAGCCCCCATGCTGTGAGGCTCGCCCGTAACGAACCCTCCCCCGTGGAATCCGAGTACGGCGGGGCGCGGCCCGTTCGGGCGCTTCTCCGGCTCGTACACGGCCGCGTGGAGACGGGGGCCATGCCCGCTCTCCGGACGGATCTCGACGTCCGAACGAAGCACCACCCCCGGACACGGGTCGTGTCCCATCCGGTCGAGAACGGCGTCCCATTCCGCTTCCAAAACGGCTCGCATCGGCAAGAGGATGACCCTTCCGCGCGGACGCCCGCAACGGACGGCACGCCGATTGCGGAACCGTCTCTCCACCCGGGACCGATTTCGCGGGATCGGCGACGACCGGTCGCGACGGGCTAACCTTGGTCCATGATGTCGCCCCGATCGACCGGTCTCGAGTGGATGGACCTCCCCGTGTGCGGAGTCGCCAAGGAACCGCCGCGGGCATCCGGCTTTCCGATCGATGTCGCCGCCCCCGTCGGTACGGCGGATTGGGATCGGACGCCCTGGGTCCTCAACCTCGACGGTCGATGGAAGTTCCACTGGGTCGGCTGGCCGTCGGCACGCCCGACCGGGATCGAAGCCCCCGACTTCGACGATTCCGACTGGGCCCAGATCGACGTGCCGGGATGCTGGGAGCTGCAAGGCTACGGCGCGCCACACTACACCAACGTCGCCTATCCGTTCCCGGCCGACCCACCCCACCTTCCCGAAGACCACAACCCGGTCGGCACCTACCGCACCGTCTTCCGGCTCCCCGCCAGCTGGACGGAACGAGAAACCCTGATCCGGTTCGGCGGCGTGTACAGCGGGTTCCACGTCTGGATCAACGGCCATCTGGCGGGCTACTCGGAAGACAGCAAAGACCCGGCCGAATTCCGGCTGACCCCTTATCTGAAACCGGGCGACAACGTGCTTGCCGTCCAGGTCGTCAAGTGGTCCACCGGTTCCTACCTTGAGGACCAGGACATGTTCCGCTTCGGCGGCATCTTCCGTTCGGTCGACCTGGTCTCGATGCCGACGCGCGCCATCTGGGACTTCGAGATCCGGCCCGATTTCGATGCCGCGACCAAGGCCGGGCGGCTCGCGATCCGACTCGTCGCGCGGGCGTTCGAGGGCGACCTGAAGGGACTGTCCGTTCGGGCCGTTCTGACGGACGGCGAGCGCGTCGTCGGCGAGGCGAGAGCCAGGGTTGGGCGTCGGTGGCGGCCGTCTCTGGATCCGGTTTCGGCCGGGCAATCGGCGCCTCCGGCCGTCGTCGCCGCCACCGCCGAACTCGCCATCGGTGCGGACTGCGTCCGTCCGTGGTCGCCCGAAGACCCGTACCGATACACGCTGAGGCTGGAGCTGATCGAAGGCCGTTCGACCGTGGTCGACGCGCGGGAACTGAAAGTCGGCTTCCGCCGTGTCGAGATCGACCAGGCGAGGCTGAAGGTGAACGGCCAGTTCGTCAAGCTGAGAGGAGTCAACCGGCACGATCACGATCCCGACACCGGAAGGACCGTTTCCCGCGAATCGATGGAGCGCGACGTCCAGATCATGAAGCAGCTCAACATGAACTGCGTCCGGACGTCGCACTATCCCAACGACGCCTGGTTCTACGAGCTGTGCGACCGTTACGGGCTCTTCGTCGTGGCCGAAGCGAACATCGAGTCGCACGGGATGGGCTTCGATCTCAAGACCACGCTCGGCAATCGGAAAGACTGGCTGCCCGCCCACCTCGACCGGTGGCACCGTCTCGTCGAGACCCTCAAGAACCACCCCTCGATCGTCATGTGGTCGCTCGGGAACGAGGCGGGCGAAGGGATCTGCTTCAAGCGGGGCGCCGACTGGGTGCGGCGACGCGACCCGAGCCGCCCCGTTCACTACGAACGGATGAACTCGGTCGCCGACGTGATCAGCCACATGTACGCGTCCGTCGAGTGGATGCGCGAGTACGCGGCCGAGAGCGACGACCGCGGCTTCTTCCTCTGCGAGTACGCCCACGCCATGGGCAACGCGATCGGCAACCTCGAGGAGTACTGGGAGGTGATCGAGGCGACTCCGCGGTTCTGGGGCGGGTGCATCTGGGACTTCGTCGACCAGGCCCTCCGGAAACCGCTCGACGCGCCTTCCGGACTCGAGGGAGAACGTCCGTGGTATTACGCTTACGGCGGCGACTACGACGACACCCCGAACGACGGGGCCTTCTCCTGCAACGGCGTCGTGATGGCCGACCGCCAGATCGGACCGAAGGCGCTCGAGGTCAAGCGGGTGTACCAACCGTTTGACGCCCGAGTCGTCTCCGCTGGTCCCGACCCGATCGTCGTCGCGGTCGCCAACAAGCACTTCTTCCGGTCCTTGTCCGGTCTCGAGCTTCGCTGGTCCGTTCTCGTCGAGGGCCGCGTCGCCGCGTCGGGAACCCTGACTGCGCCCGACATTCCCGCCCAGCAGGAGGCCCCCGTCGCCGTTCCGTGTCGGCTGGACGAACTCGGAGGCGAACCGGGCTCCGAAGTGCTGCTGAACCTCCAACTGCTCGCCCCCGCGCCGACCGCTTGGTCGGAAGCGGGTCACGAGATCGGCCGCGTCCAACTCACGCTCGCCGAGCGGTCCCCCCTCTTTGCCTCCGCCCCGAGCGCCGGTCCGTCCTCGCCGATCCGGATCGCCGAGACCTTTGAAGGCGTCCGCCTGGAAGGCGACGGATTCGCGCTCGGCTGGTCGCGCTCGACCGGAACCCTCGAAACGTGGCGAGTCGGGGAGACCGAACTCCTGGCGACCGGCGTCGCGGCCGCGCCCGGCCCCCGTCTCAACCTCTATCGGGCCATGGTCGACAACGACCGTTGGTTCGAAAGGGAGTTCTTCGCCCACGGGTTCGCCCAGATCGGACACCGGGTGCGCGACATCCGGGTCGAATCGGACGAGACCGACGCCTTGGTCGTGGTGCGGCTCGAATGTCTCGGACGCCTGGGCACCGGCTTTCGGCAAGTCGCGACCTACCGCGTGCGGCCCGACGGAGCCGTGCACCTCGCCGTCGACCTCGACCCGGTCGGCAAGATGCCGCCGCTCGCCCGCATCGGATGGATGATGCGGCTCGACCGCGCGTTCGACAACTTCGCCTGGTACGGCCGGGGACCGTTCGAGAGCTACCCGGACCGCAAGCTCGCCGCCCAGATCGGCGTCTACTCCGGCAAAGTCTCCGAGCAGTTCACCGAATACGCCCGCCCGCAGGAAAACGGAAACAAGGAGGACGTGCGCTGGGCCCAACTCCTGAACGGGTCCGGCACCGGCATCCACATCGTTCCCGACCGCCCCCTCGCCCTGTCGGTCGGCCATTTCCTTCCCGACGACCTCGACAAAGCCCGGCACAAGGGCAGCGAACGTCACTTCTTCCCGCTCGTCCCCCGACGCGAGGTGGTGCTGTTCGTCGACTGGCGGCAGATGGGCTTGGGCGGCGCCAGCTGTGGTCCGCGACCACTCGAGGAGTACCGGATCGAGGCCCAGGCGGTCCGATTCGGCGAGAT
>JBDNCL010000245.1:0-3793 GCA_046719655.1 Fimbriimonadaceae bacterium
CCGATCTGCTCGAAGTGGAACTTCCGCATCGACACCCAATATTGGGAGTCGAGGGGCCGCACGAGGATGTAGTCGAGCGTGCCACGCCGAACCTGCTCGGGAATCTCCATCAAAGCCATGAAGAAGGCGCCGAGAACGGCCTGGAGGAGAAAGGTCGTTCCCATCAGGATCATGGCGTCGCCCCGACTCCATCCGGCGAGGGAGTCGGTGTTCGCATAGATGACGAGCAGGATGAGGATCGCGAACCCGACCCACACGAGGTTTTGGGCAACTTTGGCGAAGAAATTGGCGCGAAACTCCAGCTCGCGGGCGATGGAGCTGAGGAAGAACGTGCGGTAGACGCGCAGATAACGCTGCACGCACCGACGATACCCGCAGGCCGGACGTATACTCGTGCGGATGCTCGGGGTCGTGTTGACGGCGTTGGTGTGCCTTGGGTGGGCCGGTCTGGCCGGGGCCCTGTTCGCCCGGCTTTTCGGCGACCACGACCCGGCGTTTCGTTTTGGTCTGAGCGGTCTCTTGGGTCTGGGCGTTCTCGGATGGTCGACGTTTCCGGTCGGGCTGTTGCCGGGCGGGCTGGGTTGGGGAATCGCCCTCCCCGCCATCGGTGCCTTGGTCGGCTTCGGTCTGATGATCAAGAAACCGGAAACGCGTCCCTGGCCGATCGCGCGGCCCAGGGGATTGGGTTTGGGGGTGTCGGGGGCCGCGGCGCTGATGGCGCTGGCGTCCCTGGTGTCGGTGCTCGCTCCCAGCGACATCCAAGATTGGGACTCGATCGCCTATCATCTGGCCGTGCCGAAGATCTGGCTCGCGGCCGGGCGGATCACGTTCATCGAGTTCATCCACCACAGCAATTTTCCGTTTGCGATCGACAACCTGTACATATGGGGCCTCGTTTGGGGCGATCAGGCGGGCGCGAAGGCATTCACGTGGATGATCTCGATCTTCGGAACGGTCGCGTTGTTCGGGTTTGTCCGCGGACGATACGGGGAGTCCGCCGGGTGGTGGACGGTGCTGGCGTTTGCGGCGGTGCCGGTGGTCGCCTGGCAGTCGGGGACAGCCTACATCGACGTCGCGCACGGTCTCTTCGTCGGCTTGGGCCTCCTTCTGGCGGTGCGGTGGGTGGAGAAGCGGGCGCCGGGGGACCTTTGGCTCGCCGGGATCTGTCTGGGTTTTGGTTTGGCGAGCAAGTACACCGGTCTCCAGATGCTGGCGGCGACGCTGGCGGCAGTGCTGGTGGTCGGACGGCGGCAGCGTCCGTTCGGCGAGATCGTCAAGGCCGGGGCCTTGATCGCGGTCGTGGCCGGGGCGATCGCGAGTCCGTGGTACGTTCGGAACGTCGTGAACACGGGCAACCCGGTCTACCCGTTCTTCTACCGTGTCTTCGGCGGCAAGAACTGGGATCGTTTCCGCGCGGAAATCTATACGGAAGAGCAAAAGACGTTCGGGGTCGGCATTCGCGAGGGGAGACGGCTCGACTGGTCCGCCTTGCCGCACGCGGTTTGGGGAATGGCGTATCAGCCGGGGCGCTACGCGAACCCGATGCAGACGCAGGGCGGGGGGGCGCCGACGGCTTCGATCGGATTTGTCGCGATCGCGGCGCTGTCGGGTTTGGCCCTCGGCCGGAGGGGGGTTCAGGAGCGCGGGATCTTGGTCGGAGTGGCGGTGGCGTTCGTCCTCTGGTTCTTCCTCAGCCAGCAGAGCCGGTATGCGATGAACATGGCAACGCCGCTCGTCGCGATGGTGGGCGGGTTGATCGTGGGGAATCGATTCGGGCCCGTTCTCGCCGCGGCGGTCGGAGCGCAGTTCCTCTACACGCTCTGGATGACCCATCTGGTGAACGTTGAGCCGCGTTTGGCGGTCGCGTTGGGACGGGTGACCCCGGCCGAGCATCTGAGGGAGAGGTTGCCGTTCTTCGAGCCGGCCCAGGTGATCAACGAAGTCGCGCAGGGTGGAAAGGTCGCGCTTTTCGACGAGGTTTTCGGGTTTTACCTAGACGTTCCGTACTTCTGGGCCAATCCGGGGCACGGAACGATGATCCCGTACGAGTCGATCGAGACCGGGGAGCAGCTGGCGGAGGTTTTTCGCGCCAAGGGGTTCACCCACATCTATGTGAACTTGGGGGCGACGTCGGGCGAGGACGCGCGTCGGTGGTTGTCGGCGGCGGGACTCGGCGACGAGAATCGACCCTACACTCCGGAAGAGAGACAGGCCCTCGTCGGCGATCTCCGTTCGAAGTGGCGCTACCTCGTCGCCGAGGCGTCGCGAGGGGGGTTCATCCGTCCGGTCGCCGGTTTTCGACGATCGGTTCTCTTCGCGCTCGATCGACCGCGCTGATCGCCGGGAAAGGTCGCCTCGGCGATGGATTCGGGCCCGGAAATCGTGGTCGTCACCTTCGGCGACGGCAAAACGATCCGCATTTGTCGGGTCGGCGGGATCCTTACGCGCATCCTCGTTCGTCCTACCCTAACACCGCGCCCGTTAAAATAACGGCGAGGATGGGCTTGGCCCACAGGAGGGAATGCAGATGGATATGGGAGAGCCGATGGGCATGGTGCCCACGCAGGAAGAGAAGACGTTTGCTATGCTCAGCTGGGGTTTGGCGATCATCGCCGGGTTCGTCAGCCCCCTGATTTTTTACTTCGTGGCCAAGGACAAGCCGTTCGCTTACTATCATGCGGCCCAGGGGTTGGCCTTCCACCTCGTCGCCCTCGTCGCCAATCTCACGATCGGCGCCGTGACTTGCGGGGTCGGATCGATCGTGGTGATCGTGCTGGCGATCATCGTGTCCGTCATGGGCCTGATCAAGGCCAACAACGGGGAGCTTTTCGTTCCGCCGCTGACCGGCAGTTTGGCCAAGAGCATGTTCAAGGTCTGAGCGAGGGGCCCGGTACAACGCGACGGCCGATCGACGGGGGGGTGCCGCCGGTCGGCCGTTTTGGGTTGCGCCGTTGCCCGCGGTGGGCGGAAAGAGAGTGGCGCGGCTGAAGGGATTCGAACCCCCGACTTCTTCCTCCGGAGGGAAGCGCTCTATCCACTGAGCTACAGCCGCACTCGCTCGTATCTTACCCTCCCCCGTCGGGGGAGAGGGAAGATACGGCGGCGACGGGGTCAGGGCATCATGGCGACCGCCTCGCGGCTGTCCACGATGCTGCGGCCATGCTCGATGAAGTAGCGGAACTCTTCCGGGAACACGCGGAGAGCGCCTTTGATCGGCCATGCGGCCGCGTCTCCCAGTCCGCAGAAGGAGCGGCCGTCGATCTGGTCGGCGACCTGAGCGAGCAGCTCCATGTCGCCGGGCTGGCCGCCGCCTTGGCGGATCCGATCGAGGATCTGGACGAGCCACTTGGTGCCTTCTCGGCACGGCGTGCACTTCCCGCAACTCTCGTTGGCGTAGAACTGGGCGGTCCGCCACATCAGGGTCACGATGCAGGTGTGCTCGTTGAAGAACATGCATCCGCCGGACCCGACCATCGACTGGACGTCTCCCATCTCCTCGTAGCCGATGATCGCTCTCTGGCACATCTCGGCGTCGATGATGGGGACGGAGCTGCCGCCCGGAATACAGGCTTTGAGCTTGCCGCCCTTGATGCCGCCGGCCAGGTCGAGCAGCTCCATCAGCGTCGTGCCGAACTCGACCTCGTAGTTGCCGGGTCTTTCGACGTGCCCGGACACGGAGAAGATCTTGGTTCC
This sequence comes from Fimbriimonadaceae bacterium, assembly GCA_046719655.1. Classification (GTDB taxonomy): domain Bacteria; phylum Armatimonadota; class Fimbriimonadia; order Fimbriimonadales; family Fimbriimonadaceae; genus JBDNCL01. The sequence goes on from JBDNCL010000245.1 coordinate 3,694, forward strand.
GCGCGAGTTCTTGGTGGACGCGCCGAGGGAGGCGTACCATGCGCCGCCGTTGCGGACGATAAAGGGGACGCAACAGAACGTCTCGACGTTGTTGATGAGC
>JBDNCL010000246.1:0-3760 GCA_046719655.1 Fimbriimonadaceae bacterium
CCCTCCAACGTACCAGAACGCCGATCCGGCAACGCCCTTCGCTCGCCCCCCTGACCGGCCCGGAAGCCCCTTCTCTAGAGGTACGGGGGCCGGACACGCGGATGCCGGTTTCTCCATGACCAAGGATGGAAAGCCCCTTCTCTAGCGGTACGGGGACCGGAAACGGCGGCGCGATTCCGCGGGAATCGAGACGGCGGGATCACGGCGTGCCGTCCGGCCGGGACTCCACCAGACGACCGAGGCGCCGTACCGGCCACGCGCCGCCTCCGTCGCCGCCGACAGCGTTCTGCCCCCATGGGCCGAAGCCCGGCCCGCTTACCGGACGTCTCGGAACCGACATCGTCCGAGTCGCCCAGGACGCCCGGCCCCGTCCCCCCGCCGGGTCGGGCGGTCGGAACGCCGCTGTCTCGGATCGGTTCGACCGAGACCGTCCGACCGCGCGCCGGGGCGCGTTCCCACCCCTCGGCCAGGCTCGGGACCTTGGCGCGCAGAAACTCGGGTCGGACCGCGCCCGTCTCCGGAAGGAGGCCCGATCGGGAGACCGTGTCGCTTCACGGAAGGGTCAGAGCGGCGTCGGCGATCGGTCTGCCCACCGTCCCAAAACAACGTCGGCCACAACGGGCCAGGAGTCGACCCGGCAAGCGGGGAGACGCCGATGCCGGCTCGACCGACAACCCTTGGCCGGGCCGATGGGGGCACCGCCGAGTCGGGGCGTGCGGACGTCGCGCGCGAGGCCGCCTGGGGCGGGCGCGCCACCCCGAGGACAGGCGACGCGGCCGGGCGTCACGGACCGCACGACCCTCGCTTCCGACAACCCGATCCGCGATCGGCCGGTGCGGATTTGGCGAGGATGCCAATCGGCTTCAACGGCGGAGATTTCCGAGAATTGCGAAGTTGTCGCAACTTCGAGCTATTTCTAAGGTTTTGGACTCCAAAACCTCGGTTTTCCCGTCAATAATACTAGGCGGGTCGGCTCTGGCCGGACGACGGCTGTTCGTCTTTGGGTCTGGCATGGATGCGGCCCGCTATCCGAGGAGGATTCAAGCGAATGCGAAAGACATTATGTCTACTTGGCGCCACCGCCCTCGCCGCAGGCCTCGTGCTCAGCGGATGTGGAGGCAGCTCGAGCGGCAGCAGTTCGACGACCGTCACATCGGTCACGCGTTACGTCGCGGGATTTGTCTGGGTGAGAGGCGACGCTGCGGTCGGTACCGGCCCTGAAGCGCTGATTACGGCCAGTTCGGCTCCGCCGGCCGGCTACTTTGCTCCGACCGCAGGTACCGTGACCCTTTCCGTGGCCGACGGGACGATCACCCGTGCCCCCGCTTCCGAGGCCTTCAACATGGCGACGGACAACAAGATCATCGCGTTGGTCCAAGCCAATTCTTCCAGCCCCACCGGTCCGTTCAACATGACGGTCTCGGCCAGCGGCCTTCAGTTCAACGGCAACCCGCGAACCTTGGCAAGCACCAGCGTCAGTCTCGGAACCACTGCCACTTCGGGCACGACGCTGGCCCTGGCGGTCGGCACACCGCCCGATCCCCCTCTGCAGCCTGGACCGCCCGCCTCCATCGAGGTCCTCGTGCGGGATCGTGAGGGCGATCCCGGAACGTCCACGAACCCGTTCCGAGCCCCCCTGCCCGCAGGCGAAAGCTTTGTCGCCGGCACCACGTTCGACGTGGCCATCGCCGTCTTCGACGCGGACGGAACCGCCATCACCGGTCTGACCCCGGTGGTGACGTCTTCGGCTCCGTCGACGGTCGGCGTCGTCGGCGCGCAACTCGTTCCGGCGACGAACGGTACCGAAGGCTCTCCCGTCACGATCACGACGACGATCAGCAGCAGCACGGTGGCGACCTCCTTCGGAGGAACCTACACGTTCGGCACCGCGACCAGCGTCGAGATCCTCAACCTCAGCAAGCCCACCCTGCTGTGGGATACAAGCGGGCCTGTCGATTCGGCGACCGCGCTGGTCAAGGTGGAGAACCAGTATGGTGTTCCGATTCCGAACGTGACGGTGAGCGTCACGTCCCCCACCGTGGACAGTTCCAACGATTGGATCGCGCCCGCGTCCGGCACGGCTCTGGCTTTTACGGGAACGACCAACGCCAGCGGCGAGATGACGCTCGCGATCACCTCGCCCACGTCGGCGGCCGGCAACAGCTCCACCATCGCCAACAACCCGCCTAAGGGCGCGAATACGATCACGGCCACGGTCGGCAGCGTCTCGGACTCCATCACGGTCACCATCGTGCGTCCGCTCAGCTCGCTGACGATCACGGGACCGACCCGCCTGGACACCGGCGAAGTCACCGCAATCGGCGACTTCTCGATCACCGGCGGTGTGGACGTCGACGGCGTCAGCGTCGCGACCCCGTCCGGGACTCCGACCTGGAGCGTTGTCAACACGCCCGCAACCGGAAACATCGGCAACCCCGACGACCTGAGTCCGAGGGAGGGGTCGGCGGCGACGATCAACGCGAGCAACGGTGTCCTCACAACCGGACCCAGTGCCGGCGAGGCCACGGTCAGCGCCCAAATCGGCAGCGTGTCTTCGAACAACCTGGTCGTGCAGATCCACGGTGCTCCGACCAAGATGGTCTACACCCCCGCCACGGCGGCCAACGGCTATGAAGAGGCCCCGGGTACGGAAGTGAACTTCACCGTGTCGTTCATCGACAACTGGGGACGACCCGTGATCGCTGCTGAGTTGACCAACTTGACCAAGTCGGCTTCGACGACGTCGAGCGCCAACTCGAACATCACTTGGCCGCCGGCTCCCGATCTGAGCTTCCTGCTCACGATCGGCGCCTCTACGGGCGGTTCGATGACGGTCAACACGGGCGGCACCTGGGGCGGTCGTCTGGGTACGAAGAACGCGACGTTCAGCTTGAGCCGAACGACGAACATCGTCAACCCGTAACGGAACCCCGAATCGCCCACCTCCACCGCCCCGGAGCGAGAGCTCCGGGGCGGTTTTTCCGTCGGACTCTCTGTTTCGGCGGGTATCGTTGACCCCGTCATGAAGCGTCCCGCCGCACCCCGCCGCCTCGCCGCGTTCACGTTCGTCGTCTTCGCGGCGCTGTTGGCCCCGACCGCCGACGCCGAGCGGCTTCTCTTTACGCCGATGGGGCGCAAGCTCCCGTTTGGGGAGGTTCGGCTTCAGCACTTTTTCGAAGGTGGGCAACCCGGTGTCAACCGAACGACGCTGGGTGTGGGCTTCAGCCTCCTCTTCGACGGGGCCATCACGTGGGAGAACGGCCTTTTGGGGGGCGAGGAGGGCCTCAGCCTCGATCTCTCCTACAACCTGATCGCACCTTTCACCGACGTGAACCCCGGATTCAGCCTCGGCGTGATCGACGCTCTCGACCGCACCGCCGACGGCCGGGGGATCTATTTCGCCGGCACGTGGCGGATCGGGATGATCGGCGACTACAACCAGGCCACCCCGCTGGAGACCACGATCGGATTCATGACCAACCGTCGGCACGCCGTTTTCGTCGGCGCCCGGTTTCCGTTCACCGATCAGCTCCTCTATCTCGTGGAGTACGACACGGCGCAAGTCGTCCACGGTCTCGAGGTCCGGCCGTTCCGGCATGGGGCGGTGAGACTGATCGACCGCGGGGGCACGAGCATCTGGAGCGTCGGCGCGACGTACCGGTTTTGAGGCGGACTCCGGCTCAGGCGCCGTCGGACGCCGCGACCGATCCGGCGTCCGTCGTTTCGGGCAAGGGAGCCGAGCTGCAGTCCAGGTTGCTGG
>JBDNCL010000247.1:0-3754 GCA_046719655.1 Fimbriimonadaceae bacterium
TCAACTTGGCGGGCGCCCGGTTGGCCCGTCAGGCGGCGGGAAGCGGGCGTTTGGTTCTCGGCGCGATCGGTCCGGCGGGAAAGCCGATGGCGCCGATCGGCGCCATCGAGCGGGCCGAAGTGGTGGCGGCGGCCCGCGAGCAGGCCGAGGCGTTGGCCGAGGGCGGGGTCGACGGGTTCTTTCTCGAGACCTTCGTGGACCTCGACGAGCTCGAGGCCGCGGTCGAGGGCGTGCGCTCGGTTTGCGATCTTCCGATCGTCGTGTCGAAGGCGTTCATCGAGGACGGCGAGATGCTGGCGGAAGGTTTGCCCGTCCGGGTGGCGGAGCGTCTGAGCCGGCTCGAACCTGCGGCCGTCGGGGCCAACTGCATCGTCGGACCGCAACGCATGACCGACATCGTCCGGATGCTGGGCGAGGGAACGTCGCTCCCCGTCGTCGCGCTTCCGACCCCCGGGCTTCCCCAGCTGGTCAAGGGACAGATCGCCTACGACACCTCGCCGGAGTATTTCGCGCGGGCGACGGCGCGTTTGGTCGAAGAGGGTGCCCGCGTTGTGGGAGGCTGCTGCGGCACCACCCCGGAGCACATCCGGCAGATCGCCTCGGTGTGCGGAGGCGGCAAGGTCAAGCCGAGGCCGCGCCGGGTCCACGCCGCCACAGTCGCGGAGCGGGAGCCCCTGCCCGAGGCGGAACCGACCGAATTGAAGCTCAAGCTGGGCAAGAAGTTCATTTCGGCCGTCGAGGTCGATCTGCCTCGCGGCGCCAACCTCCAGAAGCTGATGACGGCCGTGCGCACCCTGAAGATCGCCGGCGTCGACGTGATCGACATCTCGGACGGGGCGCGGGCGCGCCTGAGGGTCAACCCGATGGCGGTCTGCTCGACGATCCAGCGTCAGGTCGGCATCGAGACGACGATGCATTTTTCGTGTCGGGACCGCAATCTGCTGGCGATTCAGGCCGACCTTCTCGGGTGCTTCGCGCTGGGGGTGCGCAACATCCTGGCCGTCACCGGCGATCCCGCCAATATCGGCGACTACCCGAGCGCCACCAGCGTCTTCGACGTGGACGCGATCGGGCTGACCCGGATCCTCTCTCGACTGAACGACGGTATCGACCTGGCCGGGTATTCGGTCGGGGTCAGGACGAACTTCACGATCTGCGTGGCATACAACCCGGTCGCCTTCGACCAGCCTTTCGAGGACGAGCGTCTGGCCCGCAAGGCGGAGGCGGGCGCCCACGTGGTGTACACCCAGCCCGTTTTTGAGGACTCGGCGGTGGACCGGGCGGTCGAGGCGGCGGCCAGGCACGGCCTGCCCGTTTTTGTCGGGGTGTTGCCGCTTCGCAGCGCCAAGCACTGCGAGTTTATGCACAACGAGGTGCCGGGGATGTCGGTGCCGGACTGGCTGCGGCGGAAGATGGCGGAGGCGTCGGACGACGCGACCGCCCGGATGGTCGGACTGGAAGAGTCGCAGCGGCTCGCCCGGCGCGTCCGAGAGATCGCGCAAGGCATCTACCTGATGCCGCCGGCGCAAAATCCCGCGGTGGCGGTCCAGGTTTTGGAAGCGCTCGTCTGAATCTGCCGGGACGGGGTCGCCGCCGGTTTCGGTTACAATCCTCCCGGGAGCGGATGGGTGCTGGTGTGCCTTGCGGTCTTCAAAACCGTTGTAGCGCCCTCGAGCGCTGGGTGGGTTCGATTCCTACACGCTCCCGCCAGGTTTCGGGGTGCCTGATCGGCTTCAGGCACCCCATTTCCTCAGCGCGGATCGAACCCGTCCGGATTGACGGGGGGTTGGGGCGGAGCTTCGGTGATCTGCCCGATGGGAACGCTGGGCGGGGCGGCGTCCCGGCGTCCGCACCCGACCAGGGTCAGGGCGGCGAGAACGACGATAGCGAGCCAAGGTGTCGGCTTTGTCATGTGGTTGCTTCTCCAGAAAGCGGAGGGGCCGGCCCCCGGAATTGGGGACCGACCCGCGCCGTTGCCGGACGCGTCAGAGCCGGAAGTCCGGGTTCTGGCCGTTGTTGCCGAACTCGGGCGTTCGCCCCGGACCCCAGTTGCACTGGCCCCAGACTCGCTCGGGGCGGGCAAACCGGGCCGACGTGTCGACCATCGAGTAGTTGGCGCCGCCGTTGAAGCGCTCGCCGGCCCACTGCTGAGCGGCGAGGTTGAAGATCGGCGAGCCGACGCCGGAGGTGACGTGCACGAAGCTGACCTGGTTGTTGCCCTGGCTGTTCGTGCTGCTGTAGATGCACTGCGGCAGGTTCGGGAAGGGAGTGCCCGGAACGGCGGCGACGCCGCCCGGGTTGTTCACGATCGGGTTCCGCCGGTTGATGTTGAACGTCGAACCGGAGACGCCTTCGTTGCCGTTGGCGCCGGCACCGGTGTTGGCCTGGTGCGGGGCAAACATGATCGTGTTGCTCACGAACTCGATCTGGCTCTCGTTCGCCGTGTAGACCCCGTTGTTGGCGAGGTTGTTGTTGCGGGCGTAGGACGTTCGGAAGTCGCCGCCCAGCGGAACATACTGGCCGTTGATGTTGCGCTGACCCCAGATGAAGCCGGTCAGCGAGCCCGGGCGGGCGGTGCAGGGCGCGCCGGCGGCACGCTCCCAGTGGTAGCAGAGCGGTCCGGTGTTGGGGAGCGGAACCCGCTGGACGGGGTCCCCGGGCGACTTGAAGATGTCGATGTTCTTGACGTAGGGCAGAAGGAAGTCGACCCAGCCGAGGGCCACATCTCCGGCCTGGCAGGGGAACGCGTCGGCGGGCCCGCTCGGCTCCCGGAAGAGGAAGCAGGACCGGTTCATGGCGACCGCTCCGTCATAATCTTGGACGTAGAGCACCTGGGCGGTGGCCAACTGCTTGACGTTGGAAAGGTCGGAAGCGCGCTTCGCGGCGGTTTGGGCCTGAGCGAAGACCGGGAAGAGGATGGCGGCCAGGATCGCGATAATCGCGATCACGACCAGAAGCTCGATCAGGGTGAAGCCCTTCTTGTGGTTCATAGTTCCTCGCTTGTCCGGCATGGGTACCGAGACGGCAGAATTGTCGAGGGACTCGGTTAAAGGAGCTTTAAGAATCCTTTATGATTGCTCAGGCTTAACATTTGTCCTCCGAAGGGAGTTGATTTTGAATCTGAAAGGCGGGGGCTGCCCGTCGAGCGCCGTTCGATTCCAAGGACCAGTACGTCATCAGTTCTGATTTCTCGCGGGTTTTGCTCCGTTGCGGTCGGGTGCCTGATCCGGTGGGGGAAACCAGCCGACTCTTTCGTACGTGGGACTCCGTTTCCGGCCGGTTTGCGTGACGCTGGGAATTTCGGTGGTCGTCGTCTTGTCGGCGGCCATCGGCGTCGCGACCAACTTTGCCGGAATCGCCCGAAGGCACGCCGAAGCGTCTCGGTCCGATCTCGCCTGCATGAAGCTGATCGGCGACATCGAGCGCTACGACGAGGTGCTCACGATGTCGGCGCGGATGTATGCGGCGACCGGAGACCCGCGATGGCTCGGGCGGTACGAGGAGCACGAGCGGCTTCTCGACTCCGCCCTGGCTCGCGGCCGTCGGCTCGCTCCCCCGATCGTCGGAGGCATCGTCGCCGAAACGGCCGAGGCCAACGAGGCGCTCGTCGCGATGGAGCGCCGGAGTATGGCGCTGGCGAACTCCGGACGTCGGAACGAGTCCCTCGCGATTCTCGACTCGGGTGCATACGACGCGCACAAGAGGTCGTATGCGCTCGGCATGCGCCAGGCAGCGCGCAACATCGAAGATCGAA
>JBDNCL010000248.1:0-3731 GCA_046719655.1 Fimbriimonadaceae bacterium
CCTCGGCAAAGGACTTTCCCAGTTGATCGGCGAGCAGGCCGAGCTGTCGCAGAACGAAGTCGCGATCGACGCGATCGTTCCGAACCAGCGCCAGCCTCGGCAGAACTTCGACGAGGAGGCGCTCCGGGAACTGGCCGACTCGATCCGGCAGGTCGGGATCCTGCAGCCTCTCGTCGTCCGGCCTTTGTCGGAAGGGAAGTACGAACTCATCGCCGGGGAGCGCCGGCTGCGGGCCGCCCAGCTCGCCGGTCTGGAGCGGGTGCCGGTGACGATCCGGGCCGCCGGGCACCAGGACTCGCTCGAAATCGCCCTGATCGAGAACGTCCAGCGGGAAGACATCTCCCCTCTGGAGCAGGCTCGGGCCTACCGAAGGCTGATCGACGAGTTCGGCCTCACTCAAGAGCAGGTGGCGGACAAGGTCGGGAAGAGCCGGACCGCGGTGGCCAACACCGTTCGTCTGCTTCGACTGCCCCCCGCCATTCTCGAAGGTCTGCAGGCCGGAAAGATCACGGAAGGCCATGCCCGCGCTCTGCTCGCGATCCCCAGCGAGGTGCTTCAGCTCGCCCTGTACGACAAGATTCTGCGCACCGGGATGACGGTGCGGGACGTCGAGAAGGCGGCCCAGGCGGAAGAAGTCCGGCAACCGAGCCGGCGCCGCAAGCCGTCGCGGGCCGATTCCGCCGCCGATCCCCAGTGGCAACCTCTGGAAGAAGCGGTCTCGACCTACTTCGGGGCTCCGACCCGCCTGATCAAGTCCGAAGTCGGCGGAAAGATCGAAATCGAGTTCTATTCGGACGACGACCTGATGCGGATTCTCGACGTCCTCGGCATCCACCTCTGAGCGGATCAGCCGGCGGTCGACGAGGCGAATCGCAACGGGGTCTGAGGCGGCCACTCGCGATCGAGCCGACGGATTCGGTTCTCGATATGGGCGGCCCGTCGCCGCGTGTCGGGGTGCGTGCTCAGGTACTCGAGCGGTCGGCCTCCCCGGCTCGAGCGTTCGAGGATCCCGAAGACGTCGATCATGCCGTAGGGGTTGAAGCCGGCTCGGACCATCATGTCCATGCCGACCTCGTCCGCTTCCGTCTCCTGACGCCGCGAGTAGGGAAGGGTCAGCACCACTTCGTTGGTGATGCTGGCGATGTCGACCGCGGTCCGATTCGCGTTGAGGAGAAGCAGCCCGAGGGTCAGAACGAGATTCCGTTGTTGGCTGTCCCGGTAGGCTCTGGCCCAATGCTGGCGCTGGATGTGGGCCATCTCGTGCGCGATCACGGCCGCGAACTGGTCCTCGGTCTCGAATCGCTCGACGAGGCCGCGGTAGAAGAAGATCGGACCTCCCGGCAACGCGAAAGCATTGACCTCGGGCTTGTCGATCACGTCGAGCGTGAACTCCCAGGGACCCTGGGGCCTCTCTTCGGGCGCCTCCCGCATGATCCGGTCGGCGATGCGGCGCATCGTCCGGACCATCGGGTCGCTGTCGGGAAGGATGCGGTTCTGCTTGCGCACGTCGGCCGCGACGCGCTGGCCGAGCTTGACCTGGTCTCGGGCGCTGGGCATGAACGGATTGGCCGCCGCCAGCGGCATCAATCCGAGACCGAGTCCGAATATCGCGAGGATGGAGGCCAGCTGTCGCATGCTTCTATAGACGTCGGAAGGTCGTCGGCGTGTTGCGGGCGTCCGGGACACCCGCCCGAAAGCGGTTGCGGAGGCTCCGACCTCACGCGAATCGGCGGTAGAGGCGGACTTCGTAGGGAGGGTTGGCGGGCAACGACGCCAAGAACGCGTCCCGCCGACTCCAGATCACGACCCCGTAGACGTCTTCTTCGAACTGGGTGCTGTGCCCCCGGATCGATCCGACGAAGCCGTCCATGGTCGCCAGTTCGGCGAAGATTCGAGCCATCTCGTCCTGGAGCCTGCCTTGCAGGCCGGGAAACGACATCCGATCGCTGATGGAGAGGAAGGAACCCATCGGAGGGAAGACGGTCGAACCCGTCTCTTCGAGAATCTCGACCCAGCGCACGTCGGCCGGCTTGGCGAGCGCCTGCACGATTTCGACGATCAACTCTTCGTTGGCGACCTTGGCGGTGGCGGCCTGGGCCGACTCCAGGTCGCGGTACCGGATCATGGCCAAAAACTCGGTCTCGGACCCGTCCACCTGCCAGTACGTTTGGGAAAGGAATCCGGGCATCGTCGCGTGGATCGCCGCCAGGTCGTGGGCGACGGCGGGCAGTTGGTCTCCCGGCGGCTCGCGAAGCTCGACGAAGTTCAGGACGACGATATCCGGCATGCGACGATTTTGACCGATGGCCGATCCCGAGATGGGTACGGGCCGATCCGCACCGGCCGTGCGGCGCCGTCTCGCAGGCGCGCCTCGGGTCGGCCGAAAGACGGGTCCGTCACACGCCCGAAACAGAAAACTTGCCGGGACTGAGCGGCAAGATCGGGCTTGCCGACAATCCTAGTGAAAGAACCTGGAAGCGGGCGACCCGATCGGTGGAACGTAACGCCTGAGGGGCTCTGCCCGAATCCTTGGGAGGACGAGTAGACACTATGACGCGAATTTCAAAGCGCAAGGGCTTTACCCTGGTCGAGATCATGATCGTGGTCTTGATCATCGGCATCTTGCTCGCCATCGCTGTTCCGAACTTCATGAGAGCTCGCGAGAACAGCCGCACCCGCACCTGCATCGCCAACCTCCGCCAGATCGAAGCGGCGAAGGAGCAGTGGGCGATGGACACCCGGCAACCCGGCACCGCCCAGGCGGCGTGGTCCGACCTCGTCGGCACGGGCGACAACGGCTACATGAAGTCGCAGCCGGTCTGTCCGAGCGGCGGCACCTACACGATCGGAACGGTGGAGAACAATCCGACGTGTTCGATCGGTGGCACCCACGCCCTGCCGTAAGGAATCGTTTCGGTCGCCAAGTTTCCGGGGGGCGGCTTCGTCGTCCCCCGTCGTCTTTCATCCTCGAGCGGTCCGGCCCGCGCTGGCCCGACCGGTCCCCGACCCGCCGGAGCGGTTCCGGAAAAAGGCCCACCATGTCACACCGCCGTCACGGACGGCGCCGTCTCGGCGCCACCCTGGTCGAGGTTCTGTTCGCCGTGTTCCTCGTCGGCGCCGGCGCGTTGATCGTCGCCGCGACGATGCCGATCGCCAACGTGTCGCGGGCGATGGCCGACAACAACAACAAGGCCACCAACCTCGCTCAGAAGCAGCTCGAGGCGATCCGCGGACTCGGCTACGCGAACGCCACCGCGCCGCAGCTCTTGGCCAACGGTCTGATCGATTCCGGGTCGCCGGTCGATCCCCCCGCCGGCATCCCTATGCCGGCATCGACCACCTACAGCTTCTCGAACACCGATCTCGGTGCGCTCGACCAGCCGAGCCGGGTGCTCAACCAAGGCCAGGGATTCGTTTCGGTCGAACAGGTCGACATCGACCTCAAGCGCGTCACGGTGGTCGTGCGCTGGGTGGAGAGGGGCCGTCCCAAGACGGTCGTCCTCGCCACCCTCTTGGCCAACTTGTGAGGAGGGCTTCTTGAGAAAACATCGTCTTCAGAGAGGAGCATCGCTGGTCGAAGTGACGACCGCCTCCGCGCTCGGGGTGATGGCCGTCATGACCGCCGTAGGGCTCCTCGTCATGGGAATGGCCTCGTGGGTACGGGGCGAGTCCCGCATCCAAGCCGAATCGCAAAGCCAACGGGCCGTCCGCATCATCTCCCAGGAGTTGAG
>JBDNCL010000249.1:0-3681 GCA_046719655.1 Fimbriimonadaceae bacterium
ATCATGGAGGACGGCACGGAGATCTGCGGCGAGACGAACATCGTGGGCGACGGCCGCCGCATCCGCCGCATCTTCCTGGACCCCGAGAACGCGGCGGCCCACAAGGGAGCTCTCGAAGCGATCCGCGCCGCCGACCTGATCTGCATCGGACCGGGAAGCGTATACACCAGCGTGATCCCGAACCTTTTGGTTCCGGGGATCGCGGAAGCGATCCGGGATTCCTCCGCCGTCCGGGTGTACATCTGCAATGTCATGACCCAGCCCGGCGAGTCGGACAGCTTCACGGCGTCGGAGCACGTGACCGCCATTCGGGCGAACGTGTCGGAACGGGTTTTCGACTGCGTTCTCGTGAACACCGGGGTCCCGAGCATCCAGGCGGTCGAGAAGTATCGTGAGTCGGGTCAGGTTCTCGTGGAGCCGGACATCGACCGGATCCGGGCCATGGGTTTTCGGGTCGTGCCTGCCGACTACACGAGCGAGTCGGACTACGTCCGCCATGACCCCATGCGGGTCGCAAACCGGCTGATGCGGCTCATCGAGTAACGAAATGAGCGGAAAACTCGTCATTCTGAGCGGTCCGAGCGGGGTCGGCAAGGACACCGTGCTCCAGCGCTGGACCGAGATCAACCCGGATGTGGTCAAGGTGGTTTCGTGCACGACGCGGGCCCCGCGTCCCGGCGAAGTCGACGGTGTCGACTACCATTTTCTGAACGCGGAAGCCTTTCACGCCAAGGCCCGGTCGGGCCAGTTCTTGGAGTACAAGATGGTGCACCAGAACTGGTACGCGACCCCGCTCGACCACATGGAGGCGCTTCTGGCGAACGGCAAGATCGCGGTTCTCAAGATCGACGTCCAGGGTGCGCTGACCGCCCTCAGGCTGAGGTCGGACGCCCTGTCCATCTTCCTCCTGCCGCCGTCTTGGGAGGAACTCGAACGGCGGATCCGGGGCCGGGCATCCGACTCGCCCGAGGAGATCGAGGTGAGACTCCAGAACGCTCGGGACGAGATCGCGACGGCGGCGGAGTACGCCTACCGCGTGGTGAACGACGACCTCGAACGGGCCGTGTCCGAAATCGACGCCATCGTCCGGCGCGAGATGGCGGAGCCGTGAGCCCGAATAGCGGGAAATCGTTGCGAATGTCGCCCGAGTCGGCAGGAGGCACCCTTCCGCTTCGGCGAAATCCTTTACCGGTGGGGTCGCGCTACCGGCGGGTAACGTCCCGCCAACCCGAACGCAGGTTTTTGTCACCATGGATTTCGCTCCGCTCACGCAAAGCATCATCAAGGGCAACCGCGCCGACGCCGGAAGGTTGACCCAGGAGGCTATCGACGCCGGCGCCAACCCGAAAGACATCCTTTCCGCCCTCGTGGCGGGAATGGACGACATCGGGCGCAAATTCCAGAACAACGAGGTGTTCGTGCCCGAGATGCTGATCGCCTCGCGGGCGATGAAGGAGGCGATGAACCTTCTCGAGCCCGTTCTGGTGAACGCCGGCATCCGACCGGAGCACACCGCCGTGATCGGCACGGTGCAGGGGGACCTCCACGACATCGGCAAGAATCTCGTCGCCATGATGTGGAAGGGCGCTCACTTCAGCGTCGTCGACTTGGGCACCAACGTCCCGGCCGAAAAGTTCGTGGCCGCAGCCCGGGAGCACAAGGCCGACCTGATCGGCCTGTCCGCTCTGTTGACGACGACCATGCCGGCGATGAAGTCCACGGTGGACGCGATCCGGAGCGCCGGGCTGCCGAGCAAGGTGATGATCGGAGGAGCCCCGATCACCCAGGAGTTCGCCGACCAGATCGGTGCGGACGGCTTTGCGCCGGACGCGGCGAGTGCGGTGGACGTCGCTCGGCAGATGCTCAGCGCCTGACGGGCTTCCCGATCCGTCCGCGATGAGCACCCATCCAAAGCGGCGCGTCGAGATGACCGGCCGGGAACGGGTTCGGCGCATGTTCGCCGGGCAAGAACAGGACTCCATTCCCCGGGCCGAGGGCTTCTGGCCGGAAACGATCGACCGTTTTCGGGCCGAAGGGATGACGGGGGATGTGCTCGACTTCCTCGGCTGCGACTTCGCCATGCTCTGCTGGAGCGACCCCAAGCCCTTCCCGGGGCAGAACGTGGTGGTGGACGAGGACGACGAGACCCGGGTCGTCCGCGACGAGTGGAACAACCGGCTCCGTTGGTGGAAGCATCGGAGCGGCACCCCCGAACACGTCGAGTTCGCGTGCAAGACCCGCCGGGACTGGGAGACCGTGTTCAAGCCGCGGTATCTCGCGACCGGGCCCCAGGTGGACTTCTCGTTTGTCGACCGAGAGTACAAGCGCGGTCGCCGGAACGGTCGCTGGGTGCACCTCACGGGACTCGAGACGTTCGAGATGGCGCGGCGTCTGATGGGGGACGAGGTCTTTCTGATGGCGATGATCGAGGAGCCCGACTGGGTGATCGATTTCAGCCGCACGCTGACCGACCTCGTCATCCGGGATTTCGAGGCGGTGGTGGCCGCGGGTTACGACTTCGACGGGGTGTGGATCTACGGAGACATGGCCTACCGGAACGGCCCCCTCTGCTCGCCCGCCATGTACCGCGAGTTCGTCTGCCGGACCACAGGCGCTTGGCAGACTGGGCGCACCGCCGCGGCGTACCCCTCATCTTCCACACCGACGGCGACGTGAACATCCTCATCGACGACTATCTCGCGGCCGGGTTCGACTGCCTCCAGCCGATCGAAGCCAAGGCGAATATGGACATCCGGAAGCTCGCGCCCGTCTACGGCGGGCGGATCGCGTTCTTCGGCAACAACGACGTGATGGTCTACGCGACCAACGACCGGGACCAGATCGAGGCCGAGATCGTCGGCAAGCTCCGGGCGGGGATGTCGACCGGCAAGTACGCGTACCACTCCGACCACTCCGTGCCTCCCAGCACGAGCTGGGAAACCTTCCAGTTCATCGTCGACCTCCTCGATCGGCACGGCAACTACGACTGAAGCGGCCCCCTATGAACGACCTCCAGCGATTCCTGGCCACGATGCGGTTCGAGCCGAAGGATCGGGGGATGATCTGCGACTTCGGCTTTTGGGACGAGACCTTGCCGATGTGGCACGCGCAGGGCCTTCCGGCCGAGATCGACGCCGAGATCGACCGTTTGGCGCCGCTGGTCGAGCAGGGCGGCTTGATTCCGTTCTGCGACCACCGGGTCGCACCCGACGTCCCGTACGCCCACTACCTCCACTACCTGCGCCGCGCCCGGGCGGTGTGGGGAAAGAACACCGAACTCAGACCGTTTCAACCCGACCTCGAAGCTCAAGAAGCTGGAAAGAACCCATGCTGACCCCCGACACCACCGATTTCTCGTCCCACAACGCCGAAGCGGCCGCCGTTTGGCGCGCCTTCGAGGAGCGTCGGCCGATCCGCGTGCCCGTCACGGTATGGACCAACGTGCGGGTCACGATGAAGCACCCGGTCAACCGGACCGGGATCACTTGGGAGGAGATGTTCTCCGATCCCGCCAAGATGCTGAGGCGGCAGGTCGAGCACCAGTACTGGGTCCGTCACTTCGTGCCTCAAGACCGCGAGATGGGGATGCCCGAACGGTGGCATTTCGACACCGACTTCCAGAACGTCTACGAGGCGGCCTGGTTCGGGTGTCCGGTGGTGTACGACGGCGACCTGACCCCG
>JBDNCL010000025.1:0-19260 GCA_046719655.1 Fimbriimonadaceae bacterium
TGCCCGGCCGCCGGATTGCCGATCGATCCGGAATGGACTTCTCTCGCCCATCCGGTCGAAGAGGTGCCGCGTTGAGCCAGCACGCGGGGCGCAACCCCCTCCAGCCCTTCAACGTGGCCCTGAGGGGTCTGATCTACACGTTCCGGACTCAGCGCCACATGCGCTTCCACCTGTACGTGGTGCTGATCGTCGTGCTTCTCGGCGTTCTCTTCGGCCTGCGGCTCCGCGAGATGATGGTGCTTCTGTTCACGATCAGCCTGGTGCTCGTGGCCGAGATGTTCAACAGCGCCATCGAGGCGACCGTGGACCTCGCCGAACCGAACTACCATCCGATGGCGCGCTTCGCCAAGGACATCGCGGCCGGGGCGGTCATGATCACCACGATCGTGGCCCTCGTCGTCGGATCGCTGATGCTGCTCGGCGATGCGCGATGGGAGCAGATCAAGCTCGATCTCGGCACCCAGTCGCTCGGGATCCCGATGCCGGTCCGACTGCTGCTCGGCTTCTTCCTGCTGTTCGTGATCGTCGTGATCGGAAAGGGGCTCGGCAAGCGGGGCACCGTCCTCCGCGGCGGTCTGGTCTCCGGTCACGCCGCCTACGGCTTCTTCATCGCGATGGCGATTCTGTTTGCGACCGACAACTTCCTGGTGGGCGCCTTGGGCATCATGCTCGCCGCGATCGTGGCCCAGAGCCGGTACGAGGCCAAGATCCACTCCGTTTTCGAACTTTCCCTTGGAGCCACCGTCGGCGTGATCCTCGGGTTGCTGCTGTTTGGTCTGACGCCGAAATGAAACGCGAGTCGATGAAGGACAAACCTGGAGAACGCGGCCGGCAAGGGCGCCGACGCCTGAGCCGGATCCTGCAACACACCGGGCCCACCGGAGCGGCCGTGCTCGCCATGCTCTGGCTTTCCCAGGGAGGCCTCGCTCAGGGCAGCTCGAGTCAGGCCATGCCTCTCGCCGACGCTCCGTCGGCGTCGCTGGCGACCGTACTGGGGATTCTGGGACTGATGCTCGCCAACGCCCTCTGCGTCGCCGCCGGCACCGCCATCGGCCTGTTGCGGCCTTCGCACGCCAAGCTCCTCAAAGAGGCCAACCCGAAGCAGGCCCAGCGGATCGAGCACCTGCTCCGGGAGCAGGCGCGGTATTCCGCCACCTGCTCGCTCGGGGACCAGGCGTCGCGCCTGGGGATCGTCCTGCTCGCCTTCCTGCTGGCTCCCGGTCTGCTCCGCTGGTTTTCCGAAACCTGGGGCTGGGCGGGCAGTTTTCCGAATCTGGTTCTGACCGTGATCCTCATCATGATTCCGGTGGGTCTGGTGCATCTGGTTGCGGCCGAGCTGATTCCGAAAAGCTTCGCCGCCCTGCACCCGACCCGGACCGCCGTCGCCCTCTACCGGTTCACGGTCCTCGTCTCGGGATTGTTCGCTCTGCCGGCCGCGCTCGTCACCGGCATCGCGGGCCTGATCACGGCGCGCTTCGGGGGCAAGGCCACGTTCGCTCTTCCCAACATGGCCGAAGAGGAGATCAAGACCCTGGTCGAATCGGCGGAGGAGAGCGGGCAGATCGAAGCGGAGGAGCGCGAGCTGCTCCACTCCGTGTTCGACTTTGCCGACACGGTCGCCCGCGAGGTCATGACCCCGCGGGTGGACATGGACGCGCTGTCGGTGCGGTCCGACCCTTCGGAGGTGATGCGGGTCATCCAGGACCACGGTCGGTCTCGCATCCCGCTGTACGAAGAGACGGACGACCAGATCGTCGGGATCATCCACGCCAAAGACCTGCTTCTCGCGATGCTCCAGGGGCGGGCGCCCAATCTCCGGACGCTGATGCGGCCCGCCATGTTCGTGCCCGAAACCAAGCCGGTCTCCGATCTGCTGCGCGAGATGCGGGCGAACCGGGCCCAGCTGGCGATCGTTCAGGACGAGTACGGCGGCACGGCCGGACTGGTCACGATCGAGGACATCGTCGAAGAGCTGGTGGGCGACATCGTGGACGAGTACGACGTGGAAGAGCCGGAGATCGTGGCCGAAGAGGGCGGATGGCTCGTCGACGCCCGGACCCACATCGACGACCTGAACGACGAGATTCAGTCCGAGCTGGACAGCGGCGAGTTCGACACGATCGGCGGGTATGTGTTCGGGATGTTCGGGCGCCAGCCAAAGATGGGGGAGTCGGTGGAGGCGGAAGGCTTCCGATTCACCGTCGTCCAGACGGACGGGCGCCGCATTCTCCGCCTGCGGGTCCAGAAGGTCGAGAAATCGGAGCTTCCGGAAACGGCCGACGCCGAGGCCTGAAACGACAAAAGCCCTCCCGGGCGTTCGCCGGGAGGGCGGGCCGTGGGCCGACTAGTCCTTCATCTGGTCGACCATCAACTGCACGTTCGCTTCCAACATCCGCTGGAAGTCGGCCAAGAAACCGGGTCGGAGTCGAGGCTCGGCCTTTCGCTCGCCAGCAAACGCTTCCCGTCGGGAAACGCGAAAAACAAACGACGCCCAGCTCGGCACCGCCCAACGTAGGGTGCGCGAAACAGTCAAGATCGCCTCCTTTGTAGTGCGATGGCACGTAACCCGTGCTGCGGTCGGACCGAAAAGCGTGGTCCGAATCCCTGGACGATCGGAGTCCAAGTCAACGATGGATCGTCGATGAACCGGCATATATTGTGGCGCGATCGTCCGATAAACGGAGGACCTTCAGGCCGTACGGCCCAGGACCGGGCCGGCCCTGGCCGCCGTCCGCGAGGCGTTTGGACGGCCGATTCAGCGGGAGATCCGGGACCGGCACTCTTCGAGCGACAGCCCCTCGACGCGCAGAGTCTTCGAACGGGCCTTGTGTCCCCGAACGATGGACACGGCCCGGCGGGACACGCCGAGGACCTCGGCGAGCAGATCGACGACGGCATCGTTTGCGGCCGCATCGACGGGGGGTGCCGCGACCCAGACCTTGAGAACGCCGTCCGCCTGCCACTCCAGATGGCGCCGGCTGCTCCGGGGCACCACTCGAACCGAAATCTCGGCCCGGTTCACGGCTGAACGGGTGCGGCGTCCGGCGCCTCGGGCGACTCGGCAGCGGCCGGATCGCCGGAAGGTTCGGCCGGTGCCCCCGGTCCGGGCGAGACGACGGCGCGCCCGCCCGACCCGGCGGCCGGCGGCTCGACCAGTCCGGAAAGGTACTGCTCGAGCAAGGCCCGGAACTGGCTGGCGAAGCGCCTCTTCTCGATCTGCAGGCGCTCGATTTCCCAGCGCAGGTCGTTCAGCTTCGACTCGAGGTCCTGCTGCAGCTGGGCCGCCTTGCGGCGCGCGTCCTGGATCAGCATCTCCGACTCTCGGTTGGCCGCGCTGCGGGTGTCGTCGGCCGCCTTTTGGGCGAGGATGAGCGCCTCCTTCAGGGTCGCGTCCTGGGCGTGGTAGGTCGCCAGTTCGCGCCGGAGAGCCTCGATCTCTTCGCGCTGACACTTCTGCTCGGTCAGCAGGGTCTCGATCTCCTTCGAGGCCCGGGACAGCAGGCTGTCGACGAACCGGGTGTCGTAGCCCCTGAACTTCCGTGGCGGGCGGGCGTTCTCCAAATCGATCGGTTTCAAGCGTTCCATCGCGTTCTCCTCATTTTCCGACGACCGAAACCGGCGGCGTTTCTGCCCAGACCGTGCTTTTCCCCAAAACGGACCATTCTGGCACCTTTACCAGGTGCGTTCGGATGCCCGCTTCCAGAGGTAGAGAGCGGCCAGCGTCGCCGAGTCCATGATCTGACCTTCCTCGATCATGCTCTCGATTTCCGGAAGGGGAAACGTCTTGACCTCGAGACCGTGTTCCTCCGGTTCGGGCGCCGCCTCCCCGGCGGACAGGTCTTCGGCCAGGAACGCGGTGCACATCTGGTCGCTCATTCCGTAGGCGATGTAGAACTGCCCGAGCCGGGTCAGGCGGCCGGCCGTGAGTCCGGTCTCCTCCCGGAGTTCGGTACGGGCGATCTCTTCGGGAGCGGCGCCGGACCGACCGTCCAGCGCGCCCTGGGGGAACTCCCAGAATCGACGGCCCACCGGATAGCGGTGTTGCCGGATCAGGGTGAAGGCGCTTCCGTCCCAGGGAAGCACCACGGCGAACGGCTCCTTTTCGATATAGGCGTACAGACCCTCCACGCCGTCGTCGCGTACGGTCACGTCCTCTCGGAGGCGGATCCATCGGTTCTGGTAGACGATGCGGGTGGACTTGGCGCGGATCGACATGGTGAGAGCATAGCGGGTTTTCGGTCTCGGAGGCGGGGGACGGCGGGTTCCCGTCCCCAACCGGGAAGCGGGCGACGATCCGGCGGAAGACAGCTCCGCAACCAACGCTTAACCGCAGGCTAACACGCGTCGCCTATGATGAAAGCGGTAGGGAACGTCATGAAAAGGAATGCCTTTACGCTTATCGAGCTTTTGGTGGTGATCGCGATCATCGCGATTTTGGCCGCCATCCTCTTCCCTGTCTTCGCCCAAGCCAAGACTTCGGCGAAGATCACCACTTCGCTCAGCAATCTCAAGCAGATCGCGCTCGGACTGCAGATCTACTCCACCGACTTCGACGACACCACGGTTCACGAGTACGGTACGTCCTACACCGCGACCGACACCTGGGTCGGAGACATCTTCCCCTACGTTAAGAACCGAGGCGTTTTCTGGGATGCGCTGAAGAACGATCCGGGCGGGGACGACTTCGCCGATCCGTTCTATCCGGGCTACGTGTACAAGTGGCAGTGGGTCACGAACCTCGCCCTGAACGTGGACGGCTATTCGCGGTACTGGCCGGGCAACGGCTGTCTGAGCTTTACGGGCAGCAACACCAGCCAGCGCACCTTGACTTCGTTCGAGAACATCTCCGACCGACTGGCGGTGGCTCCGATGCGGTACGCCAACCTCAATTTCGGTTGGATGCGGTTCTACGCCTATCAGGCGGCCTGGCCGACGATGGACCGGTACGCGACCGGATGGAGCTGGTACCAGCTGATCTGGGATGCTCGGCGGGAGTACCCGAACGCCCGGTTCAACGGCGCGATGGCCGACGGCAGCGCGCGCAAGTTCGGGCGCGAAAAGTTCGTCGCCTACTACGCCGACAGCCCGTCGCTTCGCGAAGCGTCGACCAACGCCGAGTTCTGTGCGGCGATGGAGCGGAACAACCGGTGGGCCTTCTGGGGTCAGCATTGGAACGCCAACTGAGGACCCTGATCGGACTCCTCGTCGTGGCGTCGGTCGCGTTGCTCGGCTGCGGACCGCGGAATCCGGAGGCGGCGGGCGAGCCGATGACGCCCGAGCAGGAGGCGGCCATGAAGGGTCCGCCGATTCTTCCCCAAGACGCGGCCGCTCCGACCGGACCGGCTCTCGGCAAGTAAGAGTCGGAAATCGACCAAGAATCGACGCGGCCTGTCGGATCGACCGGCAGGCCGCATTCTTTGGGTCGGCCGGGGTTTAAAAACCCCAACTGACCGCGATGCCAGGGTGCCTATACCACACCCAGATCAAGGATACCGATGTCGACCTTTCGCGATAGGTCAGCAACAGATGCGACTTGCGACCGTCGAACATCGGCAGCAGAACCCATCGATCGCCGATGAAGATATTGGCTCCAAACGGCACGTTCAGCCTATCGTCGTACTCGGAGTAATTGAGACTGACGTAGGGGGCGAACGTTTCGTCAAGCCTCTTGGCGAAGGTAACGTAGTACGCCCTCTGGTCGCGCGGAGTGCCGATCCGGTCGCTCGACGTCCCGAAGCTGACGAGCGGGGAACGCGCGGTCTCGGGCGAGAGCAGCCAGTTCACGGTCGGACCGATCTCTCCTACCGCCGGGTTGTACTCCAACCCGAGTTGCAGGCGCGGATCGACCTGATAAGCCACCGTCATTCGGTACCGCGGTCGGGCGACCTTCAGGTCCACCCAACGCACCGACAGCGTCCACTTGTGGTCTTCGTTCCCCTCACGGAGGAACCCACCCTCACCGGGTCATCCAGTTCAGGTTGGCACGGCAAGAGCCGGCCGCTCTCCGGGAGCCGGCGGAAGCTCAGTCTGAGCACCCGCCAGCGGCACGAGCAGGGCCGGCGCAAGGACCCACGGGAATCGCGCCATCAGCAGCAGTCGCAGTTGGGGCAGTTCTCAGGGCAAGGACAGTTGCCGTTGGCGCAACACGGACACGTGCAGATTCCGTCCTGGCAGGGCGGGCACGGGCACTTGCGATCGGCGCAGCACGGACAGTTGTTCATGGTTGTGGTTTGTTCCTCGCTCATGGCTCTTCAACCCTCAAATCGGGTTTTGTCGAATCATGATAGCACGATTTAAGGGGTCGCCCACGCGGCGTCTTCGACCGGCGGCAGCTTTGTCGCTGAAGAATCGTTCAGGGACCCGGAGCGGGGGGCGTCTCGGGAAGCGCCTTCGGCGGCGGAAGGTTCGACGATCGACCGCCGGGGGCCGGCGGTTGCGGGGGCTGAACCTCGTCCCTCTCGATCTTGCCCAACACCCGACGCAGGTTGTTCCTGGCGGGGTCGTCGTTGGGATTGAGCTTGATGTAGGTCTCCCAAACGCGGCGGCTGTCGGCGAGCATCCCCATCCTCTCGTAGGAGTGGGCGAGGATGCGGAACGAGTTCGGGTGCGGCAGGAGGGCCAGAGAGGGCTCGAGAAGGGCGGGCACCTTGGCGAAGGCGCGGTGCCGGAAGTAGAAGTTGGCTTCGGGGAAGGGGGCGTCGGCGTAAGTCGGGTTGTCCAACCGGAACCGGACGTAGACCGACAGGGCTTCGGCGTCCTCCTCGGTGGACTCGAGGAGCCAACCGAGGTTCGTCGCGACCTCCCAGTCGTCGGGAAAGAGCCCGTTCATGACCCGAAGAAGCTGGATGTTGCGGGGAAAGTCGCCGTCCTCGAACCACCGATCGTTCTGGACGTTGAACCGTCCGATCATCTGGTTCCAGATCGCGTCCACCCGGGCCGGGTCGGCGTCGGGGGCTCCGCCCGGCGTCGCGGGGGTTTCGGGAGCTCGGGGCAGCTCGGCCGTATCGGCTTCGCCGGTCGGGGCGGCGAGGGCGGTCATCAAGAGGGCGGCCAGGGCGGCCGTTCCGGCGAGTCGAATGGTCAACTGTCCAGCTCCTTGCGCAGGATTTCTTGGACCATCTGAGGGTTGGCCCTTCCCTGACTCAGCTTCATCACCTGCCCCACCATGAAGCCGAGGACGCCGTTCTGGCCCTTGCGGTACTTGTCGGCGATTTCGGCGTTTGCCGATATGACCTGTCGGCACCACGCCGCGATGGCGTCGCCGTCCGTGACCTGGGTCTTTCCGCTTTCCCGAACGATGTCGCTCGGCATCTTCCCGGTGTCCCAGACCTGCTTGAACACGTCCTTGCCGATCTTGCCGCTGATCTGGCCTTTGGCGATCAGCTGGGTGAGGTCGACGAGGTGGGCGGGGGTCACCTTGCTTTCGCGGGCCGACAGGCCGGCGTCGTTCAAGAGCTTGGCAAATTCCGAGTTCATCCAGTTGCAGATCGCCTTCGGGTCGCCTCCGAGCCGGACGCCTTCCTCAAAGTAGGCCGCCCAGTTGCGGTCCGCCACCAGGAGACCGGCGTCGTAGCTGCTGAGCCCGAGCTCCGACTGGTATCGACGGCTCTTGGCCAGAGGAAGTTCGGGGAGCTTGGCCCGCAGACCTTCGATGTAGGCTTCGTCGAACTTCATCGGCACGAGGTCGGGGCACGGGAAGTAACGGTAGTCGTGCTCGTGCTCCTTCGTGCGCATCGGGTAGCTCGCCTGCTTCTCCTCGTTCCAGCCGCGAGTTTCCTGAACGACTTTCCGGTTGTGCTCGAGGGTCGCGATCTGGCGCTTCACCTCGTACTGGACGCCCAACTGGACGCTCCGGAAGCTGTTCAGATTTTTGAGTTCGGTCTTGGTGCCGAGCTTCTCGTCGCCCGGTCGCCGAATGGAGATGTTCGGTTCGCACCGGAGCGAGCCTTCCTCCATCTTGCCGTCGCAGACGTCGAGATAGAGGAGGATCTGCCGGAGCTGGACCAGGTACTCCTTCGCCTCGTCGCTCCCCGAGATGTCGGGCGGGAACGCGGTCACGATCTCCATCAGGGGGACGCCGGACCGGTTGTAGTCGACGCCCGACCCTCCGGCCGGGAGGTGCATCAGCTTGCCGGTGTCTTCTTCGAGGTGCACGCGCTGGATGCGGATGCGCTTGGTGCCACCTTCGGCGGACGGAATCTCGAGGTAGCCGTGGTAGCCGAGAGGGTTGGTTTCGCCGTACTGGGAGATCTGGTACCCCTTCGGAAGGTCGGGGTAGAAGTAGTTCTTCCGGTGGAAGACGGACTCCATCGCGATCTGGCAGTTGAGGGCCAACGCGGTCATCAGGACCTTCTCGATGGCCACGCGATTGGGGACCGGCAACGCGCCCGGGAGACCCATGCAGACCGGGCAGACGCGGGTGTTCGGTTCGCCGCCGAAAGCGACCTCGCAACGGCAGAACATCTTCGACTTGGTGTTGAGCTCGGCATGGACCTCCATGCCGACGCTGGCGACCCAATCCGACATCGTGAGCCGAGTGTACCGGAGCGACTTGTCCGCGTCCCGTCCGGCCGGCCGCGCTTCCGACAAAAAAGCACCCCGCCCCGGAGACCGGGACAGGGTGCCGTTCCGTCGGTCCGTCTCCCTTACGGACCCGGAATGCGGGACACGATCAGCTCCTGGTGGTTGCACTGGAACGTGAAGCTCGAGCCGAGACGGGCGGGGGCCAAGGCCCGAACCACCACGTCCACGTTGCCTCCAGGCGAAACCCAGCGGCTGAGCGGGGCCGGCAAGCGGACTTCGAACGTCTGGTCGGTCGGCCGAAGCGCAAACGACCGGATGAAGACCGGACTCTCCTCCGCCAGGGACTTGTCGTTGACGAACACGAGCAGCGACGAGCCCCGAATGCCCCTGGCCGTCACGAGAAGCCGGATGCCGCGGATGTCGCCGAGAGCGCCGATGTTGAAGTCGGTGAACAGCTCGGCATGCTGGCCGAGGCCGGTCGCCCGGCTGCCGATGCTGACGTACGCGCTGTCGATGGCGGCCAGGTCGGCGGCGGTTCCGAGGCTGAAACTGCCGACCGCGGTCATGCTGACCGGCGCGTACGACGTCGCGACCGGAAGCTGCGACATGGCCCGACCCACGTTGATCCGTCCGTAGTTCAACCAGGTCCCGACGTCGTCGGTGGTGGACTGGATGATGTTCCGGATGTTGGCCTCGGTCGGGTCGTTGTGGTGCGCGGCGAGGAGAGCGGCCAGGCCGGCGACGATCGGGGTGGCGAACGAGGTGCCGTCGCCGACGGTGTAGCTGTCGCCCGTCGTCGTCGAGCGAACGGCGGTCCCGGGAGCGGCGACGTCGACCCAGGAGCCGAAGTTGCTGAAGTCAGACTTCGCGTCCGTCTCGTCGGTCGAACCAACCGCGATGGTCTCGGGGTCGGCGGCGGGATAGAACGGCGCGCTGGAGTTGTCGTTTCCGGCACCGGCGACGATGACGGCGCCGGCGGCCAAGGCCCGCTGGTTGGCGCTCCGAACGACGGAGGAGGGCGCGGGACCGCCGAGGCTGAGGTTGATCACCTTGGCACCGTTCTCCCAAGCGAAATCGATACCCTGGGCGATGACGAAGGTGCTTCCGAACAGCCCGCTCAGAACGCGCACCGGCATGATGTCGGCGCCCCACGACACACCCGCGATGCCGACGCCGTTGTTGGTCGAGGCCGCGGCCAGTCCGGCGCAGAAGGTGCCGTGGTCGTCGGCCGGATTGCCGGGGTTGGGGTCGGCGTCGTTGTCCACGAAGTCGTAACCGGGGACGATCTTGGCGGTCAGGTCGGGGTGAGAGGTCAGCACACCGTCGTCGACGATGGCGATCGCGACCGGCCGGCCGGTCGGCGGACGACCGGTTCCGATGGCCCAGCCCGCTTCCGACCCGATGATCTGATGGTGGTACTGCTGGTTGTAGAGCGGGTCATTGGGGACCAGCGCCTTTTCGTAGATGTAGTTCGGCTCGACGTAGCGGAACGCTCCGCTGGCGGCCAGTTGCCCGAGGACCATCGGGACGTTCGAGCCGGGCCGCAGGCGGACCAGGAACACCTCGTCCTTCCGAAGACGGTCGACGATCGTCCCGCCGACCGCCACCAGGGCGGAGCGGGCCGGAAGCGCCATGTGGTCGTGGGGCCGAACGACGACCTGGTCGGGGACATACCGAGCCCCTTTCGGAATCACGAACGGCACGATGTTGCGCGACGCCGTCCGGTCGTTCGACCACGGGTGCGTCGCCGGATTCGTGCCGAACTGGACTTGGCCGAATGCGAACGCCGACACGGCCAACGCCGCGACCGGCATCGCCAGCCTGAGTCCAGAGCGCCAAAGACAATCCTTCACTTCTCTTCACCTCTCCGAAATAGACCTTCATTCTAGTAGGTTTGCCTTCCCCGAGGAAACCCCAGGACGGGAGTATCGACGACGCCGGTCGACGCGTCCGGCCGCCGGGTTCGGGTTTGGACGGGGATCGCGGCTTCCATCGGTGGACCGCGGAGCGCCTGCCGTATAATCTCAAAAGATCTCCAGGTTTCCTCCGGGCGGCGGCGTTTCGCCCGGCGGAGCCGTCTTTTTGGGGGACGTCGGTCGATGGAGATCGTCGGAGACGGTGGGTTCCAGGGGCATTCGATGACCAAGTACATTTTTGTCACGGGCGGAGTCGTCAGTTCGATCGGCAAGGGCATCACGACGGCGAGTTTGGGTCGGTTGCTCCGAAACCGGGGCTTCACGGTGGCGCCGATGAAGCTCGACCCGTACATCAACGTCGACGCGGGAACGTTGAACCCCTACCAGCACGGCGATGTCTTCGTCACCGAGGACGGCGCCGAGACCGACCTCGACCTGGGTCACTACGAGCGCTTCGTGGACGTGAACTGCTCGGGCGGGTCATCGGTCACGACGGGCAAGATCTACCGTTCCGTCATCGACGCGGAGCGGAAGGGGGAGTATCTCGGCGCGACGGTCCAGGTGATCCCCCACGTCACCAATTCGATCAAGAAGTCGATCCACGATCTGGGCAAACAGCAGGAAGCCGACGTCGTCATCGCCGAGATCGGCGGCACGGTCGGCGACATCGAAAGCCTTCCGTTTTTGGAGGCGATCCGGCAGATGCGCAAAGACGTGGGTTCGGAGAACACGCTCTACGTGCACGTCACGCTGGTGCCGACGGTCGGTCCGTGGGACGAGATCAAGACCAAGCCGACGCAGCATTCGGTCATCAAGCTGCGCGAGATCGGCATCTCTCCCGACGTCCTCGTCTGCCGCAGCGATGTGCCGATGCCCCAGGACGTCAAGGACAAGATCAGCCTGTTCTGCGACGTTCCCTCGCGGGCGGTCATCGAGTCGCTGAACGTCGAGACGATCTACGAGGTGCCGCTGGCCTACGAAGAGCTTGGGCTCGGCGACTTCATCATCGAGCGGTTGGGACTGGAGGCCCGGCCGTCTCAGGACGCGGAGTGGCGCAAGCTGGTCGAGACGATCAAAAACCCCGAGTCGGAGTGCCGGGTGGCGGTCGTGGGCAAGTACACCGGGAACGGGGACGCGTACAAGTCGATCGGGGAGGCGCTGATCCATGCCGGGATCGCCAACAACGCCCGCGTCAGGGTCGAGTGGATCGAAAGCGACATCCTCGAAGACAACACGGATCCCAAGGAAGTGCTCGGCGAGGTCGACGGTCTGATCGTGGCGCCGGGTTTCGGCGGGCGCGGCATCGAGGGCAAGATTCGGGCGATCCAGTGGGCGCGCGAGTCGGGGCTTCCGTTCCTCGGAATCTGCCTGGGGTTGCAGATGGCGGTGATCGAGTTCGCGCGGAACGTCTGCGGCCTCGAGGGCGCGAACAGCGAAGAGATGGTGCCGAACCCTCCCTACCCGGTGATCCACCTCCTCCCGGAGCAGAAGGGCATCACCGACAAAGGGGCGACGATGCGGCTGGGGTCTTGGCCGTGCAACGTCGTGCACCACACGCTCGCCCACCAGCTGTACCAGAACACGCGGATCGCCGAACGGCACCGGCACCGGTACGAGGTCAACAACGACTTCCGAGAGAAGCTCTCGGAGCACGGGATGGTGATTTCGGGAGTGTCGCCGGACTACCGTCTGGTCGAGATGGTCGAGATTCCGACCCACCCGTTCTTCATCGGGACTCAGGCCCACCCCGAGTTCAAGTCGCGTCCGAACCGACCGCACCCGCTGTTTCGAGGCCTGGTGGCGGCGGCCGTTCGTCGGGCGAACAAGGTCGCGACCCCCTGACGACGGGCCTCAGGCGGCGCGGACCCACGCGCACTTGAGGTACAGGCTCTCGGGGAACTGAATCAGGTACGGGTGGTCCGGCGCCTGGAGGGTCACCCTGTCGACGTAGGCGGCGCGCCCGCGGTCGTTGGCGGCGAGCCGGATCGTGTCGATCATCGCGTCGAGCGAAAGCTGGTAGGAGCAGCTGCAGACAACGAGCCGGCCACCGGGCTTGAGGATCGGCAGCGCGGAGTGCACCAGACGCCAGACCGCCCACTTCAGGGAGTCTCGGCGGTCCCGGCTCTTGGAGATGGCGGGGGGATCCAGAACGACGGCGTCGAACGAAGGCCCCATCTTGGCGGAGTCCACCAGCCAGTCGAAGGCGTTGGCGAGGTCGAACCTGACGTCGAGCCCGTTGAGTTCGGCGTTGGCGCGGGCCGTCTCGACCGCGCCTTCGGCCAGATCGACGCCGACGACGTCGGCGCCCGCTCGGGCGGCGTGGAGCGAAAACGCGCCCGTGTAGCAGAACGCGTCGAGCACGCGCATGCCGGGGGTCACCTCGGCCGCGAACTGGCGCCGGGTCTCCCGCTGGTCGAGATAGAAGCCGGTCTTGAGACCTTCTCGGACCGGAACGAGAAACTTCAGACCGGACTCGACGATCTCGACCGTCTCGGGGACGTCTCCTACGAGCGGTTGCGACGTGGGTTCGAGGCCCTCGTCCCGGCGACTCTCCATGTCCGATCTCTCCATGATGGCGCGCGGCTTCAGGACATCCACGATCGCGTCCAGCCAGGCGGGTTTCAGCCGCTCGACCCCCATCTGCCGGACCTGGACGGCGAGGACGTCGTCGTACTGGTCGACGATGAGGCCGGGGAGTCCGTCCGCTTCGGCGAACACGACGCGCCGGGCGTTGGTGTCGGGGGCGGCGCCCTCGCGGCGGGCGAGGGCTTCGCGGATGCGCCGCCGGAAGAAGTCCACCCCCAAGGGCTCGTCCTCCAGGCTGAAAACCCGAAACGGGAACCGGATGCCCTCGTGGAGGGTCCCGACGGCGAGAAAGTCGCCGTTGTGGGCGAACAGCCGCGCCTCGGCGCCCGGTTCGGATTTGCCTTCGACGCGCAGCACCTCGCCCCTTTGAACCCAAGGGTAGCGGCCGCGAATCTTCTTTTCGCGACCCTCTTTCAAGACGACGCGGGGCAGATCTCGGATCATCGGAAGGCCTCGACCATTTGCTTCAGGGTGGCCAACCGGGTGTCCTGGGGAAACCGATCGGCCAAACGGCGTACCGCGGCGCGCTCGGCGGGGCGCCAAGGGTACGGAGGCTCGATCGGCTTGCCGGCCGCTCGACGGACCATCTCGGCCGACTCGATCTCCATCCGGGTGGCGGCGAGCAGGCTGTCGGCTTGGAGGTATCGGAGCATCGGTTCGTCGCGGTGCCGAAGCGCCTCGTCGATCCAGCGGCTGGCGTCCTCGCGCAGGCCGGCGTCCAGGAGCAGGCACGCGACCTCGATCAGGGCGTCGGGATTATTGGCGAGCGGCCGCACGAGGGGGTTCGGATCCTTGGTCATCGTCTTCGGCTGGGCCAGGAAGCTCTCGGCCCGAAGCGCGGGCTCGAGCGGCGCCAGGTAGTGCGCGTTCGGCAGCTCGGGCGACTCCGACCCGGCATCGTCGCCGCCCCCATCCTGACCGGCGAGTCGCAGACAGACGGCGCGGAGCCACCACACCAGGTGATCTTCCGCCCCATCGTTGAGGGCGTCCAGCAGCGTGGACGCCGCTTCCTCGGGGGACCCGGCGCGCAGCTGCCGCATCGCTTCCGCGACCCGGGCCGGCCCGGCCAGCCCGGGCACGCGGGCGGCGTCCGAAAAGGCTCGGGCGTCGAACGGGTGGCCCGAGAGCATGGCCTCGACCGCGACGAAGAAGGCTCCCTCGACCGTGTCGGCGGAGCGGGCGGCGGCCGCCGCCTCCAGAGCCTGGCCCACGACCGACGGTCGGGAAGGTGCCGGTTCCCCACTCACGGCCGACATCGGGGAACGAAGGTCGACGGTCAGCAGGTCGGCCTTGCCCGGGTCCCGGAGCGAAACCGCCACCGGCTCGGGGGACTGGGAGAGGTCCATGAGCAAAGGCTGCTCCGGATAGAGGTCGGCCGGGGCCTCGAAGTTCTGATCGTCGGCCGAAAGGAGGAACAGGCGGTGCCCGAGACGAGGTTCGAACGACTGGATCGCGAGCCGATTCCGGTCGAGAAACCCGGCGGCGTGGCGCGTGACGGCGCCGAGGCCCGGCAAACCGGACACGGGCAGGATCGCCACCTCCCAGGCGTCGGTCTGCCGGGGTCCCAACACAGACCCGCCCGCTCCCGAGCGTTCGACCCTCAGTTCTCCGTCTCGGCTGTAGACCGAAGCCAGGCCGCGGTCGAGCGGCCCGCCGTTCGGCCCGATCAGGGCCAACCCGCACCGCCGGTTCGCGTCGTACCAGGCGACTCCGGCGTCCCAGCGGCGCGGCTCGGCGTCGCCGAGTTCGAACCACAGACCGGATTGGCATCGAACCGGGGCGAGGTTGCGGTTGAACACGCGGCACGCGAGGACCAGTTCGGCCCGCTCGGCATGGAGCGACAGGGTGGCGTGCCAGCTGAGACCGCAGCCGAGAACGATCTCGTGAAGCACGACGGACGCGGGCGCGTCGTCCTCGACCGGCGGACGGAGAAGGTACTCGGTCGGACCCATCGCACCCGGACGATGGTCGGGGCCGACGACGATCTGGATGCCCTCGCGCAGCCACGCGCCGCGCGGCCCCCGATCCACGGGATAGAGGGCTCGCGACGGCGGCAGGATCTCGGTTCCGGTGCGCTTGTCGTACAGACTCAGGATGCGGCCGCCGAGTTCGGGGACGACGACGACGCGCAGGGCCGGGTTCTCGAGCACGACGGAACGAAACGCCATGGCGCTGGGGCGGCCCGTCAGCCGGAGCAGGGGGTAGGGGTAGCAGGCCCGATGGGGTTCCGGGTCCCAACCCGGGCCCGAGGGGACGGGGACGGCCGCCTGAAGGGTGCCGACCTCCAACTCGACGGTATCTTCGAATAGGTCGGCGGGCATGCGGGGCTCCTGGCTCGGGAAAACCGGGCGGTCGACGATGTCGTCGGCGGCGGTTTCCGGGGCGGATCATACCCCTCTGCTACAATGAGTTCATGGCCGGTCGCGGCGTTTCCGTGCTGCTGTTCTTCGTGAAGTGGGTGATCGTGCCGGTCGGCCTCGCCGCCTTGGGCTTCTTCCTCGTCGGTCCGCGCATCGGCACGGACGAGTCGGTCGCCGGTTCCCTGCCGCCCGGTCGCACCGCTTTCGGGGTCGACTTCGGCGAAAAGGAAGAGCGTCCCGTCGACGAGACGGGCCCGAGAACGGTGCGTCGATCGGGCGAGCCGCAGGTGGACGTCAGCGTTCGACCGGCGACCAACCGGCGCGAGCCGCGCCCGTCCGACGAGCGGCGGCGGGCCCCGCAGCCGCCGCCGGTCGAAGAGCCGATCGAGAACCCCGGTTGGGACGAAGGCGCCGACGGAGTGCCGGACTTCGCCCCCGTCCCCGATCCGGTGCCCTACACCGACCCGGCTCCGGCTCCGCCAGACGCAAACGGCGATCCGGAGTAGGAGCGGACCGGCTAACCGGTGCCGGTCGGGTCGAGGGCGATATAGACCGGGAACCCGTCGACTTCGTCCTTGAGCGGGAGAAGCCCGATTTCGGGATCGAGCTTGTCTTTGACGGGTTGGGTCAGGGCGATCCCGCCGACCGGGGCGACGGCTTGGCAGTGGGCGGCTACGTCGATGACCTCCGTGAACTCGACCTCGTCGAGATCGGCGACCACCGGCCCGAGATGAAGCCCGACCCGGATTCGGAACGGGCTCGGCAGGCGGCTCCGTCGCCGGTTGAACTCTCCGATCTCCCGCTGCAGCGCTTGGGCGGCCTGGAAGGCGTCGGCGGCGTGCCCGAACTCGACGATGGTGCCGTCGCCGGCGGTCGAGTGCACTTGGCCGCCGTGGGTTTCGCACGTGTCCCGGACGAAGTTCTGGTATTCGCGGAAGCTGAACTCGACCTCGAGCGGCCCGGCCAGAGCCTTCATTTCGGCGCTGCGGGCCACGTCGACGGCGAGGACGCAGATCTCGTCCGTCTGAACGGTCAGGCGCATCTGGATTCGGAGCATCTCGGCGAGGAGCGCGCTCGGTTCGCGCTTCCGGAGACGGCGATCCAGGGCCGCCTTCGCCTCGAGCTTCTGTCCGTTGTACGCCAGCACGGCGACGACGGCGCCCATCGCCAACACGGCCGGAAGCCACCACGTCGACAGTCGTTCGCGCAGGTAGTCCCAGCCGAAACGGGGCACGGGAAGCAGGTAGGTCACGTAGATGCAGAGCTGCAGCAGCCAGGTGTTGAACAGAGCCCAACCCAACGAACGCGAGAGCAGGCCGGGAACGGCGGTGGCCAGAACCATGACCATGCCGAGGACGAAAACGGTCAGCAGGAAGAGGGGCGAAGACTGGAGCTGGGCGTCCGGCACGTCGGTAAAGGCGAGGCCGAGCGTCAGCACGCGCAAGAGTCCGACGGTGAGGCCGATCACGCTCACATACAGCCACGGACGGGCCCGGAACCGCTCGGCCCAGATCTCCCACCAACGGGAACCGACCGCCTCGTCGCCGGCCCGCTCCAGCTGCTCCTGCAGCTCGAAGAGCCGGGCGAGCAGGTCCTGCCGCGTCTGCCGACGCTGGCGACGCTCCTGCCGCGCCAGCTTGACGACGCCCCCTCCGATCGAGGCCACCACTCCGAGACCGGCATAGCAGGCGCACAGGAAGAACAGCACGCCGGCGAGGCCGAACTGTCCGGCGAGGGTGCGCACCGGGGTTTGGCTTCCCAGTCCGAACCACGAAAAGACCATGACCATCGGGGCCGAGATCATCCAGGCCACGACGCCGCCCTGCAGCGCGAAGCGCCCCATGCCGTGCCGGAAGTAGACGCCCATGTGGGTGGCAAAGGTCGCCAAGACGAGAACCAGGAAGATCAGGCCTTGAATCTGGATGGTCAGGATCCCGGCCGCCGGCGTCCGGGCGGTGAGGGAAAAACCATCCCGGGCCTCGAGCAGCCACTGAAAGAACAGGAAAACGCCGAGGGACAGAGCGGTGGTGATCCCGACAAACCGGATGGGTTCGTCGGTGGAGCGCATCCAGGCCCGAACGCACCACTCGCCGAGGTTCTTGATGGGCCCGACGACCTGGGCGAACGGATCGCGTTCCGGATCGGGAGGTTCGTCCAGTCCACCCAAAACCTCGCGGACGAACGTCTCGGGGAGACCGAATTCGGAAGCCAGGTCTTCGGGCCGGCGGCTCAACGCGTCGGGGTGCTCGCGCAAAAACCGCGCGAGGGAGCGGGCCGCGTCCAGGGAGATCTGACCTTGGCTCATGCCCATTGAGGCGTTTTGCCCGGTGGCAACACGACGTGGATTCGAGACGAAAGAACAGGCCCCGTTGCCATCCTGACGGCCCGCCCCTTCCGCCAGCCGACTCGGGCAGAGCGTTGGGTAGACGAAATGATACACTTAAGGCCGTGCCGGCCGCACGTCCGACGTTTTCGGAGCGAGAGCCCGCCTCGCGCCCGCCCGACCCCCCGGCTTCTCGTCGTTCATAATCGGGTCGGCGCGGCGCGAACCCGCATCTTTTCGAGGTCGTCATGAGCAAGCTGTTTGCGAGGTGGATGTTTTTGGCGCTGTCCGTCGTCGCCGCTTCCTACCTCACGCAACGGCTGGGCCTCGGATTCCGGGTGGATCTGTCGTCGGTCGGGCAGGCGATGCTGTTCGCGATCGGGGTGCTCGTCCTCGGATTTCTGAACGCCACGCTGGGCCGGATCGTGAAGCTGCTCACGTTGCCTCTGACCTGCGCGACGCTCGGCCTCTTCGCTCTCGTCGTGAACGCGCTCGTGCTGTGGCTCGCGGCCGGTCTGAACCTAGGGTTCCGAATCGAAGGCACGACGGGTCAGCAGTTTTTGGCCGCCTTCCTCGGAAGCCTGCTCATTTCGGTTGTGAACGGACTTCTGAACGGACTCCTCCTCGCCGACCGCGACAAGGACGACGACCGGGACCGATGATCAACAGGCACCGCGTTCGACGGCTCCTGGCTCCCGCGAGCGGCCTCCGCACGGCCATCGGCACGCTGCTGGTCGGGCTGGCGCTGTTCACGCTCGGCGTCGCCCTGAGCTTCAAGCTCCTGATCTTGCCTGTTTTGGCGCGGACCGAGAGCTTGGCGACCGCTCTCTTGCGGCAGGTCGTCGCGCCGGGCGACGTCGAGCTGGCGACCCACCTGCTCGGCGGCGCCCTGCTTTTCGTGGGCTTCTATCTGCTCTACCGCGGTTCGGGAACGGCGGTGTCGCACGTCGTGCGAACCGTCACCGACACCAAGGGCGGCATGCGGGACGTGTACGTTCGACGGCAGCAGCTGGCTCACGGACCTCGGATCGTGGCCCTCGGGGGCGGCACCGGTCTCAGCACCCTGCTGAGGGGTCTGAAGCAGCACTCCTCGAACATCACGGCGATCGTCACGGTGACGGACGACGGGGGGAGCAGCGGCCGGCTGGTCCGGGAGAAGAGCATGATCCCGCCCGGCGACATCCGCAACTGCCTGGTCGCCCTGGCGGACGCGGAAAAGGCGATGACCGACCTCTTCCAGCACCGGTTCGGCGGCGAGAGCGGCTCGCTCAGCGGCCACTCGATCGGCAACCTTCTGATCGCGGCGCTCGTGGACCAGTGCCAGGGCGACTTCGAAAAGGCGATCGAGAAGGCGTCGGATGTTCTTCTGATTCGGGGTAGGGTGGTCCCCTCGACCCTCGACCGCGTGCGGCTCCGGGCGATCATGGAGGACGGCACGGAGATCTGCGGCGAGACGAACATCGTGGGCGACGGCCGCCGCATCCGCCGCATCTTCCTGGACCCCGAGAACGCGGCGGCCCACAAGGGAGCTCTCGAAGCGATCCGCAGATCG
>JBDNCL010000250.1:0-3646 GCA_046719655.1 Fimbriimonadaceae bacterium
CCGGTCTTGGCGCACCAATCGGCAAACGCAACATTCCGGTGCCTGGGCCCGAACACGGTTGTTGAGCATGGTCGGCGGCACGCCTCCCACGGACACTTCTTGCCTCCCCGTGGCTGCCACTCTGCCGCCGCATCGGTCCGCCTACAGCGCAGATTTCAGATGTCCTATGGTGGTCGACCGAGCGCGCCGATTGCTTTTGCGTACCCAACCATGGTGTACGGTAGCGCATCTTGCCGTTCTGCAGCGAGCCATGGGCCTTGCCCCGCCGTTGCCTGGTCCTAACAGCAAGCAGGGAGCTAGACCAGTGCCTCCTGCCAAGAGGAAGATATCAATCGACGATTGCTGTCGCCGCCTATTCGCTCTTTGCTGGGCTGATTGCGACCCCAAACCCCTCGGTCTCGGTAAGCAGCCTCGGGGTGCTCGAAAGCGTTCGTCCGACCTTGACTACTCAGACCACGGCCGGCCAACAGGGCTTAACGGAAACAGCTCAGCAGCCTTCCGAACTGCGGTTCGCCGGGCCGGGGACATATCGCGTGACGAGCGTGCCGTTTCGGGCCCCCAACGGGTTTCCCGACCTCGTCTTTGATCCAGAGCCCGAGCAGAGGGTCGAAGTAGCGGCCGGACAGACCGCCACCATCTCGTTCTGGTTTTCGCAGAGACTGAGTACGGGGCTCTTGTGGGTCGCCTACGTTCGTACCGCCGCCGAGGACGACCTCAGCCAGGGCACGGTCCAGGCATTCCGACTGGGGTCCGGCCAGAGTCCGACCACCGATCAGTTGTGGACCGTAAAGACGGGTCCGCTGTGCTGCGGCGGCGTCGTGCTTCCAAACGGAATGCCCCTGTTCGGCGACGGATGGGACGCGGATCGGATCGTCCGGTTCGACACGCGCAGGCAAGGACAGGGGACCGTGTCGACGGCCGGAGGCTCCGAGTACGCCATGACGGCTCGGGACCCGCAAGGCCGGATATGGCTGAGCCGCGATCCCTACGAGCGCGCCTAGGTGCCGTCGGTCTGGGCTCCACAGTGGTCGAACTCACGAGAAACGAAGAAGCCGACGGCAAGCCTGACTTGAGCGTGCTGATGTTCCGACATGACGGCAGTCTGGTGATGCAGGGAGGACCTGGAATCGCCATCATCCCCGCCGCCGAACTCAACCGTTCCCAGACCGTGCGTCCAAGGTGGCAGACGATGCCGCTCAGAACTCGCGGGAAAGGTGCAATCGATGCGGTAGGCAACCTTTGGTTTGCCCATCAGAACGTAGGCGTCCACCGAGTTTCCAAGGAAGATCTGGACGGTTCGGGCCCGATCGAGCCTGACGAGTTCAACATCGAGTTCGGCCTGGTCGCCATCGCGATCAACGCCTAGGGCGGCGTGCTGGCGTTCAACCATGCGTCGGGAGACCTGTGGCGCCTACCCCCTGGCGGCTCCCCGTTCGCCAAGATCGGAAACCTCAGAGCCGGGTTCGACTCATTCTCGCAGCCGGTGCTGAATCCAACGGCGGCCGGCACCCCGTTGGCGGCCGGCTTCCCCGGCCGAACCACCGAGTAACAGCGTTCGGTGAGATCGACCGGGCTCGCGCGGTCGCATGTCCTCCGCCCGCCCTAAAGCCGACGGCGGGCGGAGGATTCGGACACTTCGTCCAGATCGGCGTCTTCGTCCAAATCGGCCGCCGCCTCCCACCGGACGGAAAGCACGTCGTCGTCCAGGCCGACGATTCCGGCCACCCGTTCGACCGCGTCATCGTCCGATCCGCGGGCCAGCAAGACGGCCACGATCTGGACGAGGTTGGGGCGGTCGCCGTCTTCGCTGGAAAGCGACTTCAGACGGAGCCGCTGGGCCGACGCTTCGGCCAGAAGCCTCGCCCGGAGCCGGCGTTCGGCCGCCTCCCGGCACGCGACTCGGATCACGAAGACGGTTGGGGCCGAGAGGTGGCCGAGGCCGCGCCGCTCGCAACGCCAACCGAGCGACCGCAGCCCGAGATTGGCGGCGAGAACGAGCGCCACGCCGGTGGCGGCGATCGCGATGCAGCCCGTGCCCGCGAGCACCCCGACGCCCGCCGCGCACCACAAGGTCGCGGCCGTGTTCACGCCCCGGACGTTCAACCCGTCTCGGATGATCACCCCCGCCCCGAGGAATCCGATGCCGGACACCACCTGGGCTGCGATCCGCGTGGGGCTCTGCTCGTTTTCGACTTGAGCGGCGAGAGCGACGAACATCGCGGCCCCGACCGCGACCAGAGCGTTCGTGCGGATCCCGACGATCCGCTTCCGCCACTGGCGCTCGAGACCGATCAAGGCCCCCAGAACGAACGCGGCCGACAGGTTGAGCAGGATCGTCGCCGTCATCGTCCCACCGCCCGACTCCTTACGTCGACGTCGAATGTCAGACCGATGAAAACCGTCCACTCGCCCGGCCGAACCACGCTCGTGCCGAACCGGGCCTGGACGTTCACGTTGGGAAGGGCGTCGCGCTGGTAGCCGACGCCGACCTCCAGTCGTTGTCTCTCGCCCCGAAACTCGGCCGTCGAACCCGAAAGCTCGACGCCGGCGACGCTTCGGCCGTCGATCGGCCGGTCGACGACGATGCCGTAGAACGCGGACGCCAGGCGGTCCCGACCGCCGACCGTTCCGCCGACGTTCCAGGTGAGGCGATTCGCGCCGGCGGCTCCGTGTCCCGCAATCCAGGCGCTCTGGCTGTGGGACGAAGAGGAGCCGTTTCCCAGCGGAAAGGTTGCCTGGACCGCCGCCGCCAGTCGCGGGTCCTCGGGTGAGCCCACCATCAGGCGCTTGACCGATATCCCGAGATCGCTCCATTCGACGCCGCGTATCAGGGCCGGACCGCTCGAAGTCAGGGCCGTGAATCCGAGACCGATCTCCAGCCGGTCGGTCGCCCCGAAGGTCGCGGCGAACGAGGGCCAATTCACGGTGCGCCCGGTCGGCCCCGACGCGATCTGCACCGAATCGTACAGAGTCAGCACGCCCCTGGAGGTGACCCCCGGGTCGTCCACGTTCCAAGGCGGCTCGGCGGACGCAAACAGCGCGAAACCTCCGGCCCCCGAAATCACGAAGCCGATCCTCGCCAGGGCCCGCATTATCCCGCCCCCTGAATCAGATGCCCGAGGAACGCGTAGGCGAGCCCGAAGTAGATCATCACGCCGAGCAGGTCCATGATGGACGTGATCGCGGGGGCGCTGAGAGTCGCCGGATCCGCTCCGAGCTTCCGGGCGATGAAGGGCAGCGTCAGGCCGATCAGGCTCCCGAGGATCGTGACGATGAACATGGTGAGGCCGACCACCAGCAGGACGTCGAAACCCACGCCTTTCGAGAAGTAGGCGAGGACGACCTCCAACACGCCGATGGTCACGGCGAGGGCGGCGGCGACGAGCAGGTCGCGTCGAACCGCGAACCAAAAGCCGGCCCAGTTCATCCGGATCTG
Organism: Fimbriimonadaceae bacterium; assembly: GCA_046719655.1. Lineage (GTDB taxonomy): Bacteria > Armatimonadota > Fimbriimonadia > Fimbriimonadales > Fimbriimonadaceae > JBDNCL01. The sequence goes on from JBDNCL010000250.1 coordinate 3,437, forward strand.
CCCCAAGGCCATTGCCCGGATCACCATCGTCGCGGACTGGCTCCCCGTGTTGCCGCCCATGTCGATGATCGGAGCGATGAACGCGGCCAGCACGATCGCCCGCGCGAGGATCTCCTCCTGTTGGGCGACGTAGGTCGACGTGACGACGCCGAACAGCGTCAGGAGGGCGAGCCATACGACGCGGGCTCGGAAGATCGTCCCCAACGACGA
>JBDNCL010000251.1:0-3560 GCA_046719655.1 Fimbriimonadaceae bacterium
CCCATCGCGCGCGGTGAGCATCAGCACGGGAGTCGAACGTCCGGCCATGCGAAGCCGGTCGCAGATCTCCCAACCGTCCATCCCCGGCAGCATCACGTCGAGCACGATCACGTCGTGGTCGCCCTCCAGGGCCAGCGCCAATCCGTCCCTTCCATCGCGGGCGACGTCGACCCGCCACTTTTCGCGCTCGAGAGCGTAGGCGAGTTCGCTCGCGATGACGGCGTCGTCTTCGACGATCAGGAGCTTCACCGATTCCATTTTAGGGTGTGGTTGTGAGGATCGTGTGAGGGACGCCCGGAACCGTTTCGACGACCCGCGCCCGAGTAGGGCTTTCGCAAGCGGCGCACGCCAACATCCGAGCGTCGGCGGGTATAAATCTACAGCGCGATCGTTGCCCGGTCGTCTAATGGTAGGACTACAGGTTCTGGCCCTGTGTATCGAGGTTCGAATCCTTGCCGGGCAGCCACTTCTCTTCGGCGCGTTTTCTCCAGATTGGCGGTTTGCGGGGACCGCATTTGCGGGATCGTTTAGGTACAACCTTGGCCTGCCATGGTTGCCCGCAAGTTCTCGACTGCATTTGCGCTCGTCGCCGTCTTGTCCGGTTTGGTGACCGCCCAGAGCAAGAAACCGCTCGACCACGACGTCTACGACGGTTGGCGATCCATCCGGTCCAGCGCCCTTTCCCGACAGGGCAACTGGGCCGTTTTCACGATCGCCCCCCAAGTCGGCGACGGCGAGATGATCGTGCGATCCACCACGACCGACCGCGAGTTCGCCATTCCTCGGGCTACCGGACCCACCGTCTCCCACGACGAGAAGTTCGTGGTGTTCACCATCGCTCCGTCGCGGGAGGAGACCGAAACGGCCCGGCGGGAGCGCAAGCCTCTGCCCCGCAACGCCATGGGCATCCTGAGCCTCGAATCGGGCGAGATCGCCAAGGTCGAGAACGTCGAGACGTTCCGCATGGGGGCCCGAGGCGGCGATTGGGTGTTCTACCGACCGGCCGGTCCGGCCCAGGCGCCCGCGGCTCCGGCGGCGCCCGCCCGGACGCCGACCCTCGGACGTCCGGCCAGAACGGGCGGCCCGGGAGCGTCCCCGGCACCCGCGACCCCGAATCCGGACGACGAGCCCGAATTCGAATCTCCCGACCAAGAGCAACCGGCGGGCGAAGGCGAGCAATCCGCGGCCGGCAAGAAGCGCAACCATCCCGCGGGCAACCCCTGGATCGCGCGGGAGCTGTCGACCGGTCGCGAGGTCAAGATCGAGCACGTCGCCGATCTCGTCGTGTCCGACGACGGGTCCATCGTTCTCCTGTCGATCTCGACCCCCGACGGGGCGGGCGACGGTCTGTTCTACCGTGACGATCCGGCCGGCGAATCGAAGCCCATTCTGACCGGACTCGGCCGCTACACCCAGATCGCCTGGCACCGGGAGACGCGTCAGGTGGCGTTCCTCACCGACCGCGACGACTACGACGCCAACACGCCGGCGCTGTCGCTCTACCTGGGGCGAATCGGCCAAACGCCGGAGGTTGTGGCATCCGACAAGGTCGGGGGGCTGCCCGACGGCTGGCAGGTCTCGAGTCGGGGAACCATCCGATTCAGCCGGTCCGGACAGAGGCTGATCTTCCACGCCGCGCCCCGAGTTGCTCCCGAACCGACCGATCCCACCCCCGCCGACGAGCGGGTGACGGTCGACGTGTGGCACTGGCGCGACCCGGTGCTCCAGCCTCAGCAGCTGCGGCAGGTGGCGGCCGAGCGGAACCGCACCTTCCAGTTCATCCGCCACGGGGACGGCCGGATCGTGCAGATCGAGACGCCCGAGCTGAAGAGCGTGTCCTTCTCCACCTCGATCGACGGTCGCTTCGGGGTCGCCCGGAACGACGAACCGTACAAGATCGAAGAGTCCTGGGATCGAAACTACGCCGACGTCTACCTGGTCGACCTGCGTTCCGGCGAGGCCACCCTCGTGCACCGGCGCTTTGCCGCCGCGACCCTGATCAGCGAGGGCGGACGGTTCCTGTACTGGTTCGATCCGACCGTCCGGCACTGGTTCGCGCGCGACCTCGAGACGGGAACGACTCGGAACATCACGGAGCGCATCCCGACCACGCTCTACAACGAGGACTTCGACAACCCGACCGAGCCGCCCGCTTTCGGCCTCGGCGGGTGGGTCGAGGGCGACCGGTACGTGCTGGTGTACGACGAGTTCGACATCTGGCGCGTCGATCCGACCGGGAGCGAAGCTCCGGTCAACTTGACGGACGGGGTCGGTCAGCTCCGCTCTTGGCGCTTCCGGGTCGTCCGCGCACCGCGGGAGACGCCGGGTCTTCCTCTGGACGAACCTCTGATGCTGTCCAAGCTGGACCTGCGCCGGATGGACTCCGGGTTCTACCGCGAGAGCCTGACCTCGCGCTCTCTGCCCGAACGTCTGATCGTCGCCGACGCGCGGCTCGAAGTCGCGGCCCACTCGGCCGAAAGCAACCGGCTTCTCATCACGCGGCAGCGTTTCGACGAGGCCCCCAACCTGTGGCTGACGGACACCGACCTGACCGAGCCGAAGCGCATCTCGGACGTCAATCCCCAACAGAAGGAGTACAACTGGGGAACGGCCGAGCTGATCCGCTGGGTGTCGGCGAACGGGCGGGCCCACCTCGGCTTGCTGATCAAGCCCGAGAATTTCGACGCGGCCAAGAAGTACCCGATGCTCGTCTACTTCTACGAGCGCAGTTCGGAGAACCTGCATCGCTACATCAGCCCGGCCCCGAGCGCGTCGACCATCAATCCGACGATGTACGCCAGCAACGGCTACCTCGTGTTCATTCCCGACATCCACTACCGCGAGGGCTACCCCGGCGAAAGCGCCGAACACGCGATCCTCTCCGGGACGGCGCGCATGATCGAGCGCGGTTACGTCGACCCTAGAGCGATCGGCATTCAGGGTCAAAGTTGGGGCGGCTACCAGGTCGTACACATCATCAGCCGCACCGACATGTTCGCCGCAGCCTGTTCGGGAGCCGCGGTCGCCAACATGTTCAGCGCCTACAACGCGATCCGATGGGGCAGCGGCCGCGTGCGGCAGTTCCAGTACGAGCGGGGCCAGAGCCGGATCGGGGCATCGATGTGGGAGCGCCCGCTCCAGTTCATCGAGAACTCGCCGATCTTCTGGGCGGACCGGATCCAGACTCCGCTTCTGATGATGCACAACGACCAGGACGGGGCCGTGCCGTGGGAGCAGGGGATCGAGCTGTTCACCGCTCTGAGGCGGCTCCAGCGTCCGGTCTGGATGATCAACTACAACGGCGAAGACCACAACCTGGTCCAGCGCCGCAATCGGAAGGACTGGTCGATCCGCATGCAGCAGTTCTTCGACCACTTCCTCAAGGGAGCGCCGGCGCCGGTGTGGCTGAGCGACGGCGTCCCGGCCATTCAAAAGGGGCGGACGCTCGGGCTCGAAATCCCGGGAACCGCGCCCGCGGCGCCGGCGCCGGAAGCCGAGCCGACCGCACCGCGCCGGTAGCCCGACCGAACCCTATCCGAGACGCGGCAGGCGGTCCCCGC
>JBDNCL010000252.1:0-3507 GCA_046719655.1 Fimbriimonadaceae bacterium
GGCCGCGAGGCGGCCGCCGGTTCGTCGGCCGAGAACGCGTCGACGAGGTGGCGGATTCCGTCGCGGTCCAAGGCGACGACGTCGAACCGGACCGGGCGCGCCGGTCCGACGTAATCCGACAGCCACTCCTCGGCGGCGGCCGCGATGCGGGCCCGCTTGCGGGCATCCACCGCCTCTTCGGGAGAGAGGCCCGGTCCCGACCTCCACTTGACCTCGACGAAGACGATGGTCTCGCCGTCCAGGGCGATCAGGTCGATTTCGCCCCGGCGCAGCTTCCGGCGTCTCGCGACGAGCGTCAGGCCCTTGCTCAGCAGATAGCGGGCAGCCTCGTCTTCCGCTTCGGCGCCTATCCGTCGAACGTCAGACAAGGCTGCTCCTGGGCCTGGACGGGGGCAAAGCTCAGTCGATGGATCGGCGACGGCCCAAACGCGGCCAACGCCGCCAGATGGTCGAGCGTGGGGTATCCGAAGTGCCGGTCGAAACCGTACTGCGGATATTTCTCGGCGTACGCGCGCATGATCCGGTCGCGCTCCGTCTTCGCCAAGATCGAGGCCGCCGCCACGCACGGAAATCGGGCATCCCCCCGTACTTCGGCCCGCCACCGGGCATCGACACCGACCGGCAGACGGTTTCCGTCGACGATGACCGCGTCGGGCTGCCGGGGCAGCGCGCTCACAGCCCGGCGCATCGCCTCGAGCGTGGCGCGCAGGATGTTGATCCGATCGATCTCCTCGGCCTCCGACCGTTCGATGCGCCAGATCGTCGCCGCCCGAATGCGGTCTGCCGCCCGCTCCCGTTTGGCCGCATCGAGCTTCTTGCTGTCCACGATTCCGTCGATGTCGAAGCAGTCCGGAAGGATGACGGCCGCGACGACCACCGGGCCGGCGAGAGGCCCCCGGCCCGCTTCGTCGACCCCGGCGGTAGCGAGGATCGGTCGGCGGCTGGATTCGGGAAAGAGGTTGTCCATGCCGAAATGCTCTCCAGATGGGCTTCAGGGGGCGGACGGTGCAGGGGGAACGATGGCCGACTCCAGCTCTTCGCGCGACTTTGGGACCAACTCCATCCCGAAGACCTGACCGAAGGCGTCCAGGAGCACGGGAGTCGCCTCCGAAACAGCGACGTCGCGTCCGACGAGGCGAGTCAGGCTGGTCACCCCGTAGTCTCGAATGCCGCAGGGAACGATCACTCCGAAAGGAGACAGATCGTTGTTGCAGTTGAGGGCGATGCCGTGCATCGAAACCCAACGCTTGACCTTGATGCCGATCGCGCAGACCTTCTGGCCGCCCACCCAGACCCCCGTTCGCGGGGGGAACCGGCAGCCGTCCAGTCCCCAGTGAGCGAGCGCCCGGATGACGGCCTCCTCGAGGTCGCGCAACCATTTGTGCAGGTCCTTTCCGAGCTCGGCCACGTTGAAGATCGGGTACGCGACCCGCTGGCCGGGACCGTGATAGGTCACGTCTCCGCCGCGGTCCGTCTTCTCGATCTCGATTCCCATCGCCGCGTACTCCCGGGGGGGCAGAAGGAGGTTCTCGGGGTGGAAGCTTGCGCCGAGCGTCAGCACGGGCGGATGCTCCACCAAGAGGAGAGTCGAAGGGATGCGGCCGTCGGCCACCGCGGTCAGGACCTCGGCCTGAAGGTCGGCGGCCGGCCGATAGGCCAGCATGCCGAGATCGACGACCCAACCCCGCTTCGGGCCGCTCATGCCGGCGACCCCTTGGGCTTGGCGACAAGGACCCGGTGGCCGTCGACCGACTCCTCCAATGGCACGAACTCTTCCTCGGGGAGCAGATCGGCGAACTCGCCGCTGACCGCGATCCCCCCGACGGGGGCGACCGATTCGATGTGGGAGGCGACGTCGATCACGCCTGTGAACTGGACCTCGTTCAACTCGCCCGCGACGTCGCCGGCGTGAAGACCGGCCCGGAGCCGAAACGGCAACGCCAGGCGGTTCCCAACCGCGTTGAACCGGACGACGTCGTCCTGGAGGTCGCGGGCGGCGGCCAACGCCTGGGCCGGCACGTCGAACGCGACGACCACCCCGTCGCCGGCCGTCGACACCACCCGCCCACCGCGACGCCGGCAGGTCTCCCTGACCCAATCCTGGTAGGCCCGGAACGAGAATTCGACCAGCAGCGGGTCGGCCCCCGCCTTCATGGCCGTGCTCTTGGCGACGTCGAGCACCAGGACCGAGCACTTCGCGGCTCCGGTCGACAGCCGCCACTGGAGACGGACCATCTCGGCCAAAAGCGCGGCCGGATCGTTCTCCTGAAGCCTTTTCTGGCGAACGGCCTGACTCTGGATCTGGGCCGCGACCGCTCCCGCGTACGCACAGAACAAGGTGAACAGCACACTGAACAGGCTCACGGGCGTGCTGAGAATCCAGCCGAGCATGTGGGGACCGAAACTTTCGATCGGGAGAAGATAGGCCAGAAAAGAACCGACCGCGAACAGGAGACCGGCCAGCGTGGCCCGGCGGAACATCTCCGAAAGGTAGCCGACCGCGATCGCGGCCATCGTCCCCAGCGCGCTGACGAGGAACAGAGTGAGAGTCACCCACGGCGGGGCGGACTGGGACAAGACGTCGGGCTGAGTGGGGTCGACATCGAAGAGAACGGCCGGTATCGACAACAGGAACCCGACGGCAAGGGAGATCAGCAGGGGGTGCCGGTTGAAGCGGCGCGCCACCTCGGAGTTGAAGGTCGGGCCGTTGCTCGAAACCGACGGCGACTCGGTCGCGCGCTGAAGACGCTCCTGCAGTTCGAGGTATCGCGCGATGAGTTCTTGCCGCGACAGCTCCTTTTCTTCCCGCCTCGCCTTTCGGACCCGATAGAGCGCCCCGCCCGTAGACGCTATGAAGCCGAGAACGAGATACATGAACCCGATCGACACGAATGCCACCACCTGCTGCGCCAGGTTGCCAGCGGGCGCGCCGGCGAGCCGGGCCGCGGGGTCGAACACGATGACGGGCAGACCGTAGCCCAGGAGCCACAGGCCGGCGCCGTAGAACGGGTATCGCCCCATCCCCTTACGGAAGTAGCAGGCGAAGTGCACAGCGAACACGGCGAGCAGAAGCGACAGGAAGATCACGGCCCGAGTCGGGATCAGCTCGACCGAACGCGGGGCGAACGGAATCAGGGACAGGACCACGTCGATCGCATACAGCGACACGAACGAGACGGCCACGAAAGGGAGAAGGCGGGCGGTCAGGCGGTCGCCGACGTCCACGCCTCGGCGGTAGAGCCGGCCGACCCACGACAGATCGAACGCGGGGTTCCCGCTGTTTCCCGACCCCGACGCCGACTCGGGCGACTCGATGGCGGCCAGAGCGTGGCGGACCATGTCCTCGCTCAGACCGAAGCGGGCGGCCAGTTGGGCCGGGTCGTCGCAAACCGCCTGGGGATTGGCGCGGAGGTGGTCGGCCAGCGCGCTCGCCGCACGGGCGGATTCTGTGGCCTGAGTGGTCTTTTCCACGGTCGTGCGCCCTTCGATCGACATCGTCCCCCCGAA
>JBDNCL010000253.1:0-3506 GCA_046719655.1 Fimbriimonadaceae bacterium
CCAGCCACATCGTGCAGATGATCCACGGATTGCCGGGAACGTCGTACGACTGCCGGAAGTAGTAATCGTCCTGGTAACGTCCCAACCCTCCGACCGGACTCTTGATCGTCAGCTCCCGTTCGATCACCTGCAGATTGGACACCACCATCGGATCGTCGGGGGGAAGGATGCCCAACAGGCCGACCTGGAGGGTGGCCGAGTCGACGTTGGTGTCGGGAACGTCGTCGCCGTTCGAGCCCGGCACCAGGCGCCGGTAGAAAACCCCTCGGCGCGAGTCGAACAGGCAGGTTCGAAGACCGGCCAGCGTCTCGTCGGCCGCCTGGGCGTAGGAACTCGAACGCTCGTCGTTGAGGGCGGCCGCAATCGACGCCGCCGCCCGAAGACCGGCGATGACGGCCGCCGTCGTGAACGTGTGGACGCCCCGACGCTCCTCCCAGAGGTCGTAGCTGGGCAGAGGCAGAGCGCTCGCCGGGTCTCGGTACCGCACGATGAAGTCCGCCGCCGGCACGACGAAGTCGTCGTACAGCTCGGACAGGAACTCGATGCCCCCCTCCAGCCGGAAGTGGTCCCAGATGGCCAGAATCGTCAGCGCCGTTTCGTCTTCCTGGAACGGGATCTCGGGTCGCCCGTCGACCACCCAGGGGTGCCAGGTCGCCCCGAGAGAGCCGTCCGACCGGTACTTCTGGAAGAGGATCGGACGCCCCTTCGGCAAGATCTTCTGGCAGAACCGGAAGAAACGGCGCGGGATCTCGTGGTAGCCCATCCGGTCGAAGATCGTCGAAACGAACGCCCCGTCGCGAGGCCACATGTAGCTGTAGTTCGCGCGGTTGGTGGCCATGATGTCGGAGTCGTTCGCGGCCAAGATCGCGCCGGCGTTGTCGATCTGCGTGCGCATGATCAGCACGCTCTGACAGGCGAAATCGACCAGCTCGGGCGGCAGCCGACCGGGGCCCTCCTCGCAGTCGCACAGGAAGGCCTTCGTCTGCGAACTGTACGCGTGCCAGTACTGGTGAGCGTCCAGCAACATCGAATCGAAGCCCTTGTGCACCATCTCGTGGTAGCTGCTGGTCAGGCTCTCCAACGAGGAGTCGGCGACGATCCAGTAGTGCGCCGTCCGCGTTTGGCCGCCCGGAATCCTCATCCGCAAGCTCATGGTGGAGTCGACCGATCCTTGGGCGATCGGGTTCATCCCGAGGCGCCCGTCTTCGGCGTCCCGCCAGGTTCCCTCGAGCCCGCCAAAGCCCTTGATGCCGGTGGCGTATTCGTAGAGACCGCCCAGACTGGTCGACCCGCCGAACAGGAAAAAGGTCGGCCCCTTGAAGTGGACGATGCCGTCCAGAAACGGATTGTAAAACGCCGTGTCGCCGATGTCGGTTTCCATGATCCGAAGGTCATGGGAGGCGAAGATTCGGATCTCCCGCTCCTGGCTCGCCAGATTGGTGACTTTCCAGCGGCGAAGGAACTCGTTCGACCTCGGGCTGACCGCCTCTTCCGCCTCGATGCGGATTCCCATCGCCGCATGCTCGAGAATCGAGTGCCCCACCAGGGTCCGGGGGAAGAACTCCATGCGCCGGGTCCACCCCGCGTCTTCGATCCACGAGAAAGATCCCTCGACCCAAACGCCCATCCGGATCGAGTGCGCGCTGAGGTGGTTCGAGAGCCCCACATGGGGATAGAACAGGTCCCGGATTCTGTACCGGTCGTCCATGGCGACCAGCAGACTTCCGTTTCCGAATACGAGTGGTCTGGGCATGACGGCGAGCGCCTATCCTAGTCTATTTGTCGGGGCCTTCGCCCGGCGATGTTGCCCGATGCGGGCATATTCGTCACAAATCGATACACGGTTGTGACGCCGACGGCGGGCCGGCCGGACCGCGCCGGGCCCGGCTACGGTTTGACGGCCGCCCCGGTCCGCGTGCTCTCGATGGCGGCGTCCAGAATTCGGCACGCGTCGGCCGCGATCTTCGAATTGAGGATCCCGTCCGGCTCCGTGCCGTTCCGCAGGCACGCCAGGAAGTACTCGGCCGGGGACGAGATGGGGAGGCCCGGCGCTTCGTGTTCGGCCGTCGAGATCCCGCTCTGACGAATGGTGCTGCCGTGTACGGCCAGCGTTCCGTCGCGGCCGAGGACCACCGGATTGCCGGAGCCGTCTTCTCCTCGGGTCGCCCAGGTCGCTTCGAGCACCACCGTCGACTTGGGGTACTTGAGCAGGATGACGGCGAAGTCGTCGGATACGTCGTAGTCCTTAGTGAAATTGCCGCGGTACGCAAACACCGAGTCCGGCATCCCGAAGTACCAGCGAGCCAGGACGGCTCCGTAGCAACCAAAGTCGGCGATGGCGCCCCCGCCGCTCCGGGACTCGTCGTACAGCCAACCGACGAAGTACGGGTCGCAGCCGATCTCCTTCGGGCCGTGGTGCCCGTTCCGATAGCGCATGTGGAACACGGGTCCCACCGTTTCCGCGTCGATCAGCTTTTTGAGTTCGTAGACCGCGGGCGACCAAGCCAGCGGCCAGTTGATCATCAGGAGCTTCCCAGACTCCTCCGCGGCGGCGAGCATCCGGTCGGCGTCTTTGGCGTTGGCGGCCATCGCCTTCTCGACCAGGCACGGAATCCCTTGCTTCAGGGCCGCGACCGCAATCTCGGACGACTCGACGTTGTCGCTCGTGACGACGAGCGCGTCGAGGGTCTCGCTTTCCAGCATCTCGCGCCAATCCGCATAGCTTCGCGCGAAGCTTTCCTTGGCCCGGTCGAGAAGCGGGGTCGCATCGGCTACGGCGACCAACTGGGCCCCCTCGACCTTCTCCCAACTGCCGATCAGACCCCAGACGTGACCGTGGATGAGACCGGCGACTCCGACTCGAAACTCCTGTGCCATGGCCGAAGGCTACCAAGACGGTGCGCGCCTCTGCCGGTCGGACGGGGCGCCGCCAGTCGGGCCCCGCGCGTCGCACGCGGCACGAGAAGGGAGTGGTGCCCGGGAGAGGACTCGAACCTCCACGCCTCGCGGCACACGGACCTGAACCGTGCGCGTCTACCAATTCCGCCACCCGGGCTCGGGAGCGAGGGAGTTATACCCCAGGCCGAACCGGCCGGCCCAGGGTCTCTGACTCCCTCTCGGTGGACTAATCGTCCAGATTGACGGTCCCGCGCTCCGCCTCTCGTCGGCGTCGCTTGACCTGACCATACGATGACGCCGGCGTCTCGCGCGGCACGTCGTCCGGCGCGACCGTCGTGGCCAGGACGCGCGCGCGCTCCTGCTCGGCCACCGAGATCCCGACCAGGGTCGCCGCCTCCCCGCCCCGCTTCTTGAATATGCCGTCGATCAGGTAGAGGATCGGCGCCGCATTGAAGATCGACGAGTAGGTGCCCACCAAGATGCCGGCCAGCATCACGAGGTTGAAGAACCTGAGATCGACCGTCGCCGAACCGAAGATCACCAGCATCAACAGAGCGACGATGACGGTGGCCGACGTGTTGATCGAGCGCGCGATGGACTGAGTGACC
>JBDNCL010000254.1:0-3502 GCA_046719655.1 Fimbriimonadaceae bacterium
CGGATCGCTCGGGTACCTGCCCGCATTCGAACACCTGACCCACCCCAAGTTCGTGCCCCACGACCAGGCGGCGTGGTGGCTGATCAACCGCTGGGCCAACCAGTAGGGGGCGCGGAGTCTCGCCGCCACGGTGCCGTCGAGAGAACGGTGCGGGCATAATCGGCTCATGCCCGTCCGCGTCGGTTTCTACAGTGTCGCCCACATGCACGCCTGGGGATACGCCGGGGGAATCCGGCGACACCCGGAGGCGGAGCTGGTCGGGGTCTGGGAGCCGGACGCCGACCTGGCGGCTCGGTTCGCGTCCGATTTCGAGTGCGAAACCTTCGCCGATCCCGACGCCATGCTCGGCGCCGTCGACGCGGTCGTGATCACGAGCGACAACAAGCGGCACGCCCCCTACGGCGAAGCGGCGGCCCGGGCCGGCCGGCACATCCTGTGCGAAAAGCCTCTCGTGACCTCGGCGTCGGAAGCGGCGCGCCTGCTGGGGGCGGTCCGGGAGACCGGGGTGAAGCTCATGACCGCGTTTCCGTGCCGGTATTCGCCGGCGTGGCGGCGGCTCAAGGAGCGGGTTCGGGCAGGCGACATCGGAAAGGTGCTCGCCATCTGCGCCACCAACCGGGGCACCTGCCCGCACGGTTGGTTCGTGGAGGCCGAGCGGTCGGGCGGCGGCGCCATGATCGATCACGTCGTCCACGTCGCCGATCTGCTGGGGGACCTCCTCGGCGAGGCGCCGCACAAGGTTCAGGCCCAGATTGGAAACCGCATGTACGGCCAGGACTGGGAAGACACGGCGATGCTGACGCTGGAGTTCCCAAGCGGCGTCTTCGCCACGCTGGACTCCAGTTGGTCGCGCCCCCCGACGTTCAAGACTTGGGGCGACGTCACGATGAACGTGGTCGGCGAGTCGGGCGTGATCGAACTCGACATGTTCAACCAAGGCATCGACGTCTATCGGTCCGGCAGCCCGACCCACACGCTGTCCGCCTACGGGTCCGACCTGGACGCGGGTCTGGTCGACGCCTTCATCCGCTGCATCGTCGACGACACCGATCCGCCGGTGTCCGGCGCCGACGGCTGGCGCGCCGCGCGGGTCGCCCTCGCCGGCTACGAGTCGGCCCAGACCGGGCAGCCCGTATCCGTCGCCCCCGATTGAAGCCGTCGCCCGCTCAAGGAGCCGGCGGTCGGACGCCGTTCGGCGAAGCGGTCGGCGGCGACCAGCTCGCCAAGACCGACCAACGAGCCGGGTCCACGAGAACGGCGACGGTCGGCCGGTCGGACGGGCTCCAGTAGAGGACCGAGCTGCCGACCCGGCGGATGCCCGCGTCGATCGGAACGGGGACGACGGCCCCGGTCTCCAGGTTCCGCAAGAAGCGGCCCTGGTCGTTTCGGTCGACCGCGATCCAGGGGAAGTCGCCGTCGATGAGGCGGATCGAACCTCGGGTTTCCGCCAGCCGGGCCATGGCGCCGGTGGGCAGGTGGAGCCGGCCGATGACCGTCATCCCGTAGTTCGTGGCCTCGAGGAAGTGGGCGTTGCCACCGGCCCGGTTGCGCAGCTCGATCAACCCGGTTCCCATCGGGCGAAAGTTGAACGTCTCGGCCACCGGATCGAACACGGCGATGCCCCAAGCCTCCTCGCTCCGGGCGACGACCCCGATCTGGTCGCCGAAGACGCGCAACCGGTCGTCCGGGGCATCCACCGCCACTGCCTCGCCGGGCAATCGAGCCGCGTAGCGCCATTCGAGGACCGGCGCGTCGAGGTCGACCTTGACCATGGCCTGCAGCCACGAGCTGCCGAAGATGTCCTGCCAGTCGAAGAGAAGATACACGAGGCTCCCCACGCGCCGGGCGCCGAGAAGACGGTGGGCCTCCTTGGTTCGGATCCCACCCAGAACGAGCAGCCAGTTTTCGAGAATCTGTTCCTCGGAGAAGACCCGGGGCGAGGTCGCCACGTCCGCGAGGCGGGACGACCGCAGACGCTCGCCGTCCCGCAAGCTCAGACCCCGCGAATCCCAGACGACCCACCGGTCGTCCTTTCGAAAAACCACCCTCTCGCGCTCCTCGACGGGTGGCGGGGCGTTCTCCTGCAGGCGGACGGCCGACGTCTGTCCGTCGCGGGTCACCCGAAACCCGTCGCTGGTGCGCTCGATCGCGGGAGGCGGAGGAGGAGCGGCCACCTGCGCCGAAACGCCGGGCGACCGCAACGCCGAAGCCGCGAGAGCTATCGTGAGGAAGACGACGCGATGCACTGCCGAGATTGTGCCCGATACGACCCGGAGACCGGCCGATGCCGGGACGCAAAACTCAACCCGCAGACCTACGGTCTGGCGATCGAGGTGTCGAAGCAGTTCGGGATCCGCAGCATCTGCGTGTTCAACGACTTCCGGGAAAGACTCCTTCTCGGCCGGCGTCGGCCGTGCGACCGCGCCAAGCCCTGAGTCGCGGTGGGGTCCGCCGACCGGGCGATCAGTGCAGCGTCGCGACCGGCTCGCTGAGCAGGATCGCATAGCCGTCCGGATCGGTGACCAGCAGCGTCCGGTCTCCCCAAACCGCCATCTCGAGCCCGCGCAGGATCGTCACGCGGTTCTCGAGGGAGGCGGCCATGTGGGGCAGGTTGTGAACCCGGAAGTTGATGACGAGGCCGCCGCTCCGCTCGAGAAGCGGGTTTTGCTCGTCCTTCGGCTGCTGGACGAGCAGAAGCTCGGTCCCCCCCGTCGTCAGGTATGCCAGCCGGTGCCCGTCCCACTCTTCCCGGTGGCGCACCGGGAGCTGGAGCAGACCGTGGTAGAACTCCAGCGCGACGTCCAGATCGTGGACGTCCAAGATCAGGTGCGAGAGACTGTTGGGCATGACTCGTGTGACGATGGTTAGGAGTTCGCCGCCGGCCGAGAGCTTCCTTCACCGAGTGGCCTTGGGGCCCGAGCATTGCCGGAATTTCAGGTCGGCATAATAGGGCATGTCCCTCGACGACCTCTTCCGCCTCTGGCAGCTCCACCGGATCGACGAGGCCATCGTCGAGATTCGGGCCCGCGCCGCCGCTCTCGATCCGGGACGCGCGATCATGGCCGAGATCAAGGGGCTTGAGGAGACGCACGCCTCTCTCCACGAACAGGCGTCCCGCTTGAGCGGAGAACTGCAGGACCTCGAGCTGCGGAACAAGGGGATCGAAGCCAAGCTCAAAAAGATCGACGCCGAGATGTACGGGGGCAAGGTCGTCAACCCCCGCGAGGTCGAGGCCTTGGAGAAGGAGATCGAATCGCTCAAGGCTCAGAGAGCGGTTACCGACGAACGGATCATGGAGCTTTGGGAGCTGGTTCCGGTCGCCAAGTCGAAGGAAGAGGAAGCCCGAAAGGCGATCGACGCCAAGAAAGCCGAGCTGGCGGCGTATCAGAAGAAAGTGATCGCGGCAAAACACCAGCTGGAGAAGGCGTACCGGGAACGTCAGGCCGAACGCGGCCCGGCTGCGGAGAAGGTGCCGGCCGCCATGCTCGCCCGGTACGAATCG
>JBDNCL010000255.1:0-3491 GCA_046719655.1 Fimbriimonadaceae bacterium
GGTCGCCGTTCTGATTGTCCCGAATCAGACCGCCCAAAGTCGTCCCGCTGCTGTCTCCCACCGTCATGTCCAGGCTGAGCAGCTCTTGCGAGGACTGCACGAGCATGGTGAGCTTCTTGGAACTGATGCCGAGAGCGGCCGCGATCTGGTCGGGCGTCGGATCCTTGCCGAGCTCCCGGGCGAGGCGCATCCGCTCCTTTTCGATGCGTCGCAACGACTGGCTCACATGGGCGGGAAGCCGGATCGCCTTGCTCTTGTTGTCGATCGCGCGGCCGATCGCCTGCCGAATCCAATGGGTCGCGTAGGTGGAAAACCGGAAACCTTTGTCCGGGTCGAACCGCTCGGCCGCCTGCATCAGCCCGATGGCGCCTTCTTGAATCAGATCTTCGAGCGGGATCGCCCGGCTCCGGTACGTTTTGGCGATGTTGATCACCAGCCGCATGTTGGCCTCGACCAAGCGCTGACGCGCCTTCTGATCGCCGGCCTGTACGGCTCGGGTCAGTTCGACTTCCTCCTCGGGTGTCAGCAGAGGAACGCGCGTCAACCGGCTCAGATAGCTCGGGATCGCGTCGTCGTGTTCGTTAGAATCCAAGTTGCGGGCCATGCGTACGCCGAGTCGTTCTCTGTGTCCAGTTGGGCCGGTTGGCTCCCCGTCGGAAGAGGCCGCCCATGTCGTCGCCCTGATCGATCAAGCAATTTGCGGGCCAACGGCCCCATACCGAACTAGACGACGAGAACGGTGCGGTGATCCCTTCGTTCTACGGATTCGGTGGGAAAACCTGCACCTTTGAGGCGATGATTCTACCAGACGCGCCCCTCCCGGAAACGCCGGCGACGCGCGTTCCCGCCGCCGCGGCCACCGTCGTCCTCCCGCATGCTCGGTCGAACTCCGGCTCGGCGTCGACCGCGACGGGCAGCCGACGGCGGTCCGGATGCTTCCCGTCTGGGACGACTGGACCGGCGGCGGTGTTCCGAAAATTTGCCCGTGCAGCGAGGACCTGGGCCGGCGCGGCGGCCGACGGGATGCGAAATCGATCCCCGACGAGTTTGCCGAAATGTCGGCCAGGGCCGTCGCGGCGGCCGACAGCATGCAAAATAGCAGAGAAATCGGGAATCGCATGCCGCCGCCGTGCCCCGAACCGGTCGTTCGAGTCGCCTCCGCCCCCATTCGCAACCGATGAACGAGGTCCTTTTCGTCGAGAAGAGAGAGCGAGACTGGCAGGAACTCACCCGGCTCTGCGACCGGGCCGACGCCAGCATCTCCCAGCTTCGGGCCGACGAACTGCGCCGCTTCGTCCGCCTCTACAAGGCCGTATCGGCCGACCTCACCCGGGCACGGACCTTCTCGAACAATCAGGAGCTGATCGACTTCCTCAACGACCTGTGCGCGAGAGCCTACGCCATCCTCTACCGCCCGCGAAGGCGCAATTTCGCGAAGATGGTCTCCGGCGGGGTCGCCCTGGCGGCCCGGGTTTTCCGCCGCCGATTCCCGTTCACGCTGGCCGCTTTTCTCGTCTTCGTGCTCTCGGGAGTGTTCGCCAACCTGCTCCTGAGATCCCATCCCGAAGCGATCGGACTCTACGTGCCGCCCGGCTTCGAAGAAGCGTTCCGCCAGTGGCGCGACGGGGCCAAGGACGAGCGGAGCTTCGCCGAATCGACCGCGATGCTCGGTTTTTACGCCTCGAACAACCCGCTGGTCGCTCTTCGGACCGCCGGGATCGCGGCCGGAACGTTCGGGATCGGCACTCTGCAGTCGATGTACGTCAACGGCGCCCTTCTCGGCGCCCTGACCTATGTCCTCGAACCGGTCGGCCGGATTCCCTACCTGTACGGGAGCATCATGCCGCACGGGGTTCCCGAGCTGACCGGGATCTTCTTGGCGGGCGGGGCCGGGTTTCTCCTCGGATTCGCCCTGCTGCGGCCAGGCCAGATGACGCGCGGCCAGTCGGTGCTCGTCGCCGGCAAAGACGCGGTCGTGATGACGATGACCGCGTTCGTGCTCATGTTCGTCGCCGCTCCGATCGAGGCGTATTTCAGCTTCAACCCGAACGTGCCCATGGCGGCGAAGGTGATCTTCACCGTCGTGAGCATCGCGGCCTGGTCGGCGTTTTGGTACGGTTACGGCCGGTCGGAAGAGGAAGACGCGGACCGACCTCCCGACTGGCAGATCGCCCGGGAGGTCTGACGACGACTCGGTCGGCTCGCGCTTCGGCCTACACCTTGTGGATCGCGTGTCCGAGCGCGTCCTCGTACGCTTCCAGGAACGCCTCGCTCATGGTCGGGTGAGCGTGGATGGTCTCGACGAGAGATTCCAACGTGGCTTCGTGGGTCAGGGCGACGACGGCGGCGTTGATCATGTCGGTGACGTGGGCCCCGATCATGTGCACGCCCAGCACCTCGCCGTATTTCTTGTCGGCCACGACCTTGATGAACCCGTCCTGCTCCGCCATCGCCATCGCCTTGCCGAGAGGCCGGAAGCTGAACTTGCCGACCGTCACGTCGTATCCCTGCGCCTCCGCCTCGCTCTGGGTGAGCCCGACCGACGCGACCTCCGGTACCGTGTAGACGCAACCCGGAACCGCCTTGTAGTTGAACGGCTTGTTCGTGCCCTTGACGATGTTGTGGACGGCGTGGATGCCCTCCGCCGACGCGACATGGGCGAGCTGGATTCGGCCGGTGACGTCGCCGACCGCGTAGATGTGGGGGACGTGGGTCTTCAGGGTGTCGTCGGCGACCTCGACCCCGCGCCGGTGCAGCTTGACGCCGATGCCTTCGAGGTTCATGCCGTCGATGTTCGCCTTCCGGCCAACACCCAGAAGGAAGACCTCGGCCTCGACCACTTCGACGTCGGAGCCCTTCTTGATGTGGCACCGCCAACCGCCGGCGACCTTCTCGACCTTTTCGACGGTCGCCCCCGTCTTGACCTTCACGCCCTGCCGACCGAGGAGCTTGCCGAGTTCGTTCCCGAGATCGGCGTCCATCACCGGGAGGAGGGTCGGCATCATCTCGACGACCGTGACCTTGGATCCCAGCCCGTTGAAGACGTAGCCGAACTCGACGCCGACCGCGCCGCCGCCGAGAATAACCATGCTCTTGGGCACCGTCGTGCAGGTCACGGCGTCGTCCGAAGTCCAGACTCCGTCCTTGGCGTCGCCTTCGAGCCCCGGAATATCGAGGCGGATGACCGACGACCCCATCGCGAGAACGAAGTGCCGCGACGTGATCCTCTCCTTCTTGCCCTCCTTTTCGACTTCGATGGTGTGGGGGTCGATGAACTTGGCAAAGCCTTCGACATGGCGGATGCCGTTCTTTTTGAACAGCATGCCCACACCCCCGCGAAGTGTCGTGACGACCTTGTCGCGGCGCGCCGCAAACTTGCCGAGGTCCATGTGGGCCTCGCCGTCGACCACGACGCCGAGCTGGTCGGCATGCCGGACATGGTGCAGCCTCTCGACCGAGGCGATCATCGCCTTGCTGGGAATGCATCCCCA
>JBDNCL010000256.1:0-3486 GCA_046719655.1 Fimbriimonadaceae bacterium
GCGTGCTGGTGCGGGACGGTCGGGAGCTGAAGCGGGAGCTGGTCAACAGCAGCCGTTACGGCGGCGGTGTTCGGATCATCGCCAAAAACACCAAGGCGGCCAGTCCTACGGTCGCGAGCCAGACCGTCGTTTCGCCTCCGACCGACGAGTACGGATTCGAGTGATCCTCAGCGCGGCGCGCGCACGCGGATGAGCTGAAACTGGCTTCCGTCGAACACCACGTCGCCGTACCGCGACGCATCGACCAGGGTCTCGCCGTTCGTCAGTCGGGCAAAGTCGGAATAGGCGGCCCGGGACGGCGCCACGATAAAGTCGGGTCGGATTTCGGCGAGGATCGCCTCTCGCGCGTGTTCGGGCGTGCTGCCGAGGAAGAACGCGGTCGCCGCTCTTCGGCGCCGCCGATAGTCGGGGGTCTCGCTCCAGTGTCCCGCATACGTGTAGACCCCGGTCAAACCGCTGAGAATCGGGTTGAGATCGCTCAGATACGGGGTGGCGAACACATCGGGCCCGACGGGAGACGGGATTCCGGGCATGGCGAGCACGACGGCGCGCCCGCCCGCATCGCGGTTCAGGTGCTCCGTGATCCGCTTCACGTCGGGCGTGAGGTACACGGGCTGGAGGGTCGTGCGCGACACGTCGGTCCGGATGAACAGCAGCTCCCGCTGGAACCAGTAGACGCTCGAAAGGCCGCAGGCGGCGATCAACACCGTCGTGCCGAGGTTGCGGAGTCCCTTGTCTCGGTCGCGAACCAGCGCGAAGAGTCCCAGCGCGGCGAGGATGGCCCACGGAAGGCTTTGACCCATGGCCAGCTTGCGCTGAAAGAGGGCGGGGAAGTAGATCGCGAACAGGCCGACCACCGACCAGGCGACGACGAGGTTGGCGGCCATGTTCTTCTTCGCGACCAGGGCCAGCGCTCCGAGCACGGCGGCGTACAGGGCGGCGAACGCCAGCGGGCCCATCCAGTAGCCGCCGGTGTGGTTCTGCGCCACGGCAAAGAGAAGCAGGATCCCGAGCCCGATGGCGGTCGCCCCCGCCTTCCGGACCTGGGCCCGCTCCGGGTCGTCGAACCCCTTGAACAGGGCGAACATCGCGAGGCCGATCAGGGGAAACAACCCCAAGACGACCTGCCGAAAGTTCGGGGAGAACGTTTCGGTGGCGGCGCGGGACTGGAATACGGGGTCGTTGGCGAGAACGTGCAGGAACCACAGGGCGGCGGGAACCGCTCCCAAGCCGATGACGACGACGCGGCCGACCCAGACCAGCTCGACCTCGCGACGGGACAACCCCATCGCGAGCAGCCCCACCAAGACGAGGGCGATCAGGAGAACGTCGTAGCTGTGGATGTTCATCAGAAGCCCGTAGGCCAGGAAGCCGGGAAGGACCGGTTTCCACGAGAAACGGGCGTCCAGAACGGACTGAAAGACGACCAGGATGAGCGACAGGCTCACCATGAAAAGGGCGTTGGTGAGCATCGACGGCAGCACAAAGGCTTCCGGCTGCCAGACGTCGGTGGGCAGGCGACCGAGCGACAGGGCCGACATTCCGGGAAATCCGGGGCGAACGACCGCTTCCCCGAAGGTGTGCCAAACGAGAAAGCCGACGCCGCCTCCCAAAACGCCCAGCGCGATGGCCGCCTTCTGGAAGTAGGGTTGCGGATTGATGCGGCAAGCCAGATGGAAGATCTGCCAGACGACCAAACCGGAAAAGAGGGCCTTGACGAGCGCGCAGGTCAAGGGGATGCCGAAAACGTTCGACATCAGGCCCATCGCGAAGAACAGAAGGTGGACCGTCAGTCCGGGCTGGTCGTCGACCGCAAACCGGTTGTCCATGAGCAACCGGCCGTCCTGGGCCTGGCGCATCCAGGCCGAATAGACCATGTGGTCGTCCGTGTTGTACTGATAGCCGATATAGGCGGAACCGGCCGGGGTCTGGAGGACGCCGACCAGAAACGGGACGATCGAGAGGATCGCGGCCGTGACCGCGGCCCGACCCGCGAACCGCCGCATTTCGGACCCCCAGTGCTTTTCGACACGCGATCGGGCGCTATCGGGCACAGAGGGTTGGCTCACAGGGTCTCCGACACCGGTCGGGGGTGCCTTACGTGGGCACCGGGCGTCCCATGCTCCGATAGATGTCGACGATTTGATCTCGCCACTTCGCCGCTTCCTTGTTCTTCGGGTCGACCCGGAGAACCTCCCGGAAGAGCCGGAGCGCCTTGGGGTACTTCTCGCGCGGAGGCATGCTGAGCGCGGTCATGGTCTCCATGCCGAGCTTCATCGTGGCGTCGACGTAGGCTTTGCGCTTGGCGGCGTCGCGAGGTGCACGCGTGTGTTCCGTTTTGGCCTTGCGGTACTCCTCCTCCAGCTGGACCAACATCCGCTTTTCGGCCTCGATGGCGGCACGATTGGACGCCTGGCCGACCGCGAATCCGGCCAACAGGGTCAGCAGAACGAAAATCATCGCAAAACGCATGGCCAACAATATATCCTATCGAGCCCACTTTGTGGCGATACGGCTTACAACCGACAGTCGCGGTCGGCGAAATGTCATCGGACCCGCCGACTCTTGGCCGCCCGAACGTGTCGGACGTCGCCGGTGAACCGGGTGAGTTCGACCGACAGGCGCTTGGCCAGCTGCAGGGCGACGGCCGAACTGATCGGCTCCGACGCGGCCGCCTCCGCTTCGACGAGGGCCTGACCGAGGCTGGGGGGGATCGCCCGGTTGCGGGCCGAGACGGGAGCGTCCATCGGCAACTTCGCCCGGCGTCGGACGATGTGGTCGGCATCTTCGACGACGGCGGCCAAGGCCGCGGACGCGACTCCCGAGCGCTGCATGGTGTCGGCCAGAGCGTCGACCAGCTCCCGGGTGCCGACTTCCCGCCCACGCCAGGCTACGGGAAGGCCGAACCGACTGCCCCACGTCCAGGCCACGACCACGAACAGAACGACGACCTGCCACCCCATCGCCTCCGCCCAGGGTCCGATGAAACCCAGAGCCGAGGGTTCGGACGAGACGCCGGCGAGGACGTCGACGATCGCCACCTTTCGCTTCGGTCCGGCCGCGTCCGCGACGACCGACAGCAGGAACGCGGCGTTGTCGAACTGGTCGATGAACCGGTTGGTCGCCGCCGTCCCGTCCTGCACGTAGAACACCCGACCTTGGCCGAGAGGGCGAATTCGGACAAATCCCCCGTCGACGCGCGACCAAAGGTCGAAGCCCAGTTCGCGGCTTGGGTGGAAGAATCCGGCCGCTCCGTCGAAGATCGCCCCGCCGCCGTCGGAGATCTGCATGGAAGCGCCCCCGATCCGGGTGACTTTCGTGTCGCCTCGGCGGGCCGACGTCGATGCGGCCACGAAGTCGCCGGGGATCCCGAAGAGGAGCGCGTCCGACCCGGCCGAGACCTGCCGCCGAACGCGCTGCAGACCGAGCGTTGCCGGATCGACGCTCTGTTGGAGGATGTCGTCCGATGTCGGAGGCGCGTTGTGC
>JBDNCL010000257.1:0-3467 GCA_046719655.1 Fimbriimonadaceae bacterium
CGGTCGCGCAAGCGAGGGAACTGGGTCAGAAACGACTCGGTCTGGGCGTCGGGATCGCCTCCCGGGGCGGCGGTTCCGTACCGGACGACGCGCTCCACGATCCGGTAGGGCCGGAACGATTCGCGGGCCAGGATCCGCTCCTCTTCACTGGTGAACAGCACGGCGGCCGCGTCTCGGAGGACACGGTGCTGGCGCGGCCAGTACAGTATCTTTTTGAGGTGCTTGAGCGGGTACTCGCGCTTGAACCACGGGTCGAGCATCCCGTGCGGGAAGACGAAGTAGGGGGTCTTCGCGCCGTGCAGGGCCTGCCAAACGGCATAGTCGTGCTGCTGCCAGATCCCGTGGGCGGTGACGGCGTGGAAGCGGGCCGCGTTTTCGCGAAGCCAGGGCGCGATCCGGTCGTTGAACCGATACCCGCCCTTGGACGGGCCCAGAGCGTGGACGGGCATCGGGAACGGGGCGGGATCGACGTCGGCCGGATCGTCGAGACACACCAATTCGGTCTCGTGCCCCATCTCGTGGAGCACGCGGGCGCGTTGGCGGACGCCCTCGATCGGGCCGCCCCCTTCCAGCTTGGCCGAAGCGATCACGTGGAGCAGGCGCATGAAGAAACCGTCTCTATTGTGACGGCAGCGATCCGGCGAGGCCCGCCGCCGCCCGTTCCGGGTCGAAAGAGGGCCCGTCGACGAACGCCTGGTAGACGAAGCGGGACCAGTGGCGCAACGACCGCGGGGGACGGGGGATGCCGCTCATCTGGGCCAGCCACTGGTTGACCGGCACCTGGAATCCGGTTTTTGGGCGCGACCACACGCTGGCCGGCGGCCGCCGCTTGGGCGCCGCGAGCATGGACGCCTTGTCGGGAGGACGAGGACCGGCGATCATCGGGCCGACGGTACGGAACAGGTCGCGGTCGACGAACGGCACCCTCAGTTCGATCGAGTGGGCCATGCTCGCCCAATCGGAGTCGACGAGAAGTCTCGGCATCATGTAGCCCCGCATCTCCAGCAGGGCGATTTTGGCGTGCAGGTTGGGCGCGGCCGCCGTCAGTTCGCGAAGATGCTCGACCGGGTCGAAGCGGGCCAACGCTTCGCGCGCCATGTCGTCGCCGATCAGGTCCGGCAGCTCCCAGGGCATGTGGAGAGCCCGTCGGAGGAAGAACGCCCCTTCCGGCGTCCCGCCGTACTCCAAAAGACCGAGAGTTTTGGGAGACACCCGGTCGGGCAGAGGCACGCCCTGGAGAGCCTTCCGCACCAGACTGCCGACCCCGCCGAGGCCGCGGGCCGAACGGATCAGACGGGGGATCTGGGCAAACGACGGGTACCCGCCGAAGATCTCGTCGGCCCCCAGTCCGGAGAGCGCGACCTTGACCCCGTTTTGGGCCGCGACCTTGCAAACCATGTAGGTGTTGACGCCGTCGATGGTGGGCCGGTCCATCGCATGGAGCATGCGGCTCAACTCGTCGGCAAAGTCGGCCCGTTCGATGGCGGCGACCGTGTGTTCGGCCCCGTAGGCGGCGGCCACCTCCCGGGCGATCGGCGTCTCGTCGTTCGGGGTGTCCCGGTACCCCGAGAACTGAAGGGTCGCGGCCCGCACCGGTCCCGAGGAGACCTCGCTGGCCAAAGCGAGGACGGTCGTCGAGTCCTTGCCGGCGCTGAGGAACACGGTGACGGGAACGTCGGCGAGGAGGTGGGCGGCTACCGATTCTCGGAGAGCGTGCTCCAACGTCCTGGCGTCGAGCTCGGCGGGCGTCGCAAACAGGATCTGATCGACGGATTCAAAGGCGTGCGGTCCGTCTATGCCGTCTTCCGACACCTCGAGCCACGTTCCGGGCGGAAGCTCCCGGATCCCCTGCCAGAGCGTGTGGCCGACCGGCTGGTGGCCAAACAGGAAGAACCCGGCGTGCCCGACCGGGTCGGCGGGCCCGGGATCGATGCCCGAGGCGAGAAGGGCCTTGACCTGAGAGGCGAACCGGAAGTCGGCCGGGCCGCCCCAGTAGTACAGCGGCTTGATGCCGAGGGGATCGCGCGCCAAGGTGAGACGCCGGGTCGACGAGTCCCAGAGTCCGAACGCGTACATGCCCCTCAGACGGAAGAGGACGGCTCTCCCCTCGCGGGCGAGGAGTTCGAGCAGGACTTCGGTGTCGGACCCGGATTCGAGGCTCGCACCGCCGTCCGGAAGCCGGGCCGCGAGATCGCGGAAGTTGTAGATCTCGCCGTTGAAGACGAGGGTGTACCGGCCGCACTTGGAGTGCATCGGCTGGTTGCCCAGCGGCGACAGACCGAGGATGGCGAGGCGCCGGTGGCCGAGGACGACGCGGCCCGATTCGGGACCCCAGAGTCCGGCCGCGTCGGGACCGCGGGGAGCCATGGCCTCGCGCATGGCGATCACCCGGTCGGTGTCGACCGGGTTGGAGAAGGAGACGGCACCGCAGATTCCGCACATTACAGACGATAGTATACCGAAAGTTATACGCCGTCTGGAGGCCTTGGGAACCTCAACCTGCGAGATCCTGGTAGGTTCGGAGGTAGTCGCCGACCATGCGTTCCAGGCTGAACAAGTGGACCCTTTCCAGCCCAGCCGCCACTTTCGACCTCCGATTGGGCCACCAAGCGTGGATCTGGGCGGCGGCGTCTTCGGGATCGTCGGGGTCGACGTAGAGAGGAACGTCGCCTCCGACTTCGGTCATCGGAGCGCGGTTCGACGCGACGACCGGACACCCGCATGCCATCGCTTCGAGCACGGGTAGGCCGAACCCCTCGGCGTAGGACAGGAAAAAAAGGGACTCCGCGACGCAGTAAGCAGCCTGAACCTCGCGATCGGAAGCGTGCGAGACCATGACGACCCGGTCGGCGATTCCAAGTTCTTCGACGATCGCCTCGCTCGCTTCCCAGGGGGGCTTGCCAACAAGGACGAGGTGCACGTCGCGATCGAGCCAACGGCACGAAGCGGCGAAAGCGCGGATGACGCCCGGCCGATTTTTGTACGGAACGCTGCCTCCCACGTGGAGGATGAAACGCTCGGGAAATCGACCATCGAGGACGACCCGTGCTTGAGTCTCGTCCATCGGGCAGATGGGCTTGTACGTACCGTTGAGGACAACCCGAAGGCTTTTGCGCTCTAGGCCAAGCACGCGCACCGCGTCTTCGAGAGTCGCTTGGGACACGCAAACCACGTTTCGGGCTCGCCTGAGGTTTCTCGCGATCCACCGCTGCTGGGCGCGTCCGGTTCGGCCGATCTGCCACCCCGGGAACTCACCCTTCACGGCTCGATGAGGGAGAACATCGTGGCAGGTGACGAGATGAGGTCGGTTGGCCACGTGGGGAAGGTAGACCGCGTTGCTGTGATCCAGGATGTGAACGAGATCGGCCCGCCTCGCCGTCCGTCGGAGTTTCCGAGGAAAGCACACGAACTTGTCTAGGTACCCGAACCACTTGGACCGGTCGGGGCCCCCGAAAATCGGCTCCGGG
>JBDNCL010000258.1:0-3408 GCA_046719655.1 Fimbriimonadaceae bacterium
GTACGTCAAAAACTTGCGCGGCAGGCTGCTGCTCTACTACGGGACGGCGGACGACAACGTGCACCCGGCCAACACCCTCCAGTTGGTCCACGCCCTGCACGCGGCCGGCAAACGGTTCGAGGTCATGGTTGGACCCGACCTGGGGCACGTCGCCCTCGACGGACAGCGCACGGCCGAGTTCTTCCTGCGCGCGCTGACCGAGGCGTGATCCTCTCGTCCAACGTCAGCGGGGGACGGGGAGATAGCGGATCTGGTTCCGGCCCTGGCCGTCCTTGGTGATCTCGAACGAGTCGAACCGACGCCCGGATGCGGTGAAGCTGTCGTAGCGGATCCGTTCCGGCGCGATCCGGATGGCCTGGAAGAGTTGGGTGTCGGCGGCGTAGCGACCCATCTCCCGGGCGACCCGGTCTCCGAGCGCGTACATTTTGGGTCCGCTCACCGACACGACGTAGACCGTTCCGATCGTGCCCTGAGGCTCGGGCCGCTCGTTCCTTCCGACCGTGCGGCCGTAGGTGTGGTCGTGACCTTGGAGAACGAGAGCGACGTTGTGCCGCTCGAGGATCGGACGCCAGGCGGCCTGGATCTCGGGGTTGTTCCGGCCCCGCGCCGTCGAATATACGGGGTGGTGGAACGTGGCGATGGTCCATCGGTTCGGGTTGTCGGCCAGGACGCGGTCCAGCCACTGCGCCTGTTCGCGGATCAGCCGGTTCGAATCGAGGGACACGAACCGGACGCCCTGGTAGTCGACGAAGTAGTTGGAGTGCCGAAGTTCGGGCAACCCGTTGCCGGGGTAGCGGAACTGAGGTTGCCACCAGACCGAAATCTGCCGGTCGCCGCCCGGGCCGCGGAAGTACTCGTGGTTGCCCGGGGTCGCGAGGGTCAAGAACTGGCTGTGCATCGAGGTCCCGGACCAGAACCAGTCGGCCCATTCGGAATCGCTGTTCGGAAGGTTGATCAGGTCGCCGGAGTGGAGCACGACGTCCGGCTCGGGCACGAGTTGGAGCGCCCGCCGCACGACCCGTGTCCAGTGGGTCCGGATGTCGTTCTGGGCGTCCCCGAAATAGAGGAGCGTAAACGGTTCGCTCCGGTCGGACGCGGTGCGGAACCTGACCCAGTCGCTGCCCCGACCGTCGTCGGCCGCGACCCGGTACTTGTAGACCGTCCTCGGCACGAGACCGGCGAATTCGGCCGAGTGGTAGTGGGCGGTGACTCCGTCGTGCCGGACGGTCGTGGTTTGGGCCGCAACCCGGCGGCTGGCCTCAAACTTGGGGCCTTCTCCCTCGACCGCCAGTTCGGCGAACGGCCGCCGAACCGGGGCATCGGTGCGCCACGTGATCCGGATGCTTCGCGCCGGGTCTCCGGTGACCGTTCGGAGCAGACGCGTCGGAAGGGTGGCGGGGTCGATCGCCGGGCGGGCGGGAGCCGCCGTCGGAGCCTGAATCTGGGACAACGCCACCGTCGCCGGAACCGGGGCCGCGAGAGCCCAAACAGCCGCCCATGTCGCCAACATCGTCTTTCATCTTACCGGCAGAAGGTTTTCGCGCCGTTAACCGTCCACAGGCGACGCGGGCGACCGGTCCCGCCATGCCGCCGTTCGAAGAGCGTCGGTACAATGAAATGGTGCATCTGCTTCGGCAGAGACCGTAGAGTGAGATTGATATGCCAGCTCCGCGAAAAGTGATCGTCGTCGGTGGCGGCTTGGCCGGGCTCATGAACGCGATGAAGCTCGCCGAGGCCGGAGTCAAGGTTCAGCTGTTCTCGATCGTCCCCGTCAAACGCAGCCACTCGGTCTGCGCCCAAGGGGGCATCAACGGAGCCGTGAACCTTCGCGGCGAGGGGGACAGCCCGGCGCTCCACTTCGAGGACACCATCACGGGAGGAGACTTCCTCAACCATCAGCCTCCCGTCATGCGGATGTGCGAGCGGGCGCCCGCCCTCATCTATCTGCTCGACCGGATGGGGGTGCCCTTCAACCGGACGCACGAAGGCATGCTCAGCTTCCGCCGGTTCGGCGGCACTCTGAAGCACCGTACGGCCTACGCCGGCGCGACCACGGGCCAGCAGCTCCTCTACGCTCTCGACGAACAGGTCCGGCGCTGGGAGTCGGAGGGGATGGTCGAGAAGTTTGAGGGCTACGAGTTCCTCGGGCTGATTTTGGACGACAACAGGCGCTGTCACGGCGCCGTCGCCCAGAACCTGCGGACGATGGAGATTCAGGCGTTCCCCGCCGACGCGGTGACGATCTGCACGGGCGGCAACGGCCTCATCTTCGGCCGGAGCACGAACTCGATCATCAACACGGGCTCGCCGGTCAGCATCTGCTACCAGCAGGGTGCGGTCTATGGCAACCCGGAGATGGTGCAGATCCACCCGACCGCGATCCCCGGCGAAGACAAGTGCCGCCTGATGTCGGAGTCGGTGCGCGGAGAGGGCGGTCGGCTCTGGACCCCCCGGAACCCGAACGACACCCGCCCCGCCCACTCGATTCCGGAAAGCGAGCGATGGTACTTCTGCGAAGAGCTGGACCCCGTCTACGGCAACCTCCTGAGCCGCGACTTGGTCAGCTTCATCATCTACTGCGTGTGCCGGATGGGCAAGGGCATCCAGGGGCGCCAGCAGGTGTATCTCGACATCACCCACCTCCACCGGGAGAAGGGGATGTCGCGCGAGATGATCAACGACAAGCTCGAAGGCGTTCTCGAGATCTACGAAAAGTTCATGCGCGAGGACCCGATCGAGAACCCGATGCGCATCTACCCGGCGGTCCACTACACGATGGGCGGACTCTGGGTGAACTACGAAAAGGGTCACGAGACGGCGATCGACCTCGATTCGCCGCTCAACCAGATGACCAACATCGAGGGCCTCTACGCGGCCGGAGAGTGCGAGTTCCAGTATCACGGCGCGAACCGGCTCGGAGCGAACGCCCTCCTGAGCTGTCTGTACGGCGGCGAGATCGCGGCCCAGGGGATTCTCGCCTACCTGAAGAACAAGGAGGGCGGTTGGGATACGGTGCCGTCGTCGTTGGTCGAGAGCGCCCGCCGAGAGCGTCAGGCCGAGTACGACGCGCTCAAGAAGTCGAACGGACCCGAGAACCCGTACAGCCTGCACGCCGAGCTGGCCGACATCATGTGGAACCGCTGCGGCATCTGGCGCACCCAGAAGGAGCTTCTCGAGGCGCGCGACATGCTCAACGAACTCGGCGAGCGCGCGGACCGGTGCAATCTCCTGGACGACTCGTCCTGGAGCAACCAGGCCGTGCCGTTCACCCGGTCGGTCAAGCACATGATCGAGATGGCGAAGGCCATCGTCGGCGGGGCGATCGTGCGCGACGAGTCCCGCGGGGCCCACTTCAAGATGGACACGCCCCAGCGCGACGACGAGCGCTGGCTCTGCACGACCAAGGCG
>JBDNCL010000259.1:0-3339 GCA_046719655.1 Fimbriimonadaceae bacterium
CCTGGCCGCGATCCTGTTCCCCGTCTTCGCCCAGGCCAAGGAGTCGGCGAAGCTGACGGCCGACCTCAGCAACGCCCGCCAGATCGGTCTGACGGTCAAGCTCTACCTGGCCGACCACGACGACACGATGCCGATCTTCTACGCGTACAACACGTTGACGCCGGACGGTCAGCCGGCGTACTTCGGACTGCCGACCCACAAGGGCACCCACGCCCTGCTTTTGCCGTACGCGAAGAATCGCGAGCTTTTCCGGTCTCCCTTCGACAACGGCGGTCCCTTCCAGGAGCGCGAGAAGCCCGGGTCGCGGAGTTACTGGGACACGTACGGGTCGTCGTACCGGTTCATGACGTGCATGTACACGGTGGTGGCGGGCGAGAGCAGCCAGAACAACATCGTGTTCGGTCCCGAGAGCGCCCGGGTCGTCACCGAAGGGATGATCGAGTATCCGTCCGAGACCCGGGTCGTCCGCCTCGAGGTGTTTCCGTTCTTCTCGCGGAGCGTGACGCCCAACGCATGCGAGATCTACGGTTGGGACTGCGATCCGCCGTTCAACTACTACCGTCAATGGGGTTCGCGCGGCGGTTCGATCATCCAGGCCGACGGGAGCGCTCGGACCGTGGTGTCGGCCGCCGTGTTCGACAACGGCCGGGTCACGCCGGAGGGGAACCGTTCGGGGGACCCGAACCCGAACAGCTGGAACGGCCGTTGGTACGGCCTCTGCGACTGACGTCGAACGGACGGGGGCGCCCTCGGGGGCGCCCCCGCCGAGCCGCCTCTCTCGCCGGACAGATCCGGAGGCTCGATAGGGAAAACTCCGCCCGCCGTTCTGCGAGCGACAAAATATCGGCAAACGAAGGGCAGGAATGCCCCGGTCCGGCCGGAAAGTCACCCATACCCAAAGTCGTTTTGGGGACCAGCCATGATGGCGGCGACGCGCGACGAGGCGCGAACACCCTCTCGGGCGGGATCGACGCCTTTTGACTTCCGACTTCCCGCCGAATGGCGCGGCGACGCGCACCCCCGCCCGTCTCCCGCCCCGTCCGTTCGGGCCCGCGAGCCGGTTCGGCGCCTGCACGCCGCGCCCGTCCTCCGGGAGGCTCGGCATGAACGCCCGAATCACCACCGATGGAAACGAGGCGGCCGCCCGCGTCGCGTACCGCGGCGGCGAAGTCGTCGCGATCTACCTTTCGGTCTCGGCGACCAGGCGAAGTGTCCGACCTGGTTCGTCGACGCGATCGGGATCGAGTACGACAAGGTCGTGGAGCTGGGAGCCAAGGGGATCGGCGAGTGGCCCAACGAGGGGTTCCCGTTCGAAAAGTCGTTGGCCCTGCGCGACGGAAAGTTTGTCGGGCTCCCGATCGACGAGGGCAATCAGGCAAACCTGACCGTCGCCGTGATCCAGACCCGGTACGACCGGGTTCGCCCCGCTTTCACCGACTGAGGCGGCACGTTGGGGGCCGGTGCGGTGAGCCCGGTCCCCCTTTTTTCGTCCGGCCGACGAAGGCACGGGCTCAATCTTTCAGCCGGAAACGAACGACGACGGCGCGGTGGTCGGATGGCCACGGATCGACGGCGAGGTCGGTGTGGGGGCCGGTCTCCCCGACGATCTTGGCTTCGAGCGCCTCGAGCCCTCCCCGAAAGATGACGAAGTCGATGCGGTCCATGACGTCGTCCGCGTCGAGATTCCCCACCGGATAGCCCGGGCTCCAGGTGAAGGCCGGTTTGGCGGCCGGGTCGGGGTGGACGACTCGGAGCGCATCCCTGAAACCGGCCGCTTCGGCGAGAGCGGTAACCGGCCATCGAACCTCCAGCCCGAAGTTGCGCTCCCTGGTGGTCGCCACCCAATCGAGATGGCTCGGGGTGTTGAAGTCGCCGACGAAGACGACGGGCAGGTTCCGGTCGGCGCGTCCGGCGAGGTCGGCGAGGATGCGGAGCATCTGGCCGACCCGGCCGGAGCCTTCTTCGACCAGGCGGGCCGCCTTCTCGTCGGTCGCCTTCCTGTCCCGAATCTCGTAGGGTCCGTACGGGTACGGGTTGAAATGGTCGTTGTAGAAGAGGATGTGTTCGCCGTTGGGGAGCTTGATCTTTGCTCCGCCCCAGCGGTTTCCGGCCACCTTCCACTCTTCGACGATCTCGAACCGAGTCACGATGGAGGCTTGTTCGCTCCGGTTCCAACCGAGTCCTTCCGCGATGCGGCCGAGGTTCTCGCCCGGCTCCTGGATGCCGACGATGTCGGCCCCCGACTCCTGGATGACCTTCACGGTCTGGGACAGAGGCTGAAAGCGGGTTCCGCCGACCCAGATGTTGAAGCTCATGGCGCGGAACTCGAACGCGGCCGGGGCCAACGCGGCGATCGCAAGCAGACTGAGCATGCCGTCATTATGCGGGCCGGTTCTTTACAAGGGAGTTAAGACCGAGAGGGAGGTTTCCTGCGCGAAAGGCGCGCGGGCATGGCTTCGGGGGCCCGACGGGGCGGTATCCTGTCCCGCATGCCGATCCGGCCGATCTACGCTGGGGGAGGCGGGTGAATCCCGTCTGGACCGTACGCGTCGGTCTGGCGCGCGATCGGTCGGCATCCGTAAGGGCCCGCTCGCACGGGCTTGTGGTCGGCCAACCGCTCGACTTGGGAGCCTCGGCTGCGGGAGCTTCGGCCCTCGAGGTCTTCCTCGGGGCGGTCGGCTCGGACGTTCTCCTGCGATTCTGCGACCTCTGCGAGCGACGCCGCATCCCCGTCGATCAGGCCGAAGTGCGGATCGACGGTCGACTCGGGAACGCTCTCGTGGCTCTGGGCGTCGTCGGTGAAGAAGGCGACCCCGGGCTGGCCGAGGTCGCCGTCGCGGCCGCCGTCGCCAGTCCGTCTCCCGAGGAGGAGATTCGAGCCGTTTGGGAGGCGGCTCTGGCGCGGTCCCCCCTGTTTGTCACGCTCGAGAGGAGCACGACCCTTCGACCCACCCTTCAAATCCTATGAACGCATACCGTCTCCGTCCCGAACAACTCGCCGTCGTCGACCGGTTGTCGGCGTTGGCCGACTCCCACATCGCCCCCAACTCGGCCGCCGTGGACGCCGATGGCCGTTTCCCGTCCGAATCGATGCGGGCTCTGGCCGACAACGGTTTCTGGGGCCTCACCGTCGCCAAGGAACTCGGGGGCATGGGCGAAGGCCTCCGCATGACGGCGGCGGCCGTCGACACGATCGCCCAGCGCTGCGCGTCGACGGCCATGGTCTATCTGATGCATCTGTGCGGGGTCGCCGCCTACAACGCCTCGCCCGAAAAGTGCGCCGATCAGCTGCGGGCGGCCGCGGCCGGAAAGCACCTGTCGACGCTGGCCTGGAGCGAG
>JBDNCL010000026.1:0-19236 GCA_046719655.1 Fimbriimonadaceae bacterium
AACCTGTTCGCCGTGGTCACGTCGCCGGCCCAACAGCCCCATATCGACTGGGAGGCGCGGGCGGAGGAGTTTCGGGACCGCACCCTGGCCACGCTTCGGGAGCACGGATACGAGATCGATGCGGCCGACATCGTTTTCGAGCGCCGTCAAGACCCGAACTACTTCGCGGCGGCGCACGGGAACTTCAAGGGATCGCTCTACGGGCGACACGAACGGGACCGGCTTTGGGGGCTCTTTCCGCCCGGCAACGAGCACCCGCGTTGCCGTAGACTCTTTTTCTGCGGAGGGTCGGTGCAACCGGGCGCCGGTTTGCCGATGGTCGCCCTGAGCGGGCGGTTCGCCGCCGTCAAGGCGGCCCGTCGGCTCGGCGGAAGGAGATAGCCATGGCGTTTCGGTGCGTTCAGGTCGGAGCGGGCGGGATGGGCCACACGTGGCTCGGGATCCTGACTCGGCGCGGCGATGTCGAGATCGCGGGTTTGGTCGATCTGAGGGTGGAAGCGGCCCGGCGGCTGGCGGAAGAGAAGCAGGTTTCCCCGGCGTACGTCGGGGACGACCTCGAGCGGGCGATCGCCGAGACCAAGCCGGACTTCGTCGTCGACGTCACCGTCCCCGAAGCCCACCACGACGTCACCGTCACCGCCTTGGCCGCGGGCCTGCACGTCCTCGGCGAGAAGCCGATGGCGGCGACGATGGAGCAAGCCCGCGCCATGGTCGCCGCTTCGGAAAAGGCGGGGCGGCTCTACATGGTCAGCCAGAGCCGTCGATACGACGAGCGCCTCTGGGCCTACCGCCGCCTGATCGAAAGTCTCGGCGGCCTCGGCATCCTGAACGTCGACTTTTATCTCGGACCCCACTTCGGGGGGTTCCGCGATCAGATGGCGAGCCCGCTCCTGCTCGACATGGCGATCCACACGTTCGACCAGGCCCGGTGCCTTTCGGGCTGCGACCCGGTCGGCGTGTTCTGCGAGGAGTTCAACCCCTCCTGGAGCTGGTATTCGGGCGACGCGTGCGCGAACGCCCTGTTCGAGATGTCGGGCGGGGTGCGTTTCAACTACCGGGGAAGCTGGTGCTCCGAGGGCCTCGGCACGTCTTGGGAGGGGAGCTGGCGCGCGGTCGGCCGCCGGGGGACGGCGGTGTGGGACGGGCACGACCACATCGCGGCCGAGACGGTCGTGCGGACCGAGGGCCTCTGGTCGGAACTCGAACGGCACGAGGGGGTGCGCGAACCGATGCTCGGAGGCGTCGAGGGGGCTCTCGACGACTTTCTGAACGCGATCCGGACGGGCAAGCCCCCCATGGGCGAGTGCCACGACAACATCAAGAGCCTCGCCATGGTGTTCGGCGCGATCGAGTCGTCCCGCGTCGGCAGGCGCGTCGCGATCGGCCCCATGCTCGGCTGATCGCGGCGCTTTCGGGCCCTCAGTTTCGGTACGTGCACTCGACCACGATGTCGCGCACGCCGGGCATGTGGCGGAGGATTCGAGTCACGCGCTCGGCTTCGTGCCGCACGTCGTCGTAGGCGGCCCCCTTTTCCTTGCTGACCACCCCTCGCAGGTAGATCACGCCGTGCGAGACCCGGATGTCGGCGAGCGACAGGTCAATCCGGTGCTTGATGAACTCGCGCCGCGACAGCTTCGTCAATTCCACGTCGTGCGGATCGGCCATGGCAATGGTTTCGCCGCCCCCCGCCGTCGTCCCTTCTCGAGCGTTCGGCTCCGCCCGCTCCTCGCGGCCGCCACCGATCCGATCGCCCAGACCGGGCGCCCCCCGCTCGGCCCGGACGCGCCGGCCGCACAAGAAAGAGCGGCCGCCCCGACGATCGGAGCGGCCGCTGGTTCGCCGAGCCGACGGCCGAGGCGGGATCAGCCCTTGTCGGTCGGTTCGTCGTCCTCGACCGTGATCCGCGGCTTGGACGAAGTCCGGACCGGACTCTCGGCCTCGGCGGCGATCGGAGCCGCACCGACCATCTCCTGCATGCCCGACGACATCGACGACCGCTTCGACCACCAGATCGAGAACGCGAGGGCGAGGACACAGATCGCCGTGATGGCGATGAGCACGCCGTTGGACAGCGGCAGGATGAAGTAGCCGGCGAGGAGAAGGGCGACGAGGTTCATCACCTTGATCAGCGGGTTGAGGGCGGGACCGGCCGTGTCCTTGAACGGGTCGCCGACCGTGTCGCAAACGACGCCCGCCTTGTGGGCGTCGCTTCCCTTGCCGCCGTACATGCCGTCCTCGATGAGCTTCTTGGCGTTGTCCCAGATCCCGCCGGAGTTGGCGAGCATGACGGCCAGCAGCTGGCCGCTGAGGATGGCGCCGGCGAGGAAGCCGCCGAGAGCCTGGGCACCGGTCAGGTTGTAGAGCTGGCCGTTGATCTCGGTCGGCTGGGTGCCGATCGAGAAGCCGAAGGCCACCGCCAGCGGGAGGGCGATCGCGAGAACCGCCGGTCCGAGAAGCTCCTTCTGGGCCGCCTTGGTGACGATCGCCACGCACGTGCCGTAGTCGGGCTTGCTTGTTCCCGCCATGATTCCGGGATCGCTGCCGAACTGACGCCGCACCTCGTTGATGAGTTCGAACGCCGCCCGGCCGACCGCGTTGATCGAGAACGCGGAGAACAGGTACGGAGCCGCACCGCCGATGAGGAGTCCGAGGAAGATCGCCGGAACGTCCAGCGGCAGACCGAATCCGGTGAGCTTGGCGCCTTCGACGTAGCTGTGGAACAGGGCGGTCGCGGCGACGACCGCGGTCGCGATCGCGAAGCCCTTCGTGAGGGCCTTGGTCGTGTTGCCGGCGGCGTCGAGGCGCTGGACGCACTTGCTGCCCGTTTCCGACTCGTGGTGCGCTCCCGACATCTCGAAGACGCCCTGGGCGTTGTCCGAGATCGGACCGAACGTGTCCATGGCCAGGATGAAGCCGGTGGTGGTCAGAAGACCGAGACCGACCAGAGCGATGCCATAGAAACTCAGAAGGAGACTTCCGTAAACGGCGGGCGGGAACAGGAACAGCGGAATGAGAAGAGCGACGACGATCCCGAACAGGGAGAAGACGCTCGACTCCTTACCCAGGGCGAAGCCCGAGATGATCATCGGGGCCGGACCGGCGCTCGAGACGCCCGTGACTTCGCGGACCGGCTTCTTGTGGGCCGACACGTAGTAGTCGGTGAGGGCCTCGAAGAGGAACGCCATCAGAATTCCGACCACGATCGCCATCGCGAACAGGAACCACGGAACCGTGGTGTGCGCGGCCACGGCGAGCGAGGCGGACTCCATCGGCGGCAGAGGTCGGTTCTCGCGGGTGCGGGTCTGAACCTCTTCCGGCGTCAAGGTGTAGTAGTTGAGCCCGGTCGGGCCGTCGATCCGGTGAGGGGCCGAGAGCTTGTCGGACGCCTCGATGCCGACCGCCAGCTTGCCCTCCTTGTTCGCGTACAGGAAAGCGGGAATCTGCTCGAGCACCACGACCTCGACCTGTTCGGCGACGGTGGGCAGAGCGATGCTCTTCTCGAAGAACTCCTTCGGGGACGGACCGAGCCAGACTTCCTGAGCCTGAGGCTGCTGGTCGTTCTCGCCCGTCGACTTCGGGGTCACGCGGACTCGGAAGAGGGTGAGGTTCGCGTTCTCGTACGCCTCTTTGACGGAGACCCACTGAGTTTCGGCGGGGGGCGGGGCGCCCGGTTCGGGCAGCTTCTGGACGGCGAAGTTCAGGACCGGGTTGCCGGGGTCGTCGAAGTTGACTCGCGTGAAGCCGTCCAGGTTCGGCACCGGCGCCTCGCCCATGCCGCCTGCCGCCATGGTCGCCATCATGACCGAGGTCTGGGCCATGGACTCGGGGATCCCCAGGGCCTTGAACCGGGCGTCTCCCATGATGTCCGAAGCCTGAACCTCGAACGGGAGCTTGCCCGTCGACCGAGCGATCTCGTCGCGGATGCGTCGAATCTCGTCCCGCTCTTTCTGCTCGAACTTCTGGACGGCGGTGAGTTCGGTGGTGCGGATCGTGCCGCCCAGCGGGCTTCCCGGTCCGCCCATCATCAGCCAAGCGAGGAACACGGTCGCCAGAGCGGCGATGCCGGCCGACGTGTAGAATCCCTTGCGGATCGCCATCAGCGGGTCGCTGTCGACGTCCTCGCTTCCGCGAACGGTGAGGATTCCGATGATGGACGCGACGATGCCGACGCCCCGGGCCATCAGGGCGAAGAGGATGAGCTTCATCCAGGTCGCCTGATCGAAGATGGCGGCGGTCGCGGCGCCGAGAACGATGGCGGCGACCAGGGTGACCTCGTAAGACTCGAAGACGTCGGCCGCCATGCCGGCGCAGTCGCCGACGTTGTCGCCCACGTTGTCGGCGATGGTGGCGGGGTTTCGCGGGTCGTCCTCGGGGATGCCGGCTTCGACCTTGCCGACAAGGTCGGCGCCGACGTCGGCCGCCTTGGTGTAGATGCCGCCGCCGACACGCATGAACAGAGCGGCGAGCGATCCGCCGAAGCCGAAGCCCACCAGGAGCTTCATGGCGTCGCTCGGGAAGAGCATGAAGATGGCGGTGGCGCCGAGAAGGCCCATGCCCACCGTGACCAAGCCGGCGACCGCACCGCTTCGGAAGGCGGTCTCGAGCGCTCTCTTGGGGCTGGCCAGGGCGGCGTTGGCGACGCGGGTGTTGCCGTTGACGGCCATGATCATGCCGGAGTAGCCGGCGATGTAGGAGGCGGCCACGCCGAGCACGAAACAGACGCCGGTGAGGACGGCCACGTTCCAGCCGAACTTGCCCGAGAAGAGAACGGCCAGGCCGATCGCCAAGATGGCGACGAAGACGCCCATCGTCTTGACCTGACGCTTCAGGTAGGCCAGAGCGCCCGCCTTGATCGCGGCACCGACCTCCTGCATCTTCTCGTTGCCCGGCGACTGGGCCAGAACGCCGCGCCCGATGATGAACGCGAAGGCGATGGCGATCAGGCCGAAGACCAGCGAGATGACGAGGTAGGTGTAGTCGGAAGAGGAGAATCTAAGAACAACGTCCTCTCCGCCTGCCGCCTGCGCCGCCGTGGGAACCATGGCGGCGAACAGCGAGGTCAGGAGAAGGAGGACGGTCCGCGCAATTCCGTTGCGAAGAATCCCGTACTGCTTAAAATCCACGGAAACGAACCCCCGTTGAGCCCGCGCCGTGTTCAGAACGTCTGTTTCGGCGCGGTCAAGTCGCTTGGAAGACTTTCAGTTTCGGAGCATACCCGCGTGCCGGAATTGTTGCTTGCGGGCGCCGGGGATGGAGGATTCCGTCGTCGGGGAGGGGGGAGGCGGGCGGTCGCGCGGACGGTCCGAGGCGAGGCGGCCGATCCCCTTCCGGGCGGGGTCGACCCTTCCAGCCAAGTCCGAATCGTCCTCGGTACACTCCACCCGTGGCCTTTGATCTTGGAGACAAACTGAAATCGCCCGAAGAGTGCGTCAAGCTGGTCAAGAGCGGAGACCGGGTCTACATCGGTTCCAACTGCGGAGAGCCGCAGACCCTGGTTCAGGCCCTGTTCGACTATCGGGAAGCCCTCCACGGCGTCGACATCGTCCACCTCCTCACGCACGGCGTGGCCCCCTACGCCGACCCGCAGTACGCCGAACACTTTCGGCATCAGGCGTTCTTCATCGGCAAGAACGTCCGGGCCGCCGTCAAGCAGGGCGCGGTCGACTACATCCCCGTGTTCCTCGGCGAAATCCCGGCCCTGTTTAAGGACGGGCAGCTTCCGATCGACGTCGCGCTGATCCAGGTCACGCCGCCCGACGAATTCGGTTTCGTGTCGATGGGAATCAGCGTCGACATCGGCATGGCGGCGTGCAAGCACGCCCGATACGTCATCGCCGAGATCAACCCGGACACGCCGCGGACGCTGGGCAACAGCTTCCTCCACGTCAACGAGATCGACGCGTTCTGCATGAGCCGGTTCCCGATCATCGAGCACAGCCAGGGCGCCGTCGACGACACGGCCCGGGCGATCGCCCGCTACATCGCCGACCTCATTCCGGACGGAGCCACGCTCCAGGCGGGGATCGGCGCCATCCCGGACGCCGTCATGGCCCTCATGGGTGAGAAGAACGACCTCGGCATGCACACCGAGATGTTCTCGGACGGCATTCTGCCCCTGGTCAAGAACGGCAACCTGAACTGCCGCCGCAAGACCCTCCACCCGGGCAAGATCGTCAGCACGTTCTGCATGGGGTCGATGGACCTCTATCGGTTCATCGACGACAACCCGCTGTTCGAGTTCCACCCGAGCGAATACGTGAACGATCCGTTCGTGATCGCGCAGAACGAGCGCATGATCTCGGTCAACGGCACGCTCGAGGTCGACTTGACGGGTCAGGTGGTCAGCGACTCCATCGGGCACACGTTCTTCAGCGGTTTCGGCGGCCAGGTCGACTTCGTTCGGGGCGCGGCCCGCAGCAAGGGCGGCAAACCGATCATCGCTCTGCCCTCGACGGCCAAAAGCGGCACGATGAGCCGGATCAAGTCCACCCTGACGCCCGGAGCCGGCGTCGTCACCTCGCGCGCCGACGTGCACTACGTCGCCACCGAGTACGGCGTGGCCTACCTGCACGGCAAGCCGGTGCGGGAGCGGGCGCTCAGCCTGATCCGCATCGCCCATCCCGACTTCCGCGACCAGCTTCTCGAAGAGGCGAAGGAGATCGGCTACATTCCGAGGTCCCAGCCGTCCCTTGCCCACCGCTACCCGGACGAGTGGGTGAAGCGGGTGCAGGCTCCCAACGGCGACCTGATCACGATTCGCCCGATTCTGCCGACCGACGAGAGCAAGCTCAAGGAGCACTTCTACTCGCTCGGAGAGGTCAGCCTCAAGCGCCGGTTCGGGACCGTGCTCAAGGCCCTGCCGACGGCCACGATCACCGAACTGGTCAACGTCGACTTCCAGCAGCACGTGGCGTTGGTGGCCACGATCCGCGAGGGCGAAGGAGACAAGATTCTCGTGGTGGCCCGCTACTACGTGAACATGACGACCAACTATGCTGAGATGGCGATGGCGGTCCGAGACGACTACCAGGGGCAAGGTCTGGGCAGGCTCGTCTTCCAGCACCTTCTCGAAGTCGCGCAGGCCCAAAAGCTGCGCGGTGTGGTCGGTTGGGTCCAGGCCGACAACGCCCCCATGCTCAAGCTCCTTCTCGATTCGGGCTTCGACGTGGAAACGAAGAACGAGGACGGTCAGCTCTACGTGACGCTGACCTTCGCCAAGACCCGCCGTGCCGGTTCGAACGTGGACGGCGGGGGTTCGGGCGAGTGAGGTATCAGGCGCCGGGCGTCGGCAGGAGCGGGCCGACCGAGCCGACCAGGTAGAAGCTGCCGGCGACCAGGAGAAGATCCCGGTCGCCGGTTTCGCTTTGGGCGTGGGCGAGGGCGGACTCCCGGTCCGAGTGACCCGCGACGGGCACGTCGGACGGGACCTCGTCCCGCAGGATGGCGGCGAGTTTGTCGGGGTCGACGGCCCGATGGAAGTCGATCGGACCGACGTGGACGGACTTGAGGAGCCCGTCGAAAGGGGCCACGAACGGGCCCGGCTCGTGTCCGGTCAACATCCCGGTCAGGAGCACGACCCGATAACCCGGGTACAGCCGGCGCACCGCGTCGGCCAGGACGGCGGCCGACTCCGCGTTGTGGGCGCCGTCGAGAACGGCGAGTCGCCTCGAACCGTCGACGAGGAACTCTCGGCGCTCGAACCGACCCGGTATCCAGGCCTTCTGCGCCCCGCGGCGGAGGGCCTCGTGGTCGTCGGTCGCCCCGGAAGCGAGCATCGCGGCGACGGCCAACGCCATGTTGTGAACCTGAATCGGACCGATCAGACCGGGGTGCAGACCGGCGACCGTCCCGGCCGGAGTCTCAACGGCCCAGCCGTCCGCGTCCGGCGCCACCCGAATCTCGCGGCCATACTCCCAGACCGGGCTTCCCTTCTGCCGGGCGACGCCGCGGATGACCTCGAGCGGACCCGGTCCGACGTCGCCGACCACGGTCGGTCGACCCGGCTTGATGATGCCCGCCTTCTCGAACGCGATCTTTTCACGGGTGTCGCCGAGGATGTGGGCGTGGTCGAGACCGATGCTGACGATTGCGGCCGCGGCCGGATCGACGACGTTGGTGGCGTCCAGTCGACCGCCCAGACCGACCTCCAGCGCGACCCAGTCGCAGTTCGTCTTCTGCCAGAACCGGAATCCGACCGCGGTCTTGAACTCGAACTCGGTCACACCTCCGAGTTCGGTACCCTCCATCCGGTCGGCCGCTCGGCGCACTTCGGTGGCGACCTCGGCAAACTCCTCCGGCGCGATCATCCTCCGACCGAACTGAACCCGCTCCCGAAGATCGTAGACGTACGGGCTGAAGTAAGCGCCCGTCCGATGGCCGGACTCGACCAGCATCGACTGCAGAAACGCGGTGACCGAGCCCTTTCCGTTCGTGCCGGCCACGTGGATAAAGCGGGGTCCGGAAGGGCCGCCGAGCGCGGTGTCGACGCCGGCCTCGACGCAGAACCGCTCCATCCGATCCAAGCCCAAGCGCCATCCGCGCCCGATCAGGGTGGACAGGTAGGCGACGGATTCCTCGTAGGTCACGCCCGAGCCGCCGAAGGGATCAGACCGGAATCCGCGATGCGCCGGACCGCCTCGGCGAACCGTTCGCCGTTCTGGTCGCCGAGGAGGGTCAGCGACATCCGCACGTACCCCTCCCCGGCCGAACCGTAGCCGATTCCCGGAATGGCGACGATGTGGGCGCGCTTCAGCAGCTCGGCACAGAACTCGGCGCTTCCCATGCCGGGGACCGGAACCTTGGCCCAGACGTAGAACGTCGCCTTGGGCTTTTCCACCTTCCACCCGATCGCGTTCAGACCGTCGACGAGCGCATCGCGTCGCCGGGCGAAGACGGCGAACGAATCCTGGTTCGAAACGCGGTCGAGGGCGTGGGCGGCGGCGGCGGCGACGGCCGGAAACT
Organism: Fimbriimonadaceae bacterium; assembly: GCA_046719655.1. GTDB lineage: Bacteria > Armatimonadota > Fimbriimonadia > Fimbriimonadales > Fimbriimonadaceae > JBDNCL01. Next base: position 8,962 of record JBDNCL010000026.1, read on the forward strand.
GCTTGCTGTCGAGGTTCGATTTCAGCGTGGCGAGGGTGGCGACCGCATCGGGGTTCCCGAGGACGAAGCCGATGCGCCAACCCGTCATGTTCGCCATCTTGCTCATCGAATGGAACTCCACCGCGTGGTCGAGGGCGCCGTCGACCTGAAGAACGGTCGGATTGACGAACCCGTCGTACGCGACCGTGGCGTAGGCCATGTCGTTGACGAGGAGGATGTCGTGGTCGCGGCAGAATCGGACCGCGTCGGCGTAGAACTCCGGCGTGGCGACGGCGCCGGTCGGGTTGTGCGGGTAGCAGACGTAGAACAGCTTTGCCCGCCGGGCGACGTCGGTGGGGATGTCCTCGAGGATGGGCAGGTAGCCGTTCTCGGCCGACAGAGGGGTCTCGTAGACGTCCCCACCCGCCATCAGAGCGTTGACCTTGTACACCGTGTAGCCGGGATTGGGCACGATGGCGACGTCCCCCGGATCGACGAACGCCCACGCGAGGTGGGCCAGCCCTTCCTTGCTTCCGATGACCTGGAGGGCGTTCTTGTCCGGGTCGAGCGAGACCCCGAACTCGCGGGCGTACCAAGCGACGGCAGATCTCAGGAAGGGTGGGTAACCCCTCGGGCTCTCGTCGTAGCGGTGGTTGGCCGGATCCTTGGCCGCTTCGCAGAGGGCGTCCACGACCGGGGTCGGCGTCGGCAGATCGGGGTCGCCGATCCCGAGGTCGATCACGTCGGCGCCCGATGCCATGGTTTCGGCCTTGATGCGGGCGATTTCGGCAAACAGGTAGGGGGGGATCTTGTCGAGCCGGGCGGAGCGGTTCGGCATGGCGGTGAGGTTACCCGCAGCCTCGGGCGAGGCCGTACGGCCGAGACCGTCGGTCCCGAATCCGAAGGATTGACTCGTTCAGATTCGGATCAGAACCTGCTCCCGGTGGAACAGCCGGACGGCGACGACCAAGGCCGCATAGGCGAGAACCAGACTGGTCGTCGCGGTCGGCCCGACCAGGTCGAGTCGGAACTGCCCCTGGAACGCCTGCTGGAGCGCGACCGACGCGTTCAGAATCGGCACCCAGCCGATCCAGCCGGCGGTGGCGAAGTCGGTGAACCCGATGAACTGGCTGAAGACGGCCGGCATCAGGACGAGAAAGCTGAGAAGGGTGAGCTGGGTTTGGCACTCCCGTATGTTCCGAGCGGCCGCGCTCACAGCCAGGAGAACGGCGGCGAACATCGCGGCAAGGGGCACAACGACCATCAACATGGCGGCGAACGTGTCGAGCCCCAGGCGCAGACCGTCCGGAAAAAGCACGCTGGCGAACCGGGCCGGGGCCAAACCGAAGAGCACGACGCCGAGAAGGGACGCGAGACTGCTCGCCATGCACACGGTCAGCAAGCCGAGGAACTTGCCGAGAGCGATCTGCGTCCTGGACACGGGCGAGATGAGGAGGGTTTCGAGGGTCTGCCGCTCCTTCTCGCCGGCCACGACGTCGGCCGCACTCCCGAAGCCGCCGTAGAAGGCCCAGATGACGATGATGTAGGGGAGGAGCGACGCCACCAGTCCGCCGATCCCGCCGTCCTTTTCGACGGGTTTCGCGTCCAGCGTCAGGGGTTCGGCCAGGGCTCCGTCGATCCCCTCGGCCTCCAGCTTGGCGCGCAGGGTCTCCCGGTTCAGCTTCTGGACCACGGTTTCGAGAGCGCGGACGACGATCTGGCTGGTGGGGCGGTCCGGGTCGAAGACGGCCTCGAGCCTCGCCGGCCGCCCGGCGGCCAGCGCCGCGTCGAAGTCGTCGACGAACCGCAACACCACCAGGGCGTCGCCCGCCGCGACCAGCTTTCGGCCTTCTTCCCAGGTTGGGACCGGGATCACGTCGAGCACCTCCACTTTGCCGAGGGCTTCGACGAAGGCGTTGCCCCCCTCCACGTGGACGATGTGGAGACGCTGGGCTTTCGGACGCTGCAGCTCCGACCCGACGAAACCGAAGAGCCCGAGCATCAGCACGATCAGGAAGATCGGCCCGAAGAGGGAGTTCAGGAGCACGCGACGGTCGCGCACCATCTCCCGCAGCTCCTTGGCGAAGATTCGGCCCGCATCCTTCACGGTCGGCCCTCCCGGCCCGGGCCGAAGGGCTCGGGCGCGTCCGGCCGGGTCTCCGGCCGCATGTGCCCGACCAGGCTCAGGAATGCCCCTTCGAGCGTGGCCGAACCGGCGGCTCGCTTCAGTTCGGCCACCGTGCCCTCGGCCCGGATGGTTCCGGCGTGGATCACCCCGACCCGATCGCACAGTCGTTCGGCCTCGCTCAAGATGTGGGTGCAGTACACGATCGTCTTGCCCTGGGCCTTCGCCTCCTCGATGAACTCGAGAACGACCTGGGCGGTCAGGACGTCCAGGCCCGAAGTCGGTTCGTCGAAGAACAGCACGGGAGGGTCGTGCACGAGGGTGCGGGCGATCGAGACCCGCTGCTTCTGGCCGGTCGAGAGCTTGTCGCACAGGCGGTCGGCGAACGGTCCGATCCCCAGCCTCTCGATCAGGGAGTCGACCCGGGCGTCCAGCTCCCGGCCCATCATGCCGAAGAGGCTCCCGAAATACTCGATCGTCTCCTTGGCGGTCAGACGCCCGTAGAGGGCGGTCGAGCTGGACATGAAGCCGATCGACGCGCGGACCTCGGCCTGGTGGGTCTGGACGTCGTAGCCGGCGACCTCGGCCCGGCCGGAGGTCGGCCGCAGAACGGTGGAGAGCATGCGGAGAACCGAGGTCTTCCCGGCCCCGTTCACGCCGAGGAGGCCGTAGACTTGCCCGGGAGCCACGTCGAACGAGACGCCGGACACCGCGTGGACCCGTTCGCCTTTCGGTCCCGAAAAGGTCTTCGCGAGGCTGTTCGAGTGGACCACGAGGTGGAGTGTAGCCAACCCGACCGGCTGAGGCCGGGCAAAAGCGGGTCGGAGAGGCGAGAGGCCTACATTCGGAACAGGGTGAATCCGGGCGGATCGAGAGGCGCGCAGCGGGCCGCCTCGATTCCCATCCCGATCACCCTCCTCGTATCGACCGGGTCGATGATGCCGTCGTCCCAGAGTCGGGCCGTCGAATAGTAGGCGGACGACTCTTCGGCGTATTTGGCGAGGATCGGGGCCTTGAACGCGGCCTGCTCGTCTTCGGTCAGGGCCTGACCCTTGGCCGCGAGTTGGTCCATCTTGACGGTCAGCAGGACGTTGGCCGCCTGCTCCCCGCCCATGACGGCGATCTTGGCGTTCGGCCACATCCAGAGTTGGCGCGGGCCGTAGGCGCGGCCGCACATGCCGTAGTTCCCCGCCCCGTAGCTGTTGCCGACGACGACCGTGAACTTGGGCACGTTGGCGGCGGCCACGGCGGAGACGAGCTTGGCGCCGTGCTTGGCGATGCCGTCGTTCTCGTACTTCTTGCCGACCATGAACCCGGTGATGTTCTGGAAGAACACCAGGGGAATTCCGCGCTGGCAGCAGAGCTCGACGAAGTGGGCGCCCTTTTGGGCCGACTCGCTGAACAGAATCCCGTCGTTCGCCAGCACGCCGGCCAGGTGGCCGTAGAACCGGGCGAAGCCGCAGATCAGGGTCGACCCGAAGTCGTGCTTGAACTCTTGGAAGCGCGACCCGTCGACCACCCGAGCCAAGATCTCGCGCATCGGCATCGGCCGCTTGGGGTTGGCCGGAATGAGGGAGTAAAGCTCGGTCGGGTCGTAGAGCGGCTCTTCCGGGGACTCCGGCTCGTTGCCCCAGCCCGGGGCGGGGACGGTCGGCCGGCCGAGGGACTCCACGATGTTGCGCACGATCTCGAGCGCGTGGGCGTCGTCCTCGGCGAGGTGGTCGGCGACGCCGCTGTTCCGGGTGTGGACGATCGCGCCCCCCAGCTCCTCCGACGTGACCTCCTCTCCGGTGGCCGCCTTGACCAGCGGCGGTCCGCCCAGGAAGATCGTGCCCTGGTTCTTGACGATGACCGTCTCATCGCTCATCGCGGGCACGTACGCCCCGCCCGCCGTGCACGACCCCATAACAGCGGCGATCTGCGGGATACCCCGGGCGCTCATCTGGGCCTGGTTGTAGAAGATGCGCCCGAAATGTTCGCGGTCCGGAAACACCTCGCTCTGCATCGGCAGGAACGCCCCGCCGGAGTCGACCAGGTAGATGCACGGGAGCCGGTTTTCGGTGGCGATCTCCTGGGCGCGGAGGTGCTTTTTGACCGTCATCGGGAAGTACGTTCCGCCCTTGACGGTGGCGTCGTTGGCCACGATCACGCAGGGACGGCCGTGCACCACGCCGATGCCGGTGACGATTCCCGCCGCCGGCGCCTGACCGTCGTACATCCCCCAGGCGGCCAGGGTGCTGAACTCCAAAAACGGGGCGCCTTCGTCCAAGAGGGCGTCGATTCGTTCGCGGGCCAGAAGCTTGCCCCGGCTCTTGTGCCGGGCGACCGCCTCTTCTCCGCCGCCCGCGACCGCTTGAGCCGTCTTCTCCCGGAACTCGGACAAGACGGACTCCATCACCTCGCGGTTGTGGTTGTGCTCGGCGTCGTGGAGTTTGGCGTGCGAAACGATCGGGTCCATCGTCCGCGAAGAATACCGAAAGTCGTCCCCGACTCCCGCGATGGCGCCGGCGCGAACCGCCGGTCGAGAGCGGGCCCCGGTCGTTCGAGCGGCTGGTCGGGGCGGCCGGATTCGAACCGGCGGCCTCATGCACCCAAAGCACGCGCTCTACCAAGCTGAGCTACGCCCCGACGGCTTTGCCGCGCTGAGGGTACCCCGGCACCCCCTCGGGGCCTACTTCCGGGTGGCCTGGTTCGCCATCATGGACGCGAGCCGCGCCTGTTGCTGCTGGGCCGACGCGATCGCGTTCTCCATGGCGGCAAACCGTTGGCGGAGAATCTGCTCCTGAGCCGCGACCCGCTCGTCGATCAGCCGGATCTGTCGGTCCAGGTCGTCGATCTGAGCCTGCAGCTCCTTGTCGTTCGCCGGCAGACTGCCGCTGATGGTGTCGGTGAATCGCCCGACGAGGGACTGCATGAGGGTGCCGAGACCCTTGGTCAGGCGGATGCCGCCCACCACCCCGAGGGCCGTGCCCGCGTACTGAACCTGGAGCCCCTCGGTTCGAAGGTTCCCCGCCTTGCCGGTCAAGAACTGCCCGTTGCCGGTCGCCTCCTCGCCGTTGATCAGGCCCGCAACGTCGACCCCGTCGACCTTGATTCCGTCCACTCCGCCGCCGATTCCCGACGTCTCGGGACCGGCGGCGACGTTGCTGCCGACCGCGAATCGACCGGACGTGCCGTAGATCTTGCTCGTTATCTTGAGGTACCCGCCGTCGTTCGACGCCGTGACGAGGTTCTTGAGCTTCGGGTCGTTGTTGATCCGCGAGATGGTGTCGGCCAACGTGCTGCCGGCGGGCAGCACCAGCGTGTAGCCGTCGCTTCCGAACAGGTTTCCGGAGAAGAACAGCGTCTCCTCGATCAGGCTGGCTCCGAGTTGGGCCGCCTCGGCCCGGTAGGAGCTCAGGGTCGCGACCTGGGTGATCTCGACCGGGTACGTGCCGGCGCCCGACGCCTGGGTTTTGTCCGAACTGCTGACGTAGACGAGGGCGTCGCTGGTCGAGGTGCCGACCGCCATGAACAGCTTTCGGACCGCCTCCGGGTTCGAGGACAAGGCGTTCGACAGCACGGCGTCGTCGATCGAGAGCTCCCCCTGGTTGGTGAAGCCGAACCCGATGTCGACGAGGCTGTCGAACTCCTCCGGCAGTCCGTCGACTTTGGCGAACACGAGGTTGGCGATCGACTCCTCGGTCTGCCGGGCCAGGCTGTCGGCGAACAGCGGGCCGGTGGTAAAAGACTCGCTGTCGAACTTGCTCTGGCTCTTGACGAATCCGACGACCGCGTTGAACGCGTCGGCGAAGCCGCGGATCTTCTGCTTGATCGCGTTGTCGTCCTTGGTCAGAGTGATCGTGGATCTTTCGGGGGTGCTGTCGTTGGCCTTGAGCAGGTTGATCGTGACCCCGGCGATCGCATCGGTGACTCGATTGGACGAGCTCGTCATGTCGATGCCGTCGATGCTGAACGCGGCATCCTGAGCCTGGAGGAGCTGGTTTCCATGCCCCCGCTGGAGGATTCCCAGCGCCTCGAGGAAACCGTCGTCGTCGTCGAACGCGGGCGTGGTCGCGCCGCTGATGTCGAGCTTGTACCGCGTCTGACCGTTTTCGGTCACGGACCGGATGGCGGCGGTCGCCCCGGTCGCCGCGCTGTTGATCTTGCTCACGATCGCGTCCAGCGAGTCGGCGGAGGGATCGACGCGGACCTCGGTCGAGTTGATGGAGAAGACGACTTCGCTCAGCGCGCCCGCGCCGAGCATGGTGCCGACCGGAGCGGTTCGGCTCGCGAACGACGCCGACGTCGCTCCGTTCGCGATCGACTCGCGGATCTCGACTTCGGTACCGGAGATCAGGCCGAGCGACGAAGCGACCGAACCGGCGAGGTCGGCGATTTGGATGCGGGACCGGGCTCCGACCTCGGTGCTGGACAGGGACAGGAAGGCACGGCCCGCGCCCCCGTTGAGGACGCTCGCCGTCACCCCCGCGTTCGCGCCGTTGATCTTCTGGGCGATGGCGGTCAGGGAGTCGCCGTCGGCTATGGTGACGCCGCGCCCGTTGATGGTCAGGGTGCCCGACAGTCCGAGGGCCGAGGTCGGGTCGTTCTGACCGGGGGTGGAGGCGATCTTGTGGCCCTGGGCGAGACGGGAGACTTCCAGTTCGAAGGTGCCGGGCATGGCGCCCGATCCGACCGTGACGGTCGCGACGTCGGTCTTGCTCGAGGTGGCGCCGACCGACTGGTAGGTGGTGGCCATGTTGAGCTGCCCGCTCGCCGAGGCCAGGTTCGTCATCAACGACCGGAGCTGGCCGAACGCCGCCATCCGGTTCTTGATCTGGGCCTGCTGGTTCGCCAGACGGCGGATCGGGGCGCGTTGCAGCTCGGCCAGACGCTTGACGATGTTGTCCGTGTCGATACCGCTGTTGATTCCTGAAAACGTGATTCCAGACAGGCTCATGCGCCAACCCCGACGTCCGCGAAAGGGACGCCCATCCTAGGTATCGGCAGATCGGGGCGCGAGCTTCTGCCCAAGACCGGTCGATCGGGCCCCGTCGGCGAAAAATCCCGGCAAATCGGCGGGCGATCCGGCGATCGGGAGACCCAAAAAACAGGGCTCCCGCGCCGGTGCGGGAGCTCTTTCCTCCCCAGCCCCTCGGACGCCCCTGTCCCTCAGGCCGCCATCATCCCGAACAGGCTCTCGTAGGCGGTCAGCTTCTGCTCGGTCTCCCGGGCCAGCCACTGCAACTCCTCGTCGCCGTAACCCAACCAGGCCGAGGCGTACGGATCGAAGTGGTGGGCGATCCCGTCCGGGTCGGTGACCATCTGAGCGACGACGTCGCCGCAGTGAATCGCCAGCACGGCCGGCCGGCTCGTTTCCGAGAACGGCCCGTGGTGGTCGGCGATGAACTCGGCGAGTTCTTCCGGAAACCGCCACATCTTGGCCAGTTCGGTGCCGACTTCGCAGTGGGAGACGCCGAGCTTTTCGCGTTCCTTTTCTTCGGGCGAAACCCCGGTCTGGCGGGCGATCTTCTCGACCTCGATGTACGTTTCGGTGAAGTTCGTGTAGAGGAAGAGACGACCGATGTCGTGGAGCAGGCCGCCGACGAACACCGACTCCATCTCCTTGGTCTCGAACTTCTTCTTCTTGCCGATCAGCTGGGCGCTCGAGGCGGTGGCCATGGCGTGCATCCAGTACTTGCGCTGGAGTTCCTGCTGGCGCGGGGTGCGGGCCTTCATCAGGCTGATCGCGCTGAGGCTGAGAACCAGGTTGCGCAGCTGCTGCATGCCCAGAATGACGACGGCCTGACTCAGGCTCGAAACCTGGCTCTCCATGCCGTAGTAGGCCGAGTTCACCACGCGGAGCGTCTTGGCCGCCAGGGCCTGATCGCTCCCGATCAGCCTCTCCAGGACGACGGCCGATACGTCATCTTTCTGCGTCTCCTGAAGGATGCGCGTGACGACTTGCGGCAGGGCGGGCAGATCCTGCAGCGACTGCCGAATGTGTTTGCGGATGACGAGCGAGCGGTTCTTCAAAGGATCAAGCATCTTAGTTCTCGTTTGCGAAGAGGCTGTTGACGTCGGTGATGAGGGCGACGTTTCCGTCGCCGAGAATCGTCGCGCCGCTGATGCCGCGGATGTCGCCGCAGAATCGGCTGAGGGACTTGATGACGACTTCCTGTTCGCCGATGAGACGGTCGACGACCAGGCCGATCCGCTGCTCGGCGAGTCCCACGATGACCACGAAGTGCTCGTCCGATCGTTCTTCGGGGCGGTCGGGGCGGGCGCCGAACACATCGCGCAGGTGCACCAGAGGCGTCGTGAGGCCCCGGATCACGATCACCTGCTTGCGGGCCACGCGCTGGATGTCGGACCGGCGGGCCAGCAGGGTCTCGATCACGCTGCCGAGCGGGATCACGTACACGACGCCGCCTACGTCGACGAGCAGACCGCGGATGATCGCCAGAGTCAGCGGCAGACGGAGGCTGACCTTGGTGCCCTGTCCGGCGACCGAGTCGACGTCGATGATGCCGCCGAGTTTTTGGATGTTCGACTTGACGACGTCCATCCCGACGCCGCGTCCGCTCACGTCGGTGACGACCTCGGCCGTGCTGAGGCCGCTGGCGAAGATCAGCTGGAAGGCCTCTTTGTCCGTCATCCGGTCGATGGCGTCTTGGGTCATCAAGCCGCTCGCGAGGGCCTTCGCCTTCACCTTTTCGACGTTGATGCCGGCGCCGTCGTCCTCGATCTCGATGACGATGTGGTTCTCTTGGTGCTTGGCCGAGACGCGGATGACTCCCTGACGGGGCTTCCCAGCCGCCTCCCGGGCGTCCGGCATCTCGATCCCGTGGTCCACGCTGTTGCGCAGGATATGGAGAAGCGGGTCTCCGATGACCTCGATGACGCTGCGGTCGAGTTCGGTCTCGCCGCCGCTGAGGTCGAGCCGGATCTCCTTGGCCAACTTCTGGGCGATGTCCCGGACCATCCGGGGGAACCGGTTGAAGACGGTTTCGATCGGGAGCATCCGCGCCTTCATGATCTGGTCCTGAAGGTCGCCGGTGATGCGGGTGATGTGGCCGACCGTCTCGCCCAGGGCCTCGATGTTCTCGTCGAAGTCGTACTTCGACGCGAGAACGGCGCCGATTTGGGCGACGCGGGTCCGGTCGATCACGAGTTCGCCGACCAGATTCATCAACTCGTCCAGGCGGGCCACATCGACCCGGACGGTCTGGCCGGAGTCGGCGCGCTTGGCGGGCGCGGCGCCTTCGGGAGCCTTGGACGTTGCGGTCGCGGCCGGTTCGGAGGCGGAACTCGGGCCCCCGGACGGCGCCGCGGAAGCCGCGCTCGCGGCGACCGACGTTTCGGGCGAGTCCTCGTCCGCCGCCCCGACCGTATCGTCGGTCCACTCGCCCAACTCGAAGCGGGCGACTTCGGCGATTCCCGCGAACCTGCTCCTCAGCTCTTCGATCGGCTGCCGGGTCTGGAAGAAAAGCTCGAAGACGGAGTCGAAATGCTCCTCTTCAAGCTGGTGGGCGTCCGGCACGGTCGCCAACAGTTCGCCTTGCTCCTGGATCGCGGCGATCGCCATGAAGGCCCGGACGTACTTCATGACGCAGTCCGGGGTCAGTTCGAAGGCGGCGTGGAACACGGGGCCCTGCGATCTCGCCTCGTTGAGGGCCGACCGCAGTTCGTCCGTGAGGGCCGAGAGGGCTATGCCGCCGCCGGAACCCGGGTCGGCGGGGGCGGATTCGGCCGGGGCTTCGGCCGGGTTCGGCTTCGTCTTCTTCCGCTTGGGCGAGGCGGCCGGCCCGACGACTCGCCGGTCGGGCGGGGGGACCTCGGCGGGCGACCCGCCGACCCACGCCGACGACAGGGTCCGAAGCTGCTCGACCAGAGCGGCGCACTCGACCTTTCCGCCTCCGCCCTCGGCGATCGACGCCTTCATGATGTTCAGGGTGTCGAGACAAGCCAAGAGAGCGTCCGCGATCTCGGTGGTGACTTCTCGTCCTTGCCGAAGCTGGTCGAGAAGGTTCTCCATCTCGTGGGTCAGCTCGGCCAAAGCGTGGAATCCCATCGCCCGACTGCTGCCCTTGAGGGTGTGGGCGGCTCGGAAAATGACTTGGAGACGATCCGCGGTCGGGTCGGTCTCCAATTTCAGCGTCTCCTGCTCGAGCACCTCGAGCTGTTCATCG
>JBDNCL010000260.1:0-3335 GCA_046719655.1 Fimbriimonadaceae bacterium
CTCCCCGTCGAGGTAGCGCCCGAGATTCTGGAGGGCGAGCTCGCCCGCGTCCCGCATCCGGTCCGGAGTCGGCCCGGCGACGTGGGGCAAGAGGAGCACGGTGGGCAAACCGCGGAGGGGATGGTCGGCCGGCAGCGGCTCGTCGGCGTACACGTCCAGACCGATGAGGATCTCACCCTTTCGGGCGACCCGGACCAGAGCCCGCTCGTCCACGACCGCCCCTCTCCCCACGTTGACGAAGACCGACCCCGGGCGCAACCGGGCCAGCAGGTCTTCGCCGACCAGACCCCGCGTCTGGGGCGTCAGGGCCTCGACTTCGACCACCACGTCGCGGTCGCGAAAGAGTTCGGCAAGAGACGCCGCCTGCTCGACGCCGACCTCGGCGAAGCGGTCGGCCGGCACCCCCTCGGAAAAGGCGGCGATCGACACGTCGAACGGCGCCAGAAGCCGCACCAGCTCGCGGGTGACGCTGCCGAGACCGTGGATCCCCACTTTCCGACCGAAAAGAGACCGGCCCGTCTGGAGCCCCTCCCGCCACGCGCCCGCGTCCATGCGGCGCACCCAGTCCGGCACCTGGCGCAGGCTGGCGACGATCAGCAACAGGGCGCATTCGGCGACCGTACGGCTGACCGCCGAACCCCAGTTCGTGACGAGCAGCCCCGCCTCGATCTGCTCTCGCGTCACCCGGCCCCGGACGCTGCCGGCCAGGTAGCAGAGGTAGCGCACGCTCCCGCCGTAGACGGCCAGATGCCGATCCGCCAGGACCGGCGTCCCCCAGCCCGCGACCACGATCTCGGGACGGAGCGACTCCAACGCGGAGTCCCAGGCGCCCTCGCCCGACGCGGCCGGATCCAGCCACTCCACCTTTGCCGGCAACGCGTCTGCCCTCGCGGCCAGATCGACCGGAAAGAACAGCCCGCGCTCTTCGCCACCCACCGCGATCAACACGGTCGGGGAATGCTCGCCCCCCATGCTCGTATCCGAACGCCCTCCCGAACCTGCCTTCCATTGTGGCGAAAGAACGGCGCCCGGCGGGAACGAGACGACGGACCGGAATCTTACGGCGGCAGGCCCGGACCGACCGTGGGTAACGTCCGACCATGACCCCAAAAGAGCGCATGATGACGGCGTTGACCGGCGGCAAACCCGACCGTCTCCCGATCACGATCCACCAGTGGCAACCGTACCAGCTGAAGCACCACATGGGCGGGGCCGACCAGCTGGAGGCGTACCGGATGTGCGGCCTGGACGCCTCGATCTGCATGTACGAGGTGATGTCGCTCCGCCGGTCGCCCGACTGGATCGTCACCCAAGAACCGGCCGGTTTTCAAGGCGACGAGGCGTTGACCCGGGTCCGGGTCCAGACGCCGACCGGGGACCTGAACTGGACGTTGGCGAGCAACCCGCAGACCACCTACATTAGCGACCATCCGGTCAAGACCGAGGAGGAGGCGATGCGGTTCGTGACCTACTTCCCGGGCCTCGCGGTCGACCGGGCCGCCCTGCGGCAATGGGTCGATCGGACCGGAGACGCCGGAATCGTCCGCGGCTTCTGCACGTTCTTCGCCCAAGCCGGTCCATGGCAGGAGCTGTGCGAGATGATGGGAACCGAAAACGCCATTTTCTGGGCGATGGACCAGCCGGAACTGATCCACGAGCTTCTGCGGATCTTGACCGAGCAGAAGGTGCGGGACATACACGAAAACATGGCGGGCCTGCCCTACGACCTGATCGAATGCGGGGGCGGCGCGGCCAGCAGCACCGTCATCAGCCCGGCCATGTTCGAAGAGTTCTGCGTCCCGTACGACCGGTCCATCAACGAGGCGCTGCGCGAGGAGGGCTTCCTCTCCGTGTACCACACCTGCGGCGGCATGATCCCCCTGCTCGACCTCATCCCGAACAACGCCACCGACGCGTCCGAAACTCTGAGTCCGCCCGGCGTCGGAGGCGACATCCGACCCGAGGACCGGGCCATGGTCAAGGAGAGGCTGGGGTCGAAGGTGTCCCTGATCGGCGGCGTCGACCAGTTCCACATCATCGAGAGGGGCACCGCCGACGAGATCCGAGCCGACGTCCGACACTGCTTCGAAACCTACGGCGTCGGGGGCGGCTACATCTGCTCGGCGAGCGACCACTTCTTCGAAGCCTCGGTCGAGAACCTCCGCACGTTTGCCCAAGCCGCCCTGGAGTGCGTCTACTGACGCGCGGCGCGCTTTCGGGGGCGGGCGTGGGCCGGTCGGTCGCCCCCGATCCGGGCGCCCCTCACGATCGCGCGAAGATCACCACCGAATAGGGGGCGAGGTTGACGGTGCCGCTCTGCCCGAGACCGTCCCACGCCGGTCCGTTCGCCGCGACGTCGGGCGTGAACAGGTTGCCGAACAGGGGGGAGTACCCCCCGTAGTCGCTGTTGAACACGACCCGCCAAACGCCTCCGTGCGGAAAGCCGATCCGATAGTTCGTCCAAGTTTGATTACGAAAGTTGGCCACGACGACCACGTCGTCGTTGGGTCCGCCGTTCATCCAGCGGTGGTAGGCGATCACCTTGTTCGCGTTGTTGCTGTGGAACACGTGGACGTGCGGTCCGGTCAGTCCCCTCGTCTGCCCGGTGAGGTTTCGGCGCAGGTGGATCAGGTCGCGGTAGAGACGATTGATACCGGAATGCGCGTTCAACTTGGACCAATCCACCGGCCTCGTGTCGGAAAACCAGCCGTCCTCGAGAATGTCCTGCCCCTGGAAGAGCATCGGGATGCCGGGCGCGGTCAGCGTGATCGCCGCCCCGAGGGTCGACCTCTTCTGCGACCAGTAGCTCGCCGGGTTGGCGGGATCGATCGAACTCGTGACCCGCATGTTCCCGTTCGCGTTCTCGTCGTGGTTTTCGGTGTAGATCACGCGTTGGAGTGCGTTCCCGTTGAACCGCTCGAGGATCGCCGCCCTCACTTCGTCCATGTTCCGCTGGTTGTCGTCGGGGGTGATCAACGCCCGCCGCAGCGGGTGGACGAAGGTGGACCACTGCGCATCGAAACCGAGCCCACCCAAAGACGTGGGGCGGGTGACCCACGGGTCGCCCTGCAGGTCTTCGGCGATGTTCAGCTTCCAAGGCTGCGAAGAGTCGAGATCGTTGTTGAGGATCTGCAGGAGCCGCCACCCGTCGGGGTTGTGCCCCCAGTCCGTGTTGCGGATGTTGATCGTCGAGTCCCACCGGATTCCCGACAGACGGTACTCGTGCAGCCATTCGGCCTGGTTGTCGCGGATGAACTGCCGAACTTCGGGCCGTCCGAAGTCGGGCCGGGTGTCGCCCCACGGGGTGCGGGCCCGGCCGTCCTGGTAGAAGTAGA
>JBDNCL010000261.1:0-3319 GCA_046719655.1 Fimbriimonadaceae bacterium
GCTGCGCGCCGACCGACAAAGAGGTCCGAACCGATGTCCGAAACGATCGACAGCCTTCTGCAGGAAGACCGTGTCTTCCCACCCGCCGAAGCCTTTGCGGCCGAGGCCAACGCCTCCGACCCGGCCGTCTACGAGCAGGCCGATGCGGACCACCTCGCCTTCTGGTCGGGCTGGGCCGAGAAGCTCCACTGGTACCGAAAGTGGGACACGGTCCTCGACTGGAGCCGTCCTCCTTTCGCCAAATGGTTCGTAGGCGGGAAGATCAACGCCTGCTACAACGCCGTCGACCGCCATGTCGAGGCGGGTCTCGGCGACAAGACGGCCATCGTCGCCGAGGGCGAGCCGGGCGACGTCCGGACGATGACCTATGCGCAGGTGAGGGACGAAGTCGCCCGCATCGCCAACGCCCTGAAGTCTCTCGGCGTCGGTCGGGGCGACCGGGTGTGCCTCTACATGCCCATGGTCCCCGAGCTGGCGCTGACCATGCTCGCCTGCGCCCGAATCGGCGCCGCCCACTCCGTCGTGTTCGGGGGCTTCAGCGCCGAATCGCTCCACGACAGGATCAACGACGCCAAGGCCAAGGTGGTTGTGACGGCCGACGGCGGCTGGCGACGGGGCAACATCGTCCCCCTGAAGCGGATCGCGGACGACGCCCTGGATCTGGGTTGTCCGACCGTCGAGAAGGTCCTCGTTCTGGAGCGCGCCGGCGCCCCGGGCACGGTCTGGGACGGCGGGCTGAAGACGCCCGAGTACCACGTCGGAACCTGGAAAGAGGGACGCGACGTGCGGTGGTCCGACCTCGTGCCGGCCCAGCCGACGGAGTGCCCGTGCGAAAAGATGGACGCCGAGGACATGCTCTTCATCCTCTACACGAGCGGATCCACCGGCAAGCCGAAGGGGATCGTGCACACGACCGGCGGCTACCTGACCGGCACGTACGCCACGTTCCAGTGGGTGTTCGACATCAAGCCCGACGACGTCTACTGGTGCACGGCCGACTGCGGATGGATCACGGGTCACAGCTACGTCGTGTACGGGCCGATGCAGAACGCGGCCACCGTCCTGATGTACGAGGGCGCGCCCGACACCCCGGACAAGGATCGCTTCTGGCGCATCGTGGAAAAGCACAAGGTCACGATCCTCTACACGGCCCCGACCGCCATCCGAACCTTCATGAAGTGGGGGACCGAATATCCCGACCGGTGCGACCTGAGCTCCCTCCGACTTCTCGGTTCGGTCGGGGAGCCGATCAACCCCGAGGCGTGGGTCTGGTACCACGAGCATATCGGACGGGGCCGGTGTCCGGTCGTCGATACCTGGTGGCAGACCGAAACGGGCGCCATCATGATCTCGCCCCTGCCGGGCCTCGTGCCGACCAAACCCGGATCGGCGACCAAGCCGTTCCCCGGCATTCGGGCCGCCATCTTCGACGACCGCGGAAACGACCTCACGGCCGAGCACATGGCCAAGGTCGAGGCGGGCACGGCCGAAGGGTCGGTCGGGGGATACCTCGTCCTCACCCGGCCTTGGCCTTCGATGATGCGCGGCATCTACGGCGACCCCGACCGGTTTGTGAAGACGTACTGGAGCCGTTTCGACGGCGTCTACTTCACGGGGGACGGGGCCAAGGTCGACGCGGACGGGTACTTCTGGCTTCTCGGCCGGGTCGACGACATCATGCTCGTCGCCGGCCACAACATCAGCACGATGGAGGTCGAGTCGGCTCTCGTCGACCACCGCGCCGTCGCCGAGGCGGCCGTCATCGGCAAGGCGCACGATCTGAAAGGGCAGGCGATCGCCGCCTTCGTCATCATCCGGGCCGGTCACGAACCCACACCCGAGTTGATCGAAGACCTCAAGAACCACGTCGCCCAGAAGATCGGGCCGATCGCCCGTCCCGACGACGTCATCGTGACGGCCGAACTGCCGAAGACCCGGTCGGGCAAGATCATGAGGCGACTGCTGCGGGACGTGGCCGAAGGCCGAGCCCTCGGGGACACGACGACGCTCGCCGACCCCGGCGTCGTTTCGGCCCTGAAGGAAAAGTACGAGCACACGGAAGGCTGAGCCGAACGCGATCTAGGCGAGGCTCTCGGAACGGCTCAGGCTGGTCACGACCCATGCCCGTACGCCCGAAGCCTCGCCGACCACTCTGTCCGCCGCCCGCTCGGCCGCGGCCCGGTCGGCGAACACCCCGAAAACGGCCGAACCGGACCCCGACAGCATCGCCCGGATCGCACCGAGGGACTCGAGGCGCCCGATCAGCTCGATCGACCCGCACCCGATCACGCGCTCGAAATCGTTGACCCACCCTTCGGCCGCCGATCCGACGAACGGGCCCTCCGCCGCCGCGTCCGGGGAAACGCCCTCCGGAAACGGGAGCCACGGACGCTCGCACGCGTCCAAAGCCCGATACGCCTCGGCCGTGGAACGGCCGAAATCGGGACGCACGACGGTCAGCCAGACGCCGGGTCGGTCGGGCAGCGGAGTCAGACGCTCGCCGTACCCCTCCCCCATGGCCCTGCCCCCGACGAGAAAGAACGGGACGTCGGCCCCGACCGCCACCGCCACGTCCCGCTCTTGGTCGGGAGTCAGAGGAGTCGGCACGAGCCGACGCAGCCCTCGGAGCAGGCCCGCCGCGTCCGAACTCCCGCCTCCCAGGCCGCTCTCGGCCGGAATGCGCTTGACCAGGCGGATCGCCAGGGGCGGGACGTCGACGATCTCTCGCACCAGGCGCAAGGTCTTGGCGACGGTGTTGGACTCGGGCAGCGCCATTCCTTCGACGTTCAGCGAGTACCGGTCGGCCGGCACCAGCTCCAACTCGTCGAAGAGACCGACCGCCTGAAACACCGTCCGGATGGGATGGTAGTTCCGACGGTCGGGCGGTCCCACCGAAAGAAACAGGTTCACCTTGGCCGGGCAGCGCAGAACCATCTTCAACCGCCCTGGCGAAGCTCCTCGTCTTCGTTCCCGGTCGCCGGCGCCCTGCCGATGACGGGCGGCGGGACGATCTTCGGGGATCGACTCCCCGGTTCTTCGGGGAGGACGGCCACCATTTTGGGGAACGGCCCCAGTTCCAGTTCTTCGAGAGCCTGGTCGATCGCCGACAGCTGGAGTTTGGCTTCCTGGAGATCGTAGAGAAAGTCGCGGCTCGAGAGGTCGGGAGAGCGGCCCGCCATCCGATAGCCGATCATCTTCATGCGGACCGCGTCGACCGTCGTGGCGAAGACGGCCGCCTGAGCCTCGGTGCGCTGAACGCCGGCCAGAACGGCGTTCAGCTGCTGCCGGTACTCGGCCACGTTGCGATCGGCAATCTTGA
>JBDNCL010000262.1:0-3289 GCA_046719655.1 Fimbriimonadaceae bacterium
GGGGGACCGGTTTGCGTTCGGGGGGAAGATCCTCGAGTTTGTGATGGTCAAGGACATGACGTGCTGGGTAAGGGCGGCCAAGGGCACCCAGGGGGCGGTTCCCCGTTGGGCGGGAGGTCGAATGCCGCTCAGCAACGAACTGGCGGCCGCGGCGCGGGAGGTGTTGGGGCTCGCCCGGGACGGCGTCCTCGACGGGCCGGAGATGCGTCTGGCGGCGGGCATGCTCCGGGTTCAGCAGGACTGGTCGGCGATCCCAGGCCCGGACGAGTTTCTGGTCGAGTCGGTCGACACTCGGGAAGGCCACCACGTGTTTCTGTACCCTTTCCAGGGTCGCCAGGTTCACGAAGGGCTGGCGGCGCTGGCCGCGTACCGCCTCAGCCGCGACCGGAAGGTGACGATCTCGATGGCGGTGAACGACTACGGGATCGAGCTTCTGGCGTCGGAGCCGATCGACTTCGAGTCGGCGCTGAGGGCCGGGATCTTCGATACGCGCGGGGTGGCGGAGGACATCCTCGCCAGCCTCAACCTCAGCGAGATGGCGAAGCGCCAGTTTCGGGAGATCGCGCGGGTGAGCGGGTTGGTGGCCCAGACCGTGCCCGGTCGACAGAAGACGGCCAAGCAGGTGCAGGCTTCGTCGGGACTGCTTTACGACGTGTTTGCCCGGTTCGACCCCGATCACCCGCTCCTCCGCCAGGCCCAGACCGAGGTCTTGGAGCGGAGTCTGGAACAGTCGGCTCTGGTCGCGTGCCTGAAGCGGATCGCGGCGGCCCGCCTGATCGCGGTTCGTCCGCCCAAACCCACGCCGTTCGCGTTCCCGATCATGGTGGACCGCCTCCGACAGACGGTTTCCTCGGAGACGCTGGAGGATAGAATCCGGCGGATGGTCCAGAGTCTCGAGAAGGCGGCGGGATGATCGGTCTGGCGGCGAACATCGGGGGCGAGGAGGTGCGGTTCGAGGCGGACGGGTCCCTGTGGTGGCCGTCGGGTCAGGCTCTTTTCGTCGCCGACCTGCACCTCGGCAAGGCGGTCGCGTTCCGTCGGGCCGGGGTGCCGGTTCCGGAGGGGCCGACCGCGGCCACGTTCGGAAAGTTGAGCGCGGCGGCCGACCGGACGGGAGTCTCGCGCCTGATCGTGCTCGGCGACCTCTGGCACGAGGCGGTGCGGCCGGGGGACGGGACGTCGGACGAGCTGCGGCGCTGGCGGGAGGACCACGCCCGGCTGGAGGTCGACCTGGTCCCCGGAAACCACGACCGTCGCATCGGGACCCTCTGCTCCGACTTGGGGGTGACGGTGCGGGAGGCGGGATCCCGGCTCGGGCCGTTCCGGGTCTCGCACGATCCCGACGATCTTCCGGAAGGCGAAACGGGCCTGGCCGGGCACCTTCATCCCGTCGTTCGGGTCGGCGGCCGGGCGTCGGTCCGTCTTCCCTGTTTCTGGGGTCGGGGCGAGCGGTGGGTTTTGCCCGCGTTCGGGGCGTTCACGGGAGGATGGCGGGTCGACCCGCGACCGGGGGACCGCGTCGTCGCCGCGACCGGGCGCGAGGCGATCGCGATCTGCGGGGACTGGTAATCGGGAGCCTCGCCCCGCGCTCCGCCGGGACCGGGGACCGGTAGAGTCCGGCCATGGAACGCTGGACGCGCCGCTGGCCCAACGTCGACCGGCGCGGGCAGAGAATCGTCGTCTCCCCGAACCGGCGCTACCTGATGTACGAGGACGGTTCCCCGTTTTTCTACCTGGCCGACACGGCGTGGCAGATGTTTCAGCGGCTGGATCTGGAGTCGGCGCGGCACTACCTGGCCGACCGGGCGGCCAAGGGGTTCACGGCGATACAGGCTGCGATCTTGGCCGAGCTCGACCCGTTCGCCCCCAACGCCAACGGGGATGTTCCCCTGATCGGCGACGACCCGACCCGGCCCAACGAAGCGTACTTCGCCCATGTCGACGCCGTGGTTCAGATGGCAAACCGGTTGGGTTTGCGCATGGCGCTGCTTCCGTGTTGGGGGAGCTACTCGGTCGACGATGCCCCGAACCGGGTGCTGTTCCCCGAGAACGGACGCGCTTACGGCGAGTTTCTCGGCCGACGTTACCGGGATTCGGACGCGATCTGGGTTCTGGGAGGCGACCGGAACGCGGTCGAGCCCCGCGATCGGGACACGGTGGCGGCGATCGCGGCCGGGCTCGGCGCCGGAGACGGCGGCCGACACCTCAAGACGTACCACCCGTGCGGTCCGGGGCACTCGTCGCGGATGTTCCACGACGCGGACTGGCTGGACTTCAACATGATCCAGTCTTCGCACGCGGCCCACGGATTCGACAACGGGAGCATGGTCGCGCACGATCGGGGTCTGGAACCGCCCAAGCCGACGCTGGACGGCGAGCCCCGGTACGAAGGGATTCCGGCCGGGTTCTACTTCCGGGGATATCACCCGGCCGACCGGATGGACGACTTCGACGCCCGGAACGCGGGGTACTGGGCCGTGCTGGCGGGGGCGTGCGGGCACACGTACGGCCACAACTGCATCTGGCAGATGGCGATGCCGGGGGTCCCGCCCGTAATCGACGCCCACGTTCCTTGGTACGAAGCGATCCACCACCCCGGCTCCCGCCAGATGGGCTACCTGCGGCGTTTGTTCGAAACGAGGCCGGTATCGAGGCTGGTCCCGGCCCAAGACATCCTGATCCATCCGCCGCTCTCGGTGCACGGGCCGGTGCGGGCGGCCAGGGCGGACGACGGTTCGTTCGTCGTCGTGTACGCGCCGGTCGGGGAACCGGTGACGGTCGATCTGAACGCGATGAGCGGAAGGCGGATCGCGCAGGGTTGGTTCGACCCGCGCAACGGGGCGTACACCCCCATCCACACCGGCGTGAGGGGGACCCTGACGTTCACGCCCCCGAATTCGGGCCGGGGACGCGACTGGGTACTCGTGCTCGACGACGCCGACGCAGGTCTTCCGACGCCCGGGAATTGTCCGGCTTAGAGCCCGCGGCCGGCCCGGCGGATGCGATCGGCGACACCGGCGGCCCCGACCCTCTTCTGGAACCCGCGGGCGTTCGCGAGGGCGCGGCGCCGACGCACCGGATCGGCCCCGGCGGTCGGAATCGCCTGCGAGATGTTGCCGGGTTGCGGCGTCGGGAGCGATTTCGCCGCCCGACCGAACCCGACATTCGGCGAAGACTCCGGCGAACGGCAGGGGCCGGGTGGAACCCTTCGGGTGCCCGCAGCCGGGCAATGTCGGGAGCCGCCCGAGCCGAGTCCGACCCGCCAGAAACTCAACGACTATACAGGTAG
>JBDNCL010000263.1:0-3258 GCA_046719655.1 Fimbriimonadaceae bacterium
TCTATCCGTCCCTAGGGAGATGTTTAGAGAACTGTTTCCCGACCTCTGCCTGGACGGCGGGGATGTTGCCCGGCAGCGTCGTCGCCGCACCGCCCTGAAGGGCGAGCATGAAGGGTTTCAGGGCGGTCCCGACGATGTCGAAAGAGGCTCCGGACGCCAGTCCGCCGATCGCGCCGCCGAGTCCGCCGACGAGAACGCGCCGCGCCGTCCACCCGCCCGCTCCGATCGCCAGGCCCAGACACAGCCCGATCGGAGTCAGGGCCATGATGCGGGCCACGATCTTGATCGGCAGCGGGTAGGCGCTATGGAAGGCGCCGGGAAAGAGGGTGTTCACGATCGAGCCGCCGATGCTGTGCCCGAGGGTGGCCCCGATCGCTCCGAGCACGAGACCGAGTCCGGCTCCGCGAAAGGCGTGGCCGCGGCTGCCCTGCAGGATTCCGTTGACGCCGCCGACCGCGAGTCCGATCAAAGCCCCGACGGTCAAAACCATCTTGATTTCGACCTCCGCCCACGTCGTCGCCCCGATGTCCTTGGGCAGGAACGGTTCCCAGACCGCCCACCCGAGGAGGGCGGCGAGGGCGCCCGCGAGCATCTTGAAGACGACGTGACCCATGGCTTAGCGCTCGAACCGGAACCGCACCGTACCGAACTGAACCGTGTCGCCCGGCTTCAGCTCGACCCCGTCATGAATCTGGACGCCGTTCACAAACGTGCCGTTCGTGCTGCCGAGGTCTTTGACCGTGACCGCATCGCCCGAACGCGCGATCTCGGCGTGACGACGGCTGACCGACGAGTGCCCCACCAGGGCGACGGCCGTGCCCTCTTCGCGGCCGACGATGGACGTGCCTTCCGCGATCTCGAAGGCGGACCCGTCTTCGCCCCGAAGCCTCGGGAGCCCCGATCCCGCCACGGCCGCCGCGGCCGCCGGAACGGAAGCGGTGCTGGCGATCGGCGTCGGATCGGCGTCTCCCAGCACGATCTTTTCGGGCGGTGCCGGCGGCGCATGCGGGAGCACCGGGTCGGCGGGGGCCGGTTCGTCGGGCACCGGCACCTCGACCCCCAAATCCTGGAGCTTCTGCTTGACCAGGTCCGGGTTCGATTTGATGGCCTTCACCGCCAACCAGGCGACGGCCGCGATTCCGGCGACCACGAGAACGAACGCAAGGAGTCCGCCGCCCGGGATGCCGCCTCGGTGCGGGGGCGAGGCGGTCCCGGCATCCGGGGTCGCGGAGGTTTTCGCCGCCGCGTCCGGGGAAGGGGGGTCGATGGTGACGGCAGGTTCGGGAACCGTGACGGGGAGATCGACGGGGGCCCGCTCTCGCTCGGCGGGAACGTCGAAGCTGACCCGAAACGGGGGCGCGTTGGCGCCGAGAGAGCGGTAGCGGACCTCGACCCGAAGGTTGCCCGGGCGGACCCCGACGAACTCGGCCCGGCCGGCGGCCGTCGAGTCGAGAATCTGGTTCATCGTCCGGGCCGAGTCGGTGAGGGTCACACTGGCCGACTCGAGCGGCTTGCCGTCGTGGACGACCCGAATCGTCACGCGCCCGATGAGGTCGAGGTCTTCGGGCTTGACCGTCCAAACGCCCCTCACTTCGGACACGAGGCGGCTCCCCAGCGCGTTCCGGTCCTCGTCGAGCACGAAGACTCGGTTCTTCGGACTTTCGAGGCGAATCTTGATCTCGTGGCGGTCGGCCTCGGTGACGACGGCGTCGGCCGGCACCTGCTCCGGGAGGGCGTCGCCCAGCCACGTCGTCCGCTTTCCCGCACCCGGGAACTCGAGCCGCACCGATGTTTGGCTGACGGCGTGAGCGGCGCCCGCAAAGAGAAGCAAGCCGGCGGCGAGGCGCGCTATGGTCGCTCGATTTTGCCTCTGCACCCTTCCGCTATGGTAGCACGAGCCTTCGGGAGCCGGTCGGCGACCTCGCCCGCGGTGTAGCCGACCATGCCGACGTCTCCGGCGGCCTGATCGCCGGCGACTCCGTGCCAGTACATGCCGACCGCGGCCGCCGCGTATGGCGGGACGTGCTGGGCCAGGAGAGTGGCGATGACGCCGCCCAGAACGTCGCCCATGCCCGCGCTGGCCATACCCGGATTGCCGGTGCAGTTGACCATCATCGGCTCGCCCTCGCGACCGACGATCGAGAAGGGTCCCTTCAGCAGAATGGTGTGCCCGATTTCGGCCACGGCCTGACGAACGGTCTGGAAGCGGTCGGCCTGAACCTCGGCGATGCTGGAGTGCAGGAGCCGGCTCATCTCGCCCGGATGGGGCGTCAACACGCATTCGGGAATCGGAAGCGGCACTCCCTGGGCAACCGAGTTCAAGGCGTCGGCGTCGATCACGGACGGGCGCTCCCATTGCGGCCAGAGCCGTCCCAAGAACTCCAGAACCGGCTCGCCGTGCGTCATGCCCGGTCCGAAGAGAGCGGCGTGATACCGGTGCTGTTCGGCGAGGATGGTCTCGACCGCGTCCGGGCGGATCGCACCGTCTTCGGCCGGCAGAGGGAGCAGAATGGCCTCGGGAAGGTTGGCGGCCACCGCCTGACAGACCGACGGGACGGACGCCACCGTCACCATGCCCGCCCCCGACCGGAGCGCCGCCTTCGCGGCCAAGATCGCGGCGCCGGGCATGCGGTCGCTGCCGGCGACGACGAGCACCGACCCGTTCTCCCCTTTGTGGCTGGAGCGAAGCCGCTCCGGGATCAGGTTCTCGACGTACGCCGGATCGAGGAGCCGGCAGTCGGTGGGTTCGTTCAGGAGCGCCTGCGGGAATCCGATTTCGGCGACCGTCCAGTATCCCGCGTGCTCGAGGCCCCTTCCCTGGAACAGGAACGGTTTCGGGACGCCCATCGTGACGGTTCTCAGAGCCCAGATGCTCTCCCCCAGCTCCTCGCCCGTATCGCAGTGGATCCCGGACGGCACGTCGACCGCGACGACGGGAACGCCGCTCCGGTTGATCGCCTCGATCGCCTTCGCGATGCAGCCCTTCACCTCTCCCGACGCACCCGTCCCCAAGAGGGCGTCGACGACGAGGTCGAAGCGCCCCATGCAGGCCAGTCGCCTCTCGAATCGGGCGTCGTCGGCGAAGATCGGCTCCACGTTCTGGGCGCGGGTCACCCGCATCTGGTCGTAGGCGTCGGGCGTCAGGTCGCCTTCCGTCGCCGCAACCAGGCACTCGACGTAGTATCCGGCCTCGTGGAGCAGCCGCGCGACGACGAATCCGTCCCCGCCGTTGTTGCCTTTGCCGCAGAACACGGCCAC
>JBDNCL010000264.1:0-3172 GCA_046719655.1 Fimbriimonadaceae bacterium
ACCTCCCGTCGGGTCCGATCGAACCGTGGTCGCAGTTCCTGTTCGTCTCGCCCGACCCGGTCGCGCCGCTCGAGGAGGTTCTGCGCCCCGTATCGGAACGCGTGGGGTTTCTCCCGGTCGACAACTTCCGCTTCCGACCGGAGCGGTCTCGCGACTACCTCGTCCGCGCCCACTGGGCGCTCTACGTTGAAAACTATCTCGAGGGGTTCCACATCCCCTACATCCACGCTTCCCTCAACGAAGCGCTGGATTACGGTTCGTACGAAACCCACCTCTTCGACCATTCGAACCTTCAGATCGGAATCGCCAGAGGAGCGGAGCACGTGTTCGACCTCCCTTCCGGCCACCCCGACCACGGGAAGTCGGTGTCCGCGTTCTACTTCTGGGTCTTCCCCAACCTGATGCTCAACTTCTACCCGTGGGGACTGTCGGTGAACATCGTCCGGCCGATCGCCCCCGACCAAACCAAGGTCTCCTTCCTCTGCTATGTGGGGGACGAATCGAAGTTGGGGCAGGGAGCGGGGGCCGAGCTGGACCGGGTGGAGCGGGAGGACGAAGCGGTGGTCGAACGGGTCCAACAGGGCATTCGTTCGCGTTTCTACGATCGGGGCCGCTACTCGCCGCTTCGCGAACAGGGGACGCATCACTTCCACCGGTTGCTCAGCCGCGCCCTCAACGCTTGAGCGGGGGCGGGTCTCGCCCGGCCGCTTCCGATCCGGATTCGGTCTCCAATCGCTCCCGCGCCGCCCGGCCTGCTACAAATGCGGGACCACCGTCGTCTATCTAGGTGACGGCTCTTTGCCGAAGGGAGGATTTGCGAGATGGACATACGCTTGACCGTCGTTCTTGGGACGGTTCTGTTGGGAACGGCTTCGATTGCCCCCGCACAGGATGGGGATTTGGGCAACGACATTCTCCGGGCTCGGGTGAACACGGTCTACGGCCCCAGCGGCCTGATCAACGTGCCCCACGCCTACGTGGCGTCGAAGGACCGAATCGTGATCGGAGTGACCTTGGGCAAGGACCGGTCCGCGAGCGCGAACGTCGGGCTCTTCGACAGCGTCGAGATCGGCGGCACGTACTATGAGCGCCGGGACCGGACCGACGGCAAGATTCTCGGCAACGCCAAGGTCAACATCATCCCGGCCAACTGGCGGAACTTCGAAGTCGGTATCGGGGTCATCGACGCCGCCGATGCCGTCAACCAGACCGTCTTCGGCGTCGCCTCGTTCGAGGCGATGACCCCGGCCGCCCTCGACAATCAGTTCGCCGGGCTGAGGCTGCACGGCGGTTACGGGTCGGGACTGTTTCGAGACAAGATCATCGGCGGCGGCGAACTGCTCTTCAACAACCGCATGAGCCTGATCGGGGAGTACGACGGGGTCGACGGGAACTTCGCGTTCCGGTACGTCCACAACGAGAACGTCCGCGCTCAGATCGGCACCCGCGGCAAGACCATCTTCTTCACCTTGGTCACGGCCGTGAACTTCTAGGGCACCCCCCGCGAACGCGGAGCCGGGCTCGTGCCTTTCGGTGCGGAGTCCGGCTTCGGTTTGTGGGGCGAACGTTTCCGAGCCGTTGTCCCGTCCAGGTGTCGTACACTGAACGGAACGGAGCCATGGTGAACGTGAGGGCCACATCGTTGTCGCGCGCCGAAGCGGCGCAGGAGGAGCTCCAGTGGGTGATCCGATGCCGCCAGGGCGACGAGACCGCTCTGGGTTTGCTCATCTCGCGGCACCGAAACCGGCTCATCCGAACCGCCACCAACCTGCTCCGCGACCGATTCGAGGCTGAGGACGTCGCCCAAGAGGCTTTTCTGAAAGCGTTTCGGGAACTGCACCGTCTCCGCGAGGACCGCGCCTTCGCCGGCTTTCTCTATCGGATCTGTGTTCGGCTGTGCATGGACCGCCTGCGTCTGAAGCGACCCGAGGTGGCCGAATTCGATTCGGTCCAGCCGCACCAGGGCGGCAACGTCGAAAACCGGGTCCTCATCGAGCGTCTCTTGACCCAGCTCACGCCCGAGCTCCGAACCACGTTGGTCCTCCGGGAGATGGAGCAGCTCAGCTACGAAGAGGTCGCCGAAGTCATGCGGGTCCCGGTCGGCACGGTCCGTTCTCGGCTCCATACCGCCCGCGAGCGATTCCGCCAACTATGGCTCGAGGCGGTCGCGGAGTGAACGCGATGAGACCATTCTTTTCGAGGCGCGCCCGCCGCCTGCCGATCCACCGGCTCTCCTGTCGCCGGTTCGACCACATCGTTTCGGAGTCGCTCGACCGGCCCCTGCTCGAAAGGGAGCAGATCTTCCTCGACCGGCACCGAGCGGTCTGCGCGACCTGCGCCAAACTCGAGTCTCAAAAGCGGATGGCGCTCAACATGCTCCGAATGGCGGCCCTCGACCCCGGTCTGGAGCCGGCCCCGCCCGCCTCGTTCGAGGAGCGGGTGATCCGGCGCTGGCGGGTCGAGTCGATCCGGAGCGGGCTGACGTACTGGACGCCGGCCATCGTCGGCGCGGCGGCGTCGATCGTCGCCGTTCTGGCCGCGATCCAGATCCTCGCTCAGTCGCCCCAGCTGCCCGAGTTCCGCCGTCCCGAGGCCGGGGCCAAGCTCGAGCGGCCGGTTCGAAACGGGTCCAACCGGCCCGTCATCCCCGCCTTCGAGCCGCGTTCGGTGCCCGAGACGCGCTGAAACCTGAGACTTGTCCGCCATGAACCTCGCGGCCCGCATCGCTCTCGGTGCCGCCGTGGGCATGGCGGCGATCCTCCTGTTCGACGCCCGAACCCGGCCCACCGTCCTGAACGTCCTGGTCGAACGGGGTCCGTCGCGGGCCATCCGTTCCTCGCCCTGGCTCGTCGAGAACGCGTCCGCTCTGGCCGTCTCCGCCGACCCGATGGTGGCCAGCATGTGGATGCAGACCGCGGCCGAACGGATGGAGACGGGCAAACCGCTCGATCCCCACGAGAATCAGTCCGTCATCGAGATGGCCCTCGCTCTGACCGACCGCGAACCGGACAACTCGTTTTGGCCTCAGATGGCCGCCGGCCTCCTCGCGGCCAGCGGAGACCGGACCGCGGCGCGGCGGATGTGGCGCACGGCCGGTGTGCGGACGCGCTGGGACGACTACCAGAGCGCCCGGCTGATGGCCACCGCCGCTCTGGCCCAATCCCCGCCGGCC
>JBDNCL010000265.1:0-3172 GCA_046719655.1 Fimbriimonadaceae bacterium
CATGCGGATGAACCCCTCGAACACGAGCAGGAAGACGTAGATGCAGAGGAGCGATCGGAGCTGCCACTTGACAAACTCGATCGGGGTCATTTTGACCCGGGTGTCTTCCAGCGTCAGCGCCTTACCGTATGCGATCGCGCGTTCCTCCCTTCGGAATCGGCCGGCGTCCGTTCCGGCTCGTGGGCATCCAGACTACTTCGGGTTTGCTCCGCTGAGGGCGACGCCGAGCACGCGGGCGCGGGCCTGCTGCAGGGCGTAGATGCCGCGGCGCATGGCGGTGCGGCGGGTCTTCCCGACGCGGCCCACGTACAGAACGCCCTCGGCGATGCTCGACAACACCTGGGCGTCGGCGAACTTCGAGCAGGCGGGCGAATCGAAGATGATGAGGTCGGCCATCTCGGTCATCTTCTTGAACAGCACCTGCATGCTGGGCGAAGCGAGAAGGTCGGTCGGGGTGGAGACCATGCTGCCGCAGGTGAGGACCTGCAGGCCGGGGATCACGGTCTGGTGAAGGCTCTCTTCCAGGGTCGACGTGCCGATGATGACGTCGGTCAGACCCGGCTTCCCCTCCACGTTCATCTTCTTGTGGATGGACGGGTTGCGCAGGTTGGCGTCGACGAGGAGGACGCGCCGGCCTTCGCCCGACGCGGCCACGGCCAGGTTGCACGCCAGGTCGGTCTTGCCTTCGCCCGAGTCGGTGCTGGTCACGACCATCGACTTGACCGGGCTGTCGATGGTCGAGAACAGGAGGTTGAAGCGCAGGAGCCGATAGCTCTCCAGCACGTTGTTGGGGAGCTCGGGTACGGCGAGCACGGCCTGGCTGCGCGGCAGGGCGGGCACGGCGCCGACGGCGGGCAGACCGGTGATCGCGTTGAGGTCGTCGGCGGCCGTGAGTCGGTCGTCGAGAGCGTCTCGGAACAGGGCGTAGGCGACGGCGAGGAAGACGCCGACTAGAAGAGCCATCGTCATCGTCTGGCGCGGTCGCGGCTCGACCTGAGAAGCGGGACGGGCGGGCGACAACACGGTCACGGGGTCGCGTACCGTGTTGCGGCGAAGGCGCAGGTCCTCGATGCTCTTCAGGAGACCGGCGATCGTCTCTTCCCGAATGGCGACCGCCTTCTCGAGCTCCTGCTGCTCCGTCTGGATGTCTTGAAACTCGCGGAAGTCGCCGGTGGCCTCTCCGGCCGCCGCCATGGCCCGAGCCAGGTTCTGCTCGGCGACGCGGATGTCGATATCGATCGCCGTGAGCTGCGATTCGAGGTTGCGGTACTCCGGGTTCACGGTCTCGGCCGTACCGTCCACCTGCCGCGGCAGCGAGGCGAGAATGTCCCGCTGCACCTGGATCTGGATGTCGAGCTGCTGGACCTCCTGAGAGTCTTCGAAGAAGCGCATCAGGAGAGCTTCGCGCTGGGCTTCCAGCTCCTTGATCCGGTTTCGCTGGGCCTCGATCGCCTGCTGGTTGGACGCGGCGGCCGGATTCTCGATCATCTTGGGCGTCGTGCGCAGCTTGTTCTCGACCGCCCGACGGCGCTCCCGAAGCAGTTCGAGGCTGATCCGGGCCTGTTCGACGGCGGCGCGGGAACCGGTGAAGCCGCCGGTTCGTTGGGCCGTCTCGGCGTCGAGGGGCAAAAGGTTGCGCTCGGCCCGGAACGCGGCCAGCTTCTTCTGGGCCTCGCGGAGGGCTTCCGTCTCTTCCGCCCGGCGCTGAATCAGGAAGTTCAACGCCGAGTCGAGCTGTTCTTGGTCGGATTGGAGCTGGTACCGCCGGAAGACCTCGGGAATCACGAGGGCCAGCGACTGGGAGAGGGTCGGGCTGACCGAGTTGACCGACACGTTGAAGACTCGGGTCGTGCCGGCCTGGGCGACGGTGACGGACGGGATGTTGGCGGCATAGGACGAGAAGTCGACGCCGGCCGCCTCGAAGCACTCGATCATCAACTTCGCGCTCTGCAGAACCTGGATCTGGGTCGCGATGTCGCTCTCCGCCGAAGGCATCTGAATCTCGGAATAGGCACCGCCACGGTCTGCCGGATTCGCGACCAGGATCTGGGTGGTCGACTGGTACACGGGACGCGTCTGAATGGACACGACACCGATCACGATGCAGACCACGACGATGACGACCATGGCGATCTTGTGCCGCCAGAAGACGGACAAGACATCGCGAAGGGATAGTGGTCTGGCGTTGGGTTCCATAGATTCGTGACTCTGCCTTTGTCGAGGACGTTCAAAACCCGGCGATCGGCCGAGATCTCCTAATCGAATTCTCGGTTCTCCTGGGAAGAACCCTCAAGCGTCGGAACCGGAGTCGGCCGAACAGGGATCGACCCACCGGCGCCAACGAAAGTCAAGTGCGGCAAAAAGCATACCATCCTCGGCGAATGTTGCCCAAAACGGGGGATCGGCCGAAACCGGCACCTCACACGGGCTGTCGCTGGCCGACGTACCATTCGACGGTGCGGCAGATGCCCTCCTCCAGAGTGACTTTGGGCTCGAAGCCGAGAAGCTCGCGGGCGCGAGAGATGTCGAGGCATCGTCGCGGTTGACCGTTGGGTTGGGTCGTGTCCCACTCGATTTCGCCTTCGAACCCGGTGGCGTCGGCGATCATTCGGGCGAGATCCCGGATCACCACCTCGCGCTGAGTGCCGAGATTGATGGGCAGTTCGCCGTCGTAGCGCTCGGCGGCCAGCAGGATTCCTTCGGCGGCGTCCTCGACGTAGAGAAATTCCCGGCTCGGACTGCCGTCTCCCCACAGCCGGATCGACTTCGCGCCCGACTCCTTCGCCTCCAGGCACTTGCGGATGAGGGCGGGAATGACGTGGGAGCTTTGGAGGTCGAAGTTGTCGCGGGGACCGTAGAGGTTGACGGGCAGGAGGTAGATGGCGTTGTATCCGTACTGAGCCCGGTACGACTGGGCCTGCACCAGCATCATCTTCTTGGCGAGGCCGTAGGGAGCGTTGGTCTCTTCCGGATAACCGTTCCAAAGATCGTCTTCTCGAAACGGTACGGGCGTGAATTTCGGGTAGGCGCAGATCGTGCCGACCGCGACGAACTTCCCGACCCCGAGCACGCGGGACCGCTCGATGAGCTGGATCCCCATGATCGCGTTGTCGTAGAAATATTTCCCGGGGTTGAGTCGGTTCGCGCCGATGCCGCCGACGACGGCGGCGAG
>JBDNCL010000266.1:0-3147 GCA_046719655.1 Fimbriimonadaceae bacterium
TGCTGATGGGCTTCATCGTCGGCTTCATCGTCATCTCCATGTTCCTGCCCTTCGCCAGCGTCATCAGCAACCTGTCGGGCGGCGGCGGCATGGAGTAGAGCCCTCGGCCCGAAACGGCGAGCGCGCTCCCGACCCTCGGTCGGGAGCGCGCCGTCTTTTCGAAGGTCGGGCCGGCCGCGTCGGCCCCCGGTTCGAGCCGATTCGGAATGGGTAGCATCGAACATCCTTCGTCGGGCGTCCTTGATGGGAGCCGATCCGGCGCGGCGCGGCAGGAGGCGAGTTGTTTCCGGAGTGGACATGGATCGTGGGGCTGATGATCGGGGCGGCGATCGGCAGCTTTCTGAATGTCGTCATCTATCGCACCCCGAGGGCGATGTCTCTCTCCGAGCCGAGACACTCGTTCTGCCCGAAGTGCCGACACCAGCTCGGCCCCGCCGACCTGGTCCCCCTTTTCAGCTGGCTGCTCCAGCGCGGGCGGTGTCGCTACTGCGGCGCCAAGGTCTCGCCCCGATACTTCGTGGTCGAGCTCGTCACCGGCGCGATCTGGGCCGGTATCTGGCACCAGTATCTCGTCGCGTCGTGGGACCCGGGCAAAGCGGTGGCCTATGCCCTGGCGGCGGCCACCCTCGTGGCGATCATCTTCATCGACCTCGAACTCTACATCATCCCCGATCAGATCAACGCCTTTCTCTGGGCGGTCGGCATCGGCTACAACGTCTGGCTGTTCGTCGTCGGCGACCCCCAGGCCGTCGCCTGGATCGGCGGGACATGGGGACTGCCCAGTTCGCTCGTCGGATGGTTCGTGGGGGTCGGAACGCTCTGGGGCATCGCCTTTCTCGGCCGGGTGCTGTTCCGCCGGGACGCGATGGGGCACGGAGACATCAAGATGGCCCGCGGGGTGGGGGCCGTGCTCTTTGCGGGCAGCGCCCTGATCAGTTTCGCCCTGGCGGTCCTCCTCGGAGCCGTGCTCGGAATCCTCCAGGTCCTCGCCAAGCCCAAGACGGGAGAGGCCGCCGCCGAAGAGCCGGACGAGGAGATCGAGCCCGAGTCGATCGGTTCGCTCGTCAAGTGCGGGCTGGGCTACCTGTTCCTCGTTGACATCGCAGGACTGTTTGTTCCCAAACTGTACCAACAGTATTTCGGGGAGGCTCCCTTCGAACCGCTCCCCGAAGAAGACGAGTGGGAGGCCGAACGGACGATGATCCCGTTCGGTCCTTATCTGGCTTTGGGCGCGATCGGAGCGGCCGTGTTTCAGGCCGAACTCGGGCGTCTGGTCGACGCCTACGCGCGGTGGGCGTTCGGCGCCTGAATCCGGCGCGGCGGCCGCCGGGCGACCGGGCTCGCGTGCTCGGCCGGTCGGATCGGGCCGAAAAAGGGGATCGGGAACATGGGAGAAGATATGGGGGTCGTAAAGATGGTGTCTCGCCGGAGCGTGCGCATGTTCACACGGAAGAAAGCTTTTACCTTGATCGAACTTCTGACCGTGATCGCGATCATCGCGATCCTGTCGGCGATCATCCTGCCGGTGCTGGCCCGGTCCAAAGACAGCGCCTATCGAAGTTCGGACATCTCGCGGATGAACGACCTTCGCTCGGCGCTCCAGCTCTATCGGGCGGACCAGGGTGGCTTCCCCCCTGCCCTCTTGGGCTACGTCACGACCTACAGCGGCGACCCGTTGGCGAACGACATCGTGCCCGCCAACCTGCTGAGCGGCTTCCTCTACCCGAAGAGGGTCAACTCTCTCGACATCCTGAGGCCGTCGCAGAACCGGGTCGGCAACGACGCGGTCACCACGGCGGTCTGGCCGCCCCAGGATCCGCGTCCGGTCGGCACCGCCCCCACGTACGACGCCAACCGCGACGGCGTGATCGACGCGACCGACGACCTGGCGAACGCCCGCCAGAGGTTCGGACCCGGGGACCCGGTGATCCGGCCGTTCGTCGCGTCGGGGGTGTGCGCCGCGATCCCGGCCCGCTTCTACCGCATCAGCGGCTACGACGTCGCTCCCGTTCCGGTCGGGGGCTCGACCCGCAACGAGCTGCGGTACGCCCTGTTCTGGACCCGGTGGTCGACGCCGGCCGACCCGTGCAACCCCCAGCCCGACGAACTCGGCAACATCTTGGACGACCCCCGGCAGCTCGGTTACGACGACCCGCCCGAGAACACGGTCGTCACCTGGAACTCCTTCTTCCGCGAGTACACGGCCGGAGTTCCCACGCGGACCAAGCGGGACATCGTGCTCCTTCTGGGCGGTTCGGCCCGCGTGATCGATTCCCGAGACATGGCGGAGCGCTCCTGGCGCGTCACCCCGTGACGTCCGGCCGAATCTGGAGACGACGGAAGATTTTGAGGAGATCGAAACGGATGAATCGCAGCAGGCGCAATCAGGGAACGTCGCTGGTCGAACTGCTCGTGGTGATCGTCGTGCTGCTCGTCGGGATCCTGGGCGTGGTCCAGGTCTTTCCGGGCGGCTTCTCGGCGCTCCGCACGACCAGGAGCAACTCGGTGGCGACGGAGCTGGCCCGGAGCCAGATCGAGGCGGTCAAGAGCCGGCCCGACCAGGTGCCCGAGATGGTTCTGCCCGTGCAGTACATCTTCGGCTCGCCCACGACCGTCGTCGCCGACCTCGGCCGCCGTCAGGACGACCTGTCTCTGGCCGGTGTCGGCATCAGCGCCGCCGGCGACGTGCTCGACGCGGGCGGCAACGCCCTCGCGCCGTGGCCCTTCCTCTCGGGCGCCAACCTGTACCGGCGCATCGTCGGAGAGGGCGGGCCGGTGCCGGCGCCGCGGGCCGTCGGTTCCGCCTTCGCCGGCATCATGCTGCTGCAGTTCGGGCCGATCGTCTTCAACCCGAACCTCGACAGCCTGTTCCAGGTCTATGGGAACGACCTCGTCAAGAGGGAGGGCCTGCCGGGCGGGTGGCGCACGTTCGACTACGAGGTCTACCTCGAAGACGTCGGGGAACCGGACGCCGTGATCGCCCTGCCCCGCGACGCCAACCGAGTCCGGCAGTACCGCCTGGCGATGACCTGCTGGATCAGCGACGGCGGCCAGGTGTTCCGACGGGACATCGTCGACACCACGATCACGGTCGCTCCCGACCCCGCCGGCGGATTCGCCCAGTTTCCTCTGGCGTCCTTCGCCGGG
>JBDNCL010000267.1:0-3145 GCA_046719655.1 Fimbriimonadaceae bacterium
CGTGCCGTTCACCCGGTCGGTCAAGCACATGATCGAGATGGCGAAGGCCATCGTCGGCGGGGCGATCGTGCGCGACGAGTCCCGCGGGGCCCACTTCAAGATGGACACGCCCCAGCGCGACGACGAACGCTGGCTCTGCACGACCAAGGCGATCTGGACGCCGAACGGACCCACGTTCGACTTGAGCGAGAAGGTCGACGTGACCTACATGGCTCCGAGGGCCCGCAAGTACCGGATCACCCAGACCACGATCGTCACGGAGATCTTGGGCGAGCAGGCGCTCGCCACCGCCGCCAAGGGCTGATCGCCCCTCGACCCCGACAATGAGCGGCCGACGGAAACCAGTCCGTCGGCCGCTTCTCGTTTGCGGCCGCCGAGGGCGGCCGGGGAGGATGCGGGAGTTCGGCGTCGTTGCCGTTCGTGGTCGGTTTTCGGTACGGTCGTCGGCCTCTCGGCGAGAGGCCCGAATCCTAGAGGATTCACCTGGGTCCAAGGACCCGGGCAAATCGGACAGGTCGGGCCGATGCCAAAGCGACCGGGCCTGGCACCGGCGAGTTCGATTCTCTCAGCGAGCCTTCTTGACGCGGCGGATCGCGGCGGCCGCCGCACCGGCGACGAGGGCCAGCGTGAACGGCTCCGGAACCGGGTCCGCCGGGACGGCCGTAGCTTGGAAGCCGCCGCCGAAGTTGCCGGACGCGAGGTTGCCCGACAGCGAGCCGGCGCTCGCGCCCGGAGAGGGAACACCCGAGAGTGAGCCGAGATTCGGCATGATCGGCGCCGGATTCGAAGTCAGCTCCTTCGAAGATACGGCCGAGCCTGCCGAAGCCATCGGCACGGACGTGAACGCAAAGGCGCTGGAAAGAGCCCCGGCGAACACGGCAACGACAATGAACTTACGCATGACATGTTCTCCCAGCGTTCGACTTCCCCGCCCGCCGCCCTCCTTCGAAATCGGCCGGGCGATTCGGATTTCGAACACCTGTCAAAGATACACGCAAAAAGGGACTCCGAGTCGGCCATTTTCGTAGAAGAGCCTGGGCACCCGCCTCCGAGCTCGACCCGCGAGGGTCCGATCGTCCCGAAATCGGACCGTGTCCCCTCCGCCGGTAGAATGAATCGCCTGCTTCCATGGACCAGTCTCACATCCGAAACTTCTGCATCATCGCCCACATCGATCACGGGAAGTCCACCCTCGCCGACCGCCTGATCGAACGGTGTGGCGCGGTACGCGGCACCGCCCGCGAGCAGATGCTCGACTCCATGGACCTCGAGCGCGAGCGCGGCATCACGATCAAGATGGCCTCGGTCACGCTGGAGTACCGGGCCAAGGACGGATCGACCTACCAGCTCAACCTCATCGACACTCCGGGGCACGTCGACTTCACGTACGAGGTGTCGCGGGCGCTGGCCGCCTGCGAAGGCGCCCTCCTCGTCGTCGATGCCAGCCAGGGCGTCGAAGCGCAGACCATCGCCAACGCGTCCATGGCGATGAACCAGAATCTCGAGATCGTTCCCGTCATCAACAAGGTCGATCTGCCCCACGCCGACGTCCAACGGGTCATCGAGGAGATCGAGATGGCGGTCGCGGTCGAGGCCCACGACGCCGTCCAGACGAGCGCCAAGACCGGCCTCGGGATCGAAGACGTCCTCGAAGCGGTGGTGACCCGCATGCACCCCCCCAAGGGCGATCCCGACGCACCCCTGCGGGCGCTCATCTACGACTCCCACTTCGACAGCTACCAGGGCGTCATCGCCTACGTTCGGGTCAAGGACGGATCGGTGAGGCCCGGCGACCGGATCCGGATGATGGCGTCCGGCGCCGAATTCGTGGTCGATTCGGTCGGAATCTTCCGACCCGAGCGTCAGATCACCCCGTCTCTGCAGTGCGGCGAAGTCGGATTCCTCACCGCCGCCATGAAGACGATCGGCGACGCCGCCGTCGGCGACACGATCACCTCGGCCGATCGTCCGGCGACCGATCCCCTCCCGGGGTATCGGACCGCGAAGCCGATGGTGTTCTGCGGAATGTACCCGAGCGACGCCGACCAGTACGCCGAGCTCCGCGACGCGATCTACAAGCTCCAGCTGAACGACGCCGCCCTGTCGTTTGCGCCCGAAACGTCGGCTGCCCTCGGGTTCGGCTTCCGTTGCGGGTTCCTCGGCCTCCTCCACATGGAGATCGCGCGCGAGCGCCTGGAGCGCGAGTTCGGGCTCGACCTCATCCTCACCGCCCCCAGCGTCGACTACCTGGTCCACAAGACGAACGGCGAGGAGCTCCACATCTCGAACCCGTCCGAGATGCCGCCTCCCAACGAGACCGCCTTCATCGAGGAGCCGGCCGTCAACGCCACCATCATGGTGCCCAACGAGTATGTGGGTGCGGTCATGAAGCTGTGCCAGGACCGCCGAGGCGTGTACAAGCGGACCGAGTATCCGTCGCCGACCCGGGCGATCCTCTACTACACGCTCCCGCTCGCCGAGATCCTGCTCGACTTCTTCGACGAGCTGAAGAGCTCCACTCGAGGCTATGCCTCGTTCGACTACGAGCTGTCGGGATACATGCGGGGCGACCTGGTCAAGGTCGACATCCTTCTGAACGGCGACATCGTCGACGCGCTTTCGTTCATCGTGAACCGGCAGTTCAGCTACACCCGGGCGCGGGCGATGGTCGAGCAGCTTCGGAAGGTTGTTCCGCGCCAGCAGTACGAAGTTCGGGTTCAGGCCGCGATCGGGGCCAAGGTCATCGCCGCCGACACGATCAAGCCGTTTCGGAAGAACGTCATCGCCAAGTGCTACGGCGGGGACATCACCCGCAAGCGCAAGCTGCTCGAGAAGCAGAAAGAGGGCAAGAAGCGGATGAAGAACATCGGCAACATCGAGCTGCCGCAGGAAGCTTTCCTGAGCGTGCTCAAAGTCGCCGAGTAGGGACGGGCGCGACCGCATCGCGACGGTCGGTTCTCGAACCGGCAGAAGTTGCCTTTTGCTGGTGCATCGGACGACCGTTTGCTGGTGCAGGCACAGGCGCTTGCTGGTGCAGGAACAGGCGCTTACTGGTGCAGTAACGGGAGCTTGCTGGTGCAGGAGTGGGAGCTTCCTGGTGCGGGAGACCGCGCGACGGTGCGGTTGGGAGCGTCTGCCGGGACGG
>JBDNCL010000268.1:0-3136 GCA_046719655.1 Fimbriimonadaceae bacterium
GGTGACCTCGGCGTTCTCCTTTTTGAAGTTGGCGATGGTTTTGCCGGACTCGAGGTCGATCCGGATGGTGCCGGTGTAGGTGCCCTCGCCGATCTCGTCTTGGGGGAAGAGGTAGGCGCGCAGCTCGACCGTGATGTCGAGGGTGCCGCCGCTCTGCTCCCGGTTCGCCGCCGTACTCGGGACGATCGTCACGGATCGGGCGGCGACGACCTTCGGGAACGTCTTCAGGGCGTCGATGAACGCGAGGGCGTTGGGGTAGGTGCCGCGTCCCTTGATCTCGATTGTGAGCTCCTCGTAGGGAGCCCGCTTCTTCTTGGACTTCGGATCCACGACGACCGGCACCGGGCGGGCGCCGAACACTTCGATCCCCTTGCTGCGGCCCATCTGCTCGAGTTCGCGCAGCATCGTCGGGATGTAGGCGAACTGGGGCACGTTCCGCTCGAGGTGAGCCAGACGGGTGCGGCTCTCGTCGACTTGGGCGGAAACGGTCGCCAGTTCCTTTTCGAGTTCTTCGGGCTCGCGGGCATCCCGCTTCAGATTGGCGATCTCCTGCATCGAGGACTGGATCCGCCCCCAAAGCAGGAAGGCGCTCCCCGCGCCGGCGAGGATCGTCACGCCGATGAGGATGAGGAACAGAGTGGGTTTCGGAGCGCGCTTCACTTCTCGGCCTCCTTTTCGTCCTTGGCCCTCTGCTCGGCCGTGTCCTTGATGTCGGCCGCGGTCTCGAATTCGATCATCCGAGGGCCGGTCGTGGTGCGCTCTTGCGCGAACCGCAACTGGATCGACTCCAGGTCCTCGCACAGCTGAAGGCGGAGGAGAAACTCGCCGACCGTCTCAAGCTTGGTGCTCGTACCCATGAACGTCACCGCGATCGGCTTGGACGGGTCGGCCGCGTTGGCGCGGATCCCCGACATCGTGATGTTCTCGGGGGTCTGCTTCGTCAGGTGGGTGAGGATCCGGCTCCACTTGTTGGTGAACTCCTGCGCGTTCTGGAGGGTGGTGAGCCGGGGCGTCATTTCGGCCAGCACCTTCTGGGCGGCCTCGATCTGGGTCGTGAGCGGCTTCTGCATTTGGGCTTTGGCCCGCAGGCGGCTGGCTTCGGCGTTCGTCACTTCGCCGACGAACAGCAGCGCGCCGTTGCCGACCACGGCCAGGCCCAGCACGACGACGAACGCAAAGAACGCCAGTCGCGTCTTCGCCTCGGCTCGCTTGAGCGCCAGACGCTGTTCTTCGATCAGGTTGATCATGGGCATGGTGGGTGCTCCTCGCTCGTCAGGCGGCCTTGGACTTGGCGCGGGCGTGCGAGCGCATCGCCAGTCCGCAGGCGACGCTCCACTCGCAACCCGGGTCGTCTCCGGCGTCGGGGCGCGCGAAGCGGGCATTGTCGAAAAGGCCGACCGTGGTGGTCGGGATGCCGAGCTTGTGCCCGACGTAGGCCGCCAGCTGGGCCAGCCTCGACCCGCCGCCCGTCAGCAAGATCTGGTCGATCGTCTTGTTCTCGACGCCTTCGGTCTGCTGGGACTGGAAGTAGTTGAGCGATCGGCGGATTTCGCGGATCAGGTCGTCGATGTGGGGCTGAAGCACCCGCAGCGGCGGGTTTTCCTTCGGCTTCGTGTCGTCCATCAGTTCGGTCAGATCGAGGGCCGCCTTGCCGGCTTCCGCGTTCTCGTCGTCGAGCTTGAAGTAGGTCTTCAAAGCTTCGGTGAGCACGCCGCCGCCCTGCCCGATGGTCCGGGTCATGGCGAAGTTGCCCCGCTGAACGACGCTGATGTGGGTCGTCGCCGACCCGATGTCGACCAGAGCGATCGTCTTGTCGCTCGTGTCGTGCTCGGGGTCGGCCTCGATCAGAGACCGGTACGCGGCGAAGACCTCGACGTCGACCGACTCGGTCTCGAGACCCGCGAAGCGGCACGCCGCCACCCGCGACTCGACGATCTCCTTGGGAGCGGCGACGATCAGAACGTCCATCTGATTCTCGGCCGTCCGCCCGAGGATCTCGAACTCGATATAGCTGTCCTCCACCGAGCTCGGGACATACCGGCCGGCCTCGAACTGGATCGACTTGCGCAGGGTGGCCTCCGGCATGAGCGGCATCCGCACGTTGCGGACGACGACCGAACCTCCCGCGACCGCGATGTGCGCGGAGTTCGCCGTCACGTGCGCCTCGCGGAGAAGGTGCTTGATCGCGAATCCGACCGCTTCGGGGTCGATCACCACCCCGTCCTTGACCGCGTCCGCCGGGGTCGGCGTCCAGCCCATCCGGTTGAACTGCCACCCGGTGTGCGTCCGCTGCAGATCGACGACTCGGATGGCGTGGTGTCCGAGGTCGAGGCCGACGGCCTGGGTCCGGCGAAACATCTTAAGCGACATCGTTATCCCTCTCTTGGCGGAGCGACTGAATGGACAGCCACTCGTCGACGGTCGAACGCTGGAACCGCCAACGCCCCTCGATCTGGAACGCGGGAATCTCACCGTTTTCGGCCATCTGTTCGAGCGCGTTCGAGTTGACGCGCAAGTAGGCGGCGGCTTCTCGGATCGTCATGACCGAGTGCTGGCTGCCGATGACGGACTTCAGGAGCGTCGTCATCTGCTCGGGCGACAGAAACATCTCGAGGCGGACCACGTTGCCCGTGCGGACGGGTCCGCTCGGCGGTTCGGGAGCCGGGACGGGCTCGTGGGTGACGGCGTCGACGACGAACTCGATGTCCTCAGGCTCGGGAGCGAGACCCGGCGGGAACAGGGGCACCGTTTTCGGTGCGCCCTCGGCGAGGTCTTTCTTGAGAGCGTCGATCGTCGGGTCCGCCGGAACGGTCGGCGCCTCGAACGGGGTCTCGTCGCCGGGAGACGGCTGGTTCCTGTCGAACTGCGATTCCGAAGTCGGCGGCTCTCCGGTCGGCGCGGGGGTGGGGACCGCTTGCGTCTCGGATTCGCTCTGCGCCCTCTTGGCGGCTTGGCGAATGGCATCGGCTAGATTCACGCGGCACGCTCCTTTCCAGACATCTCGTTGATGACCTCGTGCATCAGGAAGCCGTCCACGAGCTTGGCCTTCTTCGCCATTCCGATGAGGAGGGCGTTGTCGGCCAGCTGACAGATGAGGCGGGGGACGCCTCCCGTGTGCTTGTGGAGTTCGTAGATT
>JBDNCL010000269.1:0-2987 GCA_046719655.1 Fimbriimonadaceae bacterium
CTGAGAATCGTCGGAATACAACGCCACGAAAGGCCGGAACAGGAGTTTGTTCTGCTGCAGAACCAGGGGTCGATGCGGATTCGCCTCCGGGGCCACGCCGTCATATCCGAGTCCTGCCTGGCGACCAACGACCTGTCGCGCGGCGCGTTCGCGTTCGCCGACGACGAAGCCATCCCGCCCGGCTTCTTCGTCGTGCTGCAGACCGGGTGCGGCGTGAACCGTTGGGCCAAAACCAAGGACGGCACCCACGTCTACTACGTGTTCATGGGGCGGAACCAGAGCGTGTGGAGCCGAAGCCTCGAGCCCGTACACGTCTTCCACACCCAGCACACCTACGTCGAAAGGACGGAAGCCTTCGAGCCGTACCGCACGTCGGTGTCGCTCTAGTCGGAACTCGGGCCGCTTCCCGACTGGTTGGACGGAAACCGGGAGATCGCCTTCTCCAGACCGTCCGCGAGTACCGACTCGACCACGTCGGCTGCCAGCTCGATCGCCTCCTTCACGGTCGCCCTTTCTTCGGGGTGGAACTTGCTCAGCACGTGATCCACCGTCTCGTCCTTCGGACGGCCGATCCCGATCTTGATGCGCGGGTACTCGGTGGTGCCGAGAGACTCGATGAGCGACTTGTGGCCGTTGTGCCCCCCGGCGCTGCCCTTGGGACGGATCCGAACCTTCCCGGTGGGGAGATCCAGGTCGTCGGCGATCACCAGGATCCGGTCGGGCTTGAGGTCGAACTTGCGGGCCAGCGGCGCCACCGCCCGCCCGCTGCGGTTCATGTAGGTCAGCGGCTTGACCAGCGCGACGCCGACCGAGTCGATCGTCCCGAGTCCGAGCCGGGCCTGGTGCTGGGCCTGGTCGAGCTTGATCCGGTGTCGGGCCGCCAACCGCTCGACCACCTCGAACCCGACGTTGTGGCGCGTGCCCGCGTACTCGGGTCCCGGGTTGCCGAGCCCGACCACGATCCACTCCGGTTGGACCGGAGGCTTGGGCCGCTTGAAGAACACGCCGCGATGTTACCGGTCGGGAATCGGGGCGACGCGGTCCGATGCAGGACTCTCGAACCGCTCCGCGGGCGCCGGTCCGGCGGCCGGAGCCGCGTCGGCCGGAACCGTCCCGGTCTGGACCAAGACGATCAGCAGGATTCCGAGCAGGATCCGGTACGCGACGAACGCGCCGAGACCGTGCCTCTGCAGGTAGCGGATCAGCCAGGCGATCGACGCATAGCCCACCACGAAGGACACCGCGGTCGCCACGAGAACGGGCAGCAGCCGCTCCCGCAAGATCATGTCGCGCTCGTCGTAGAGCTGGAACAGCCCGGCCGCCGTGATGCTCGGCAGCGACAGAAGGAAGGAGAACCGGGCCGCCGTCGGCCGGTCGAAGCCCCGCAGGAACGCGCCCGTCATCGTGCTCCCGCTCCGACTGACACCCGGGATCAGAGACAGAACCTGGAACAGACCGACGACGAGCCCGTCCCTCACGTCCACCTGCTCCATGTCGCGCTGCCGCGACGCCAGTCGGTCGGCCGCAAACATGATCAGGCCGAACCCGATCAGGCTGCCCGCGATGACGTTCAGAGAGCGAAGCGGCCCCGTGATCCACTCGCGGCCGAAATATCCGGCGAACAGGATCGGGAGGGTTCCGACGAAGACCCCCCAACCCATCTTCGCTTCCACCGTGCCCTTCGGACCGCCGAAGAGGCTCTTGAGCCAGCCTCCGATATACCGGACCAGGTCGGACCAGAAGTAGAGGACGACGGCCAAGATCGTGCCCAGCTGGATGACAGCCGTGAACGCCGAACCGGGGTCGTCCCAGCCGAACAGAGCCGGAACGACCCGGAGGTGGGCCGTGCTGCTGATCGGCAGCCACTCTGTGATGCCCTGGACGATCCCGAGGATGACGGCCTGGACTAGATCCACATCGGCACCTCGGGGGCATCGATCCCGAGGGACCGCAAGATGACGGACGCCACCCGCTCCGAGGCGCGGCCGTCGCCGTACGGGCTGCCGGCGTGGACCATTTTCGCGTACGCCTGGGGGTCGGTGAGAAGGGAGACCGCGGCCGCGAAGACGACCTCCTCGTCCGTACCGACGAGCTTGGCGGCTCCCGCCTGGACCCCTTCGGGACGCTCGGTGTGCTCCCGAAGAACCAGGACCGGCACCCCGAAGCTCGGCGCCTCCTCCTGAACGCCTCCCGAGTCGGTCAAGATGATCGTGCTCCGCTGCATCAGCTTGGTGAACGGCGCGTAGTCGGGCGGCTCGATGAGGTGGATCCGCTCGTGTCCGTCCAAAACGCGGTGCAGGACTTCCCGAACCTGCGGGTTTCGGTGCATCGGCACGACCAGGCGCACGTCCTCGAACGCCTCGACGATGCGGCGGGCGGTCGCCGCGATGCGGCGCTGGGGTTCGCCCCAGTTTTCCCTCCGGTGCGTGGTGAGAAGAACGACGCGGGCCGGGTCGTCCGGCCACCAGGTCTGCTCCTGCTCCGACGCCACCCGCTGGACGGCGTCGATCCCCGTGTTCCCCGTGACGAAGATGCGGTCGGCGGGCTTGTTTTCGGCGAGGAGGTTGTCGCGCGCCCAGGCGGTCGGCGCGAAGTGGTGCGTGGCGACGAGCCCCGCCGCCCGGCGGTTGAACTCCTCGGGAAACGGCGAGTCGATCGTCGGGGTGCGCAGCCCCGCCTCGACGTGCCCGAACGGGATGCGCCGGTAGAAGGCGACCACCCCGGCCACAAACGTGGTCGTCGTGTCGCCCTGGGCCGCGACGTAGTCGGGCGCGACGTCGGCGAACGTGCGGTCGAGCCCCTCCATCGCCCGAGTCGTGATCTCGGCCAGCGTCTGACCCTGGCGCATGATCGCGAGGTCGTGTTCGGCTTTCAGGCCGAAGGCGTTCAGCGCCTGCTCGAGCATCTCTCGGTGCTGGCCCGTCGAGACCACCACCGTCTCGACCGACGGCGCCATCTGCCGCAACGCCAAAACGACCGGCGCGCTC
>JBDNCL010000027.1:0-19213 GCA_046719655.1 Fimbriimonadaceae bacterium
TGAATATGGTGTCTTCGCTGAAATTTGGATTGTCCCGTCTGACTGTCGCCGGTGGCCTGCTGATGGCGGCCTCGGCGTCGTTCGCGACCATCACCTTTTCGAACATCGTGGTCACGCTGCCGGCGGGCTTCACCCAATCGGCGGTGTTCACGGGCACCAGCGACATCGACTTTCACTTTGCCGATGCGATGGCCGGAGACTTTCAGGCCGTGCGCAGCGGGACGATCACGATCAGCTACCAGGCGGCCGCGGCCCCGGGATTCGAGATCACGGGCATGAATCTCAGCGTTCTCGGCGGCGCCCTCGGTTCGGGCATCGTCGGGATCGACGAGGAGATTCGGTCCGGTTCGCCGTTCGGTCCTCTGCTCGGTTCCTTCTCCGCCGTGGCCCCGGCCGACGGCGACCTCCCGATCAACCACTATATGGAGTTCGACGGCAGCGCGACGACGATCTTCGTCACCAAGAACATCCGCGTGGACGCGACGGCCGACACCAACGACTTCGACTTCGCCGCCGTCGGCCTCGTCGAGCAGTCGTACACCGTCGTTCCCGAGCCCGCAACGATGGCGGCGGTCACGCTCGGATTCGGCATGCTGGCCGCGCGCCGACGCCGCCGCTGATCCTTCTCGACCGGGAAACGTCGATTTCGCGGAACCGGCTTCTGGGCGTCCGATCCGATCGGGTCGGACGCCCTTCGGACGTTGGGGTGCAGTCCCTGACCGTCGCTTCAGTCGAAGTAATCTTCGTTCATGATCGTCCAATACGACACTCCGATCCGGCTGGCTGGAGACTTCGAACCCAAGGGCGATCAAGGCCAGGCGATCGAGAAGCTGGTCGAAGGGATCGACGCCGGGTACCGGTTTCAAACCCTGTTGGGCGCCACCGGCACGGGCAAGACGTTCACCATGGCGTCGGTCA
The DNA here is from genome assembly GCA_046719655.1 of Fimbriimonadaceae bacterium. Taxonomy (GTDB): domain Bacteria; phylum Armatimonadota; class Fimbriimonadia; order Fimbriimonadales; family Fimbriimonadaceae; genus JBDNCL01. The sequence goes on from JBDNCL010000027.1 coordinate 919, forward strand.
TCGCGCGGACTCAGCGGCCGGCTCTGGTGATCGCCCACAACAAAACGTTGGCCGCCCAGCTGTGTCAGGAGTTCCGGGCCTTCTTCCCGGAAAACGCGGTCGAGTACTTCATCAGCTACTACGACTACTACCAGCCGGAAGCCTATGTCCCGCAGTCCGACACCTACATCGAAAAGGACTCGAGCGTCAACGAGGAGATCGACCGGTTGCGGCACGCCGCAACCCAGGCCGTACTCGAGAGGCGCGATGTCATCATCGTGGCCAGCGTCTCGTGCATCTACGGCTTGGGGTCGCCCGACACCTACGCCGAATCGGTCGTCACCTTCGAGACCGGTTCCGCCTTCGCGCTCGACGACGCCCTGCTCAAGCTGACCCAGATGCAGTTCACCCGGAACGACCTGGTCCTGGACCGCGGCACGTTCCGCGTCCGCGGCGACACGCTGGAGATTCAGCCCAAGGACGAGGAGATCGTCACCCGGGTGGAGTTCTTCGGGGACGTCGTCGAGCGGATCCGGCTCGTCGACCCCCTTACGATGCACGTCTTGGACGAGCCTCAGAAAGTCAGCGTCTTTCCGGCTACCCACTACGTCACGCCGTGGGAGAGGCTCGAGAGCATCGTCGAGCTCATCGAAGCGGAGCGGGACGAGCGCGTCCAGCAGTTCATCTCGCAGGGCAAGCTGCTGGAAGCGCAGCGTCTGCAACAGCGGGTCACGTTCGATCTCGAGATGATGAGGGAGGTCGGGTACTGCAACGGGATCGAGAACTACTCGCGCTACTTTGACGGCCGTCAGCCGGGCGAACCTCCGTACACGCTCCTCGACTTCCTGCCCAAGGATGCGATCGTGTTCATCGACGAGTCGCACCAGACCCTGCCGCAGATCCGGGCGATGTATAACGGCGACCTCCAGCGAAAGTCGGTTCTCGTCGACTACGGCTTCCGCCTTCCGAGCGCGCTCGACAACCGTCCGCTGAAGTTCGAGGAGTTCCTCGCCCGCGTCCCGCAGGTCGTTTTCGTCAGCGCGACCCCCGGGCCGTTCGAACGCGAAAACGAGTCGCAGCGAGTCGATCAGGTCATCCGTCCGACGTACATCGTGGACCCCGAGGTCGTCATCCGACCGACGGCGGGGCAGATCGACGACCTGATCGAGGAGGTGAAAGTCCGGGTCGCAAAGGGAGAGAGGACGCTGGTCACCACCCTCACAAAGCGGATGGCGGAGGATCTGACCGGCTATCTGCAAGACTTGGGAATCAAGGTCAACTACATCCATTCGAATGTGCACTCGCTGGAGCGGCCCGAGATTCTGCGCGATCTGCGCCTAGGCGTCTACGACGTCGTCGTCGGGGTCAACCTTCTTCGAGAAGGTCTCGACCTTCCCGAGGTGACCTTGGTCGCCATTCTCGACGCCGACAAAGAGGGTTTTCTCCGTTCCGAAACGTCTCTGGTCCAAACCATCGGTCGGGCGGCCCGCAACGTCGACGGCAAAGTGATCCTGTACGCCGACACGATCACGGGTTCGATGGAACGAGCCATCGAGGAGACCAACCGACGCCGGGAGATCCAGATCCAGTACAACGCCGAACACGGCACGTCCCCCCAGACGATCAAAAAGGAGGTCCGGGAGACGATTCGGCTGTACGGGGGGGACGCCGTGGCCGAGGTTCAGTCTCCATACGGCGAGCTGGGGAATCTGCCGACCGGACCGGACGGCCAGCCGATCCGCCTCGACGACGTGCCGATGCTGATCGACGCGCTGGAGAGGAAGATGAAGGGCTATGCCAAGGCTCTTCAGTTTGAGGACGCGGCCAAGGTTCGGGACGAGATCGACTCTCTGCGACGGCTGATCGGCGTCTCGGGAGGCAAGATCGGGGTCGGCAGCCGGAGAAAGCGTCCGATGTCGCGGCGCGGGTAGCGCCCGGCGCGACTGTCTCGAGTTTCACGTCCTGAAGGTTCGTCAGGTTTGGACCCGATAATCCTATCAGGCGACATATGAACCTCTCCGAGTGCCTTGGGCCCGGGCTTCTCTGGCCCGGCTGCGTGCCTCTCGACATCGACATCCGGTTGCATGTCGCCGTTCTGTCGCCTGCCCCTCGACCCCTCGAGGAGTGGCTGCTCGGACAGGCTGAGGAGATGGCCCGTCGCTGCCTCGACGCGATCGACGGTTTCGAGTCGCTCCGCGAGCCCGACCCCGAGTTGAAGCTGTTCTTCAACAGCGCGTCGAAGGTCTGCCACAGCCTGTTGGCCCCGGGGGGCCTCGAGCGAGAGGAGGAGGACTTCGTCCTGGCCGGCATCAAATCGGATCTGGAAGAGTGGCGGATCTCGCTGTTGGGCGACGCGAAGGTCTTCCACGACGCGATGATCCGTCGGTTCCGGCGCATGGGCGGCTCGAGCGCCGAGTTGGCACGGCAGGCCGACGAGTTGATGGAGGCGGGTGCGGCGGCCGACCCGCGGGAGCGGCAGTCCGCCTGGTCCGAGGCGATGGCCATCTACCGCGAGCTGCCGGTGCCGGAAGGAGAAGCCGAAGGTCTCCAGGCTCTGCTCGTGGGGTGGCTTCAGTGGAAGAGCCAGGGCGCTTTCGACACGTGCGAGCAGACTCTCTTTCGGGCCGTGATGTCGCTGCCCGACAGCCAAGACGGACTGTTCGTGCTCGCGACGCGCCAACTGGCGGCTATCCAGGCTCAAAGGGGCGACTACGCGGCCGCTCTGAGCACGGCGAACCGGGGATTGGCGCTGCGGGAGGATCCGATGGGTCTGTACGAGGCCGGACTGTACGCGACGATGGCCGACCGGCCCGAGGTGGCCTATGCGCTGGTGCGGCGCGCGATCCGGAGACTCCCGATTCTCGCGTTGCGATCGACGTTCGACTTCCAAGAGGCGAAGGCGGCGGAGTGGGCGGCATGAGGTGGGCACGATGAGCCTGGCGATGGCGGGCATCTGGGTGGACGTTCAGCGGGCGGCCCGCATGGAGGCGTCGACGCAGCTTCAGGCCGTGAAGGAGGCCAAAGCGCTCGCCCGCGAGGCCCTTCGAACATCGGGTATCGACGATCCGCAATGGCTGGAGAAGACGGGCAAGATCCGCCAAGAGGACTGGGCGACGGCGGGATACTTTGAAGCTGCCTACGCCGGGCTGTCGGCCCAGGCGGCGGCCCGTGCGATTCTCGACCTCGCCAGAGAGGCGATCCTGCGAGAAGTTCGTTCGGACGTCGATCGGATCAAGGCGGTCCGGTCCGAGATCGAGGAGGCCCTCCATCAGCGCGAGCAGGCCGACATGCAGTCGCGCGACACCGTTCGCGCGGCGGAGCGGGAGATGCTCGACCGGTTGGCCGAATTCGATCTCGAACACAGCGCCACCGACCGAGGATGTATGGCGGCTGCCGGCTTCGGTTGCGGTCTGGTGTGCCTCGGGCTCGTCGCCCAGGTCGTTCTCGCCAGTCTCGGCCGAGCCAACGTCATCGAAGGTCCGGTGGTGTCCATCGGACTCGCCGTCGCTTCGATGCCGATCGTTCTGATGATCATGGTTCAGATCGTCCAAAGCGCCAACCGGGCCAGTCTGGAGTCTCAGCTACGCCAGACCGTCAACCAGGCGCGCCAGCGGGCCGAGCAGGCGGTTCGGATGGCGGAAGCGGTCTACCGGCGTCAGTACGAGGCGTTGCGGGCCGAGCTGGCCGAAGCCGAGGCCGACTACCGAAAGGTGGTTGCCGGGCTCGATGTCTTGTCGGTGCCCATTCCAGAAAGCCTGCAGATCGATCCAATTCTCGAACCGATCGTCGCCGTTCCCGACGCGGATCTTCCGCCTCGCCGCAACCGCCCGTTCGCTTCGTCCGAATCGTACTAGACGAGCGTCGGCACGGGTACGGCGTGTTCGACGCCCACATCGACGCTGCCTCCGGCCACAAAGCGGGCCATCGCCTCCACCGCGGTCGGACAGAGGAGGAGATCGTTGTGGGCGGCGTTCGCGATCTCGCGGTGAACGGCGTTTGGGAGGTGGGCCAGCGCTTCCGCGACGTTCGAAGACGGCGTGAACCCGTCCAGCCCGCCGGTGAAGACGAGGATCGGCAGATCGGTCGCGAGGGGGGCGCGAAAGCGGCTGCCCAGATCGCGCTGCCCCCAAAGGTCGCGCACGTCGGGAAAGGGCCAGTTGACCGCGTTGCCGAGAACGGGACCAACGGTCCGATGGTCCGACCGGGTCTCGCGCTCGATCTCGGCGAGCCGTTCGCGGCTGACTCCCGATGCGGAGTCGTTCAGGAAAAAGGCGGGGGGCTTGGGCCAGGACTTCTGGAAGAGGGCGACCGCTTCGGCCGCGGCCTGGCTCCCTCCCGCGTCCAGATCCGAATAGAGCCGCGCGATGCGGCCCATCCGGTTGCTGAGGCTGCACCATCCGGCGACGATGTGGCGCAGACCCGCCTCTCCGAGAGCCGTCGACCCTTCGCCGGCGCCGGCGGAGAGCAGAAGCGGCGTTTCGTGGAGACGACGGTGGACCCGACGCATGAGGGCGATGAGATCGGCCGGTCCGCCCTGATCGGCGACCCGGGCCGCGATGCGCCGCATCTGGGCGTCGATCTGCGCAGGGTACTTCAGCGTTTGGTCGGGTCCCTCGAAACCGCAAAACACGGCGCGGGCGAAGGCGTCCGGGTGCCGTCGGATCGCGCTCATGGCGAGGTGGGAACCGTAGCTGTACCCGAGCAGGGCGACCGGCCGATCGCCGAGCACGCGGGCCAGGTCGGCGATGTCGTCGGCCGAGTCTTCGGGCGTGTAGGCGGTCACGGGCACACCCGCTTCGCGGAGTCTGGCCGAGCGGACGCGGGCGTCGCCTTCGTACGCCGCCATGAGGGCCGTCTCGCTGGCCAAGGCGTCGGAGGGCAACGGAGATTCGCCCGCGACGCCCAAGCGGCCGAGGCTCTGCCCGCACCCGCGCTGATCGACGAGGACGACCTCCGCCACCGACTGGAGCTTTTGGAAGGCGTTGAGGAACGGTCCGTGCCGGGGCCACTGAATCGCCGACTCGCCGGGGCCGCCGGCGAGGAATATGAGAACAGGGGAGTTCGGCGAAGGCCCGGCGAGCGTCTGGGTTCGGAGGGAGAGCCAATCGGTGTCCGGCGCCGGGCATCGGTCGCCGCGCACCTCGGGCACGATCAGCGCCCCGGGCGCGGCGTCGTACGGCCGCCCGTCTCGGGTTGTGTACCGGCGAGGTTCTTCGACGACCCATCCCACTTCGCTCACGGGTTTAGGCTACCCACACGGCCGAGGGGGCGCCCGATTGCGGACCGGTTGTGGACAACACCCAACGATCGGTTGCCAAGCGCGTACGCGTGGGTGTCGTCCACGGGGCGCGAATCCATCAGTCTTTCCGTTTCGGCGCACAAAGAGGCGCGTCCAAAGAGTAGGATGATGGGACGCCCGAGTTTCCTTCCGAGGAGGCGGGCGGGGGATGTCTACGATGATCTTTCACCTCCTCGCGCTTACGGTGTTGCCGACGCAGGCTCCGGATCTTCGGGCTGGCATGGTCATCACCGAATCGACCACTTTTCGGGCCGTCGAGGTGATGGCCGCCAATTCGAGCGATCGGGGCGAGACGGCGGCGATCACGATCCGCGGCGACAACATCGTCGTCGACTTCGGCGGCGCGACGCTCCGCGGTACGCCGGCGACCGTCGATCCCGACAAGCGGACGGGAACCGCGATCCGAGTCGAGGGTCAAAACGTCACCGTCAAAAACGTTCGGGTACACGGATACCGGATCGGCTTGATCGCGCGGGACGCCCACGGAATCCGCATTCTCGACAGCAACTTCGACCACAACTACAAGCCGCGTCTCCGGAGCACGCTCGAAGGCGAAGACGGGGGCGACTGGATGAGCTTTCACCGCAACGAGCAGGATGAATGGCTGCGCTTCGGGGCCGGCATCTACCTGCGCAACGCGGACCGGGCCGAGATCAAGAACGTCACCATCCGCTACGGCAACTGCGGTCTCATGATCACGGATACCGACCAGGCGGTCATCTGGAACAACGACTTCAGCTTCTTGAGTGCGGTCGGCGTCGGTCTGTTCCGATCCAGCGAAAACCGCATCATGCACAACAACATCGACTGGTGCGTGCGCGGCCACAGTTACGGGGTCTACAACCGAGGCCAGGACTCGACCGGAATCCTGATCTACGAACAGAGCCACCGGAACATCTTCGCCTACAACTCCGTCACCCACGGCGGCGACGGCTACTTCCTTTGGGCGGGCCAGACGAGCATGGACACGGGCGAAGGGGGCTGCAACGACAACCTTCTCTACGGCAACGACTGGAGCCACGCCCCGACCAACGGCATCGAGGCCACGTTCAGCCGAAGCCAGTTCATCAACAACCTGATCATGGAGTGCTGGCACGGGATTTGGGGCGGTTACAGCTTCGACTCCCACATCGTCGGCAACGTGTTCGCGCACAACGCCGAGGCCATCGCGATCGAGCACGGACAGAACAACATCGTCCGCGACAACGTCTTCCTGAACGACCTGTACGCGCTCGCGATCTGGGGCAACGAGGCGGAAGGCGACTGGCCCTACGGCCGGAACCGCGACACCCGGAGCCGAGGCTGGACGGTCCGCGACAACGTTTTCCGGGGGATCATGGGCGGCGTTCTCAACGTGCGCAACACCCGCGATTTCCTCTTTGCCGACAACCGCATCTTCGACTCGAACAAGCTGTTCGACACCGAGATCAACCGCGTCAGCGTCCGCGGCGTGATGCCGGCGGCCGCCGAGACGCTCCCCAACATGGTCGTCTACGGCAACACGATCAACGCGGTCGACGCGTCGCTTCCGGATTGGATTCGGCAGTGGGGCAACGTTCAGGATCGGCGCCTCGCCCAGCCCCCGCCGGCAACGATGAATCTCGGCGGAAACGAGCTGGTCGACGCGAACTGGGACCGAGCCGCGTACCGGGAGCGCTTCCGCGAGGCGGTCGAGCTGTGGAATCCCTGGCCGAAGGACGACCCGAACAAGACCGAGATTCGGCGCGAGATCGAGACGTGGGCGCCTCAGCCCCTCGAGGGCGGCAAGGACCCGTTCCTCGGATTGAACGTCGACCGAGGCCGCCGCTTCGTTCTGATCGACGAGTGGGGCCCGATCGATTTCCGAAGGACTCCGACGCTCTTCCCGCGCACGGTCCAGGGGATGCGGTTCGCGCCTGGCTTTGCTCCGGACCCCGACGTCACTCTCTTCGAGACCTTCGGTCCGGAAGGGACCTGGCGGGTGCGCCGGCTTCAGGGGGTGCTCGAAATCTCGGCTCGGGAGGGCAAGATCGGCGACATGATCCGCGTCCGGTTCGATCCCAAGGCCGCCGAGCAGCGCGTCGATCTCGAGTTCGTCGGCGAAGAGTCGATGGACTACCGGGGAATCGTCACCGCCGCCGGTCGCCCGGTACCGTTCGGATGGAGCCGGTTCCGGCTTCCGATCGACTGGACGGTTCGGTTCTACGCCTGGGACCCCAACACGAGCGATCCGCGCACGCAGGAGACGGCGTTCCGCCGCATTCTCGCCGGCGATCCCCTGATGGTCGAGCGGCGTGCGGAACTGAACTACGTCTGGGGAGGGGCGTTCGCTCCGAACATGCCGGCCGACCACTTCGCGATGGTGGCGGAGGCGACGCTGGACATCGAGCCGGGCGCCTACACGATCGAGGTGACGAGCGACGACGGCGTCCGCGTGTATGTCAACGACCGACGCGTCATCGACGAGTGGAAGTACCAGGGACCGACCACCTACACCGCCCGGGTGAACCTGCGCCGCGGCGACCGCATCCGGGTCGAGCACTTCGAGATCACCGGGTTCGCCACCCTGAAGCTGCGACTGCGGAAGGACTGACGAGCCCGACGCCGGCGGGAGGGGCCTCGCTTCGGAAACGGGGCGGGGCCCGTCATTTGCGGTCGGAGCGATGGGTCGTCTCGCTTCGACCGGCGGCTTCTCGGGGAAGAGCGTCGCGCGTGGCGCCGTGGGCCATCAAGTAGCGTTGCGAGTCGAACTCCTGGCCCGCCGGTGCGGTCCGGCGCCGGTACTGGCCGTCGGGCTGGAGTTCCCAGCCGTTGGTGTTGTCCCGCCAATAGACTTCGAGAATCCCGTGGAGGAGGTGGTCGATGAGCGCCGGGTGTTCGACCGGGGTCAGCACTTCGACCCGCCGGTCGAGGTTTCGGCGCATCAGATCGGCGCTCCCGATCCAGGCTTCGGATCGGCCGCCGTTCTCGAAGTAGTAGATGCGGCTGTGCTCGAGGAATCGGCCGACGATGGACAGAACGCGGATGTTCTCGCTCAGTCCGGGGACGCCGGGTCGGAGGCAGCAGATGCCGCGGATGATCAGATCGACCTTGACCCCGGCTTGGCTGGCCGCGTAGAGGGCCTGGATCATTTCGGGGTCGACGAGCGAGTTCGCTTTGAAGAACAGGCGCCCGCCCCCTTTCGACCGATGCGAGTCGATCTCGCGTTGGATGCGGTCCAGGATTCCCTGGCGCAGATTGCCGGGAGCGACGAGGATCTTCCGGTAGTCGGACTGCTTGGCGTAGCCGGTCAGGAAGTTGAACAGCTCGGAGATGTCCTGGGTGATCTCGGCATCGTCGGTGAGGAGTCCCAGATCGGTGTACAGACGGGCCGTGCTCGGGTTGTAGTTTCCGGTCCCGATATGGGCGTAGCGCCAGATGCTTCCGCGTTCGCGGCGCACGATGAGACAGAGCTTGCAGTGGGTCTTGAGCTCGTCGAAACCGTACGTAACGTGAACGCCGGCCCGTTCGAGGGCACGGGCCCAGACCAGGTTGTTCTCCTCGTCGAACCGAGCCTTCAGCTCCACCATGACGGCGACCTGCTTGCCCGCCTGGGCGGCGTCGAGCAGCGCCTCGACGATCGGGGATTCCGAACCCACCCGGTACAGGGTCTGCTTGATGCCGATCACGGCGGGATCGCGCACCGCCGACCGGACGAACTCTTCCACCGGTCGGAAGCTGTCGAACGGGTGGTGGAGCAGAACCGGGGCTTTGGCGATCGTCGGAAAGAGAGTGGCCGACTGGGCGAGCGGTTCGTAGACGTACGGCGAGTGCGGCGGATAGCGCATCGACGGCTTTTCGATCCGAGCCATCTCCCAGAACACTTCGAGGCCCATGAGCCCGTCGATGGTGAACACGTCGTCGTCGTCGAGTTCGAGCATCTTCTGGAGAAAGTTGCGGCAATAGGCCGGCATCCTCGAATCGACCTCCAGGAGCACGGGCGCTCCGAACCGCCGCATATGGATCGTCTCTTCGATTTTGCCGATCAGGTCCTCCGCCTCCAGTTGCCGAATCTCGATGTCGGCGTCCCGAATCACCCGGAACCGGTAGGCCCCGACGATTTCGACGCCAGGGAAGAGTTCGGCGAGGTTGTGCTCGATGACCTCCTCGAGCAGCGCGAACTCGGTCCGCCGCTTGCCGAAGCGGATCAGGCGCGGCAGAACGGCGGGCACCTTGACTCTTGCCAAAAGCGTCTGGCCGGTGTCGTCGCGCAACTCGACCGCCAGATTCAGAGACCGGTTGGAGATGAACGGGACGGTCGGGGCGGGGTCCAGCTTCAGCGGCGTGCAGAGGTCGAACACTTCCCGTCGGAAATACTCGCCGAGCTCGTCTTTCCGGCGCGGCGTCAGGGCGTGGAAGTCGTGAACGAAGATGCCGGCTTCGGCCAGCAGGGGTCGGAGGGTTTCCGACCATGTTCGGCCGGCAAGCTGGCGCATGGAACCGGCGACCTCCGAGATCAGCTTCAACTGCTCCTTCGGCGTCAGTCCGTCGGGAGAAAGCTCGGCCATGCCGCTGGCCTGCTGCTCGATCAGACCGGAGACGCGGACCATGTAGAACTCGTCCAGGTTCGACTCGAAGATTGCGAGGAACTTGAGGCGCTCGAGAAGGGGGTTCCGCGGGTTTTCCGCCTCGGCCAGGACCCGACGGTTGAACTGAAGCCAGCTCAACTCGCGGTTGATGAAGTGTTCGGGCTGCAGCTCGACCTGAGGCTCGGGCTTGGCCCGGCCCGGTTTTCGGCGGTCGGCGCCGGCCCGCTCCGAGGCCGACTTTTTGTTCGGCGCCTTGGGGGTGCGCCTCGGTTCGTTCCCTTTCTTCAGATCGGCCATGGTCGAATTCTCCCTGCCGCCATCTCGAGGACGGCCCCCTCGCGGACGCCGTACTGACTCACCAGCGCCTCCCGGAAGCCGAACCGCCGCATGATCTCGCGGTAGAGCACCGCTCCGAGAAGCAGAGTGCCCGCTCGTCGCGGCTTGACCTGGAACCGCTTGGCGATCGTGTCCACATCGAGACGCGCGGTCGCATAGATCATATAATCGAGTTCTTCGGCCGTGAGGGTCCTCGCCCCATCGGGGTGCAACGCGCGCCAGAGACCTCTCGCGACCCCGCCTGCGACGACGAGCTTCGGCGTCTTTTCGAAGTTCGCCTCGATGCCCTCGAGACGCTCGTCGATCGTCCGCAGGAGCTGGCGCTGGATTTTGGCCGATACGGGGTGTACGAGTTTGGTCTCGGTCGTCAGTCGCCCGGTCCCGAGGGGCAGGGACTGCTCTTCCTTCACCTTGCCGCGAACGCAGCGGGCGATCTGGACGCTGCCCCCGCCGACTTCGACGAGCAGGAACGGGTTTCGGCTGTCGGAGTCGAGGCTCGCTCCGCGAAGGGTCAGCTCGGCCTCGCGTCGGGGTTGGACGACATCGACCGGAATCCCGATGCGAAGGTCGATGCGCCGGAGAAGGTCGTCGTGGTTCCGGGCCGTCCGCACCGCCTCGGTCGCGAAGATGTAGATTCCCCGGGCCCCTTCCGATCGCGCGACCTTGCGGAACACCTCGAGCGTCGCGCAGATGTTCTGGGCGACGGCGTCGGGGATGACCCCTTCGCGCGAGACGACCTCGCCGAGAGAAAGCCAGTTGCTTTCGTTGGTGACCCGGGTGAGACCCCCGCCTTTCGGTTCGGCCACGAGCAGGTGGGCGGTGTTGCTCCCGATGTCGACACTCGCCAAGACCTGCGGCATCGTTCTGAAGTATGGCCCGCGAGATCCCGCCCCGGTGCGCCGAACCGCCGGTCGGCGCAGAATGAAGGCATGAGCGACGGATATCCCAAGCTCGAAAGGGCCATTCGTTTTGCGGCCAAGGCCCACCGGGGGTTCCTGAAGGACGGTCCGAACCCGTTGCCCTACATCGTACACCCGGTCGAGGTCGTGCTTCTCCTCCGGCACGTCGGCGGCGTTCTGGACGAGGACGTTCTCTGCGCGGGGGCGCTGCACGACACGCTGGAGTGGTCCGATGTCGAGCCCGAGCAGATCCGGAGTCGGTTCGGGAAGCGCGTTCTGGCCCTGGTACGGGAGATGACCCGGCGCGAGCCGACGCCGGACGAGATTGCGGGACGGAGCAAGGACGAGGTTTGGGAGTTGCGGTCGAGGATGCTCCTGGCCGAGATCGAAGCCATGTCGCCTGCCGCCCAGACCATCAAGTTGGCCGACCGCTGCTCGAACCTGCAGCTGGCGTTCGAGATCAAGAAGGGTCCCAAGCTCGCCCGGACCCTGGCCCAGACCGAAACGATCCTCAGGATCGTCGATCGGTCGGTTTGCCCGGGGTTGTGGGATCGGCTGCGGCAGATGCTGGACCGCGGCCCGGCCGGAAGCTGAGGCGTTCGGCCACGATCCAACTCGTCGGGTCAGCTGTTGCCGAGGATGAACAGGGCGAACCGCTCGAACAGCTCGGTCGGTTTGACTTCGGCGGGGACGACGGACTCGGGCCACACCATCTCGGCCATTTCCGCGTCCGACAAAGTGCGCGAGCGCACCTGGTAGGTCTCGACGAACAGGTCTCGGTCGACCCGAGTCGTCTCCACCAGCGGCATCGCGCCCTCGGTCTGGGGGATCACGACCGTGCTGACGGCCCGTCCGAGCTTTTGGGTGAAGGTATCGACCGTCTTGCCCCACAGGCTGGCGTTCGGCGGGTTGGCCACCCGCTCCATGGGGCCCAGGGTCATCGCCGCACTGCGTTTCTCGCCGGTCAGGGCTCCGAGAAGGGCGTCGCCCAAGGAGCCGGCGTCTCCGCCCCGGAAGAGGCCCGAAATCTGGTCGAGAAGCGAACCGCCTCCCCGCGGTCGACCGGCGTTGGCGTTGGCGTAGATCTTGGCCAGGTAGCTCGTGTTGGCGATCGGCTCCTGGGCGCTCGGCCTGCCGCAAGTCGAGGCCTGGCCGGTCTCCGGGAAGTAGAGCACCGCCGACCCCGACGCGGTCTCCTGGTACACGATGGCCGTCTTCCCCCGGACGTCGTACCGGGTGAGCAGCCCGCCCTCGACCGGAAGACGGGTTTCGAACACGGTGAACCGCACGTCGTTGCCGCGGCGGAACAGGCTGACGAAGTCGGCCGCGGCAGTCTGAGCTTGGGCGAGTCCCGCCCCCGTCGACAGTGCAAGCGCCAGGCAAACTCGAATCATCATCACCACCTCCTCGTGGCCACCGAACTCTCGGGTAGCCCCACTCATCCGACGGCGCCGATGTGGCCAATATAGGCCGCGCACCGTATGCGGTCAAGCCGGGGCCCCCGTTCGGTCACCACTATGGGAACGGTCTGCGCCGGCGTCGGTTTCGTCCGGGCTCGCCCCGGCGGAGTAAAGTCGGTCCCATGGTGCGGATCGTCGAAGTGGGGCCTCGGGACGGGTTGCAGAACGAGCCCGTCTCGATTTCGGTTTCGGCCAAGGCGGCGTTCGTGACCGCGTTGGCGGGCGCCGGACTCTCCGAAATCGAGGTTACGAGCTTCGTGTCGCCCAAAGCGGTCCCGCAGCTCGCCGACGCCGACGAGCTGTGGCCGATGTTGCCGCCTGGGCCGCGATATTCCGCTCTGGTGCCCAATGAGCGAGGCTTGGCCCGGGCATTGTCGGTCGGAGTCGACCGGATCGCCGTCTTCACCGCCGTCAGCGACGCGTTCACCCAGGCGAACATCGGGATGACGGTGGAGGAGTCGCTCGCCCGGTTTGCCGACGTCGTGGCCGCATTTCGCGAGGCGCGGCCGGGCGGTTGGGTGCGGGGCTATGTGAGCACGGCGTTCGAGTGTCCCTACGCGGGTCGGGTCGATCCGCGCGATACGGTCCGGGTTGCCAGACGGTTGTTCGAGTTGGGAGTCGACGAGGTGAGCGTCGGCGACACGATCGGAGTAGCGGCGCCGACCGAGGTGGAGGCTCTCACCGTCTCTCTGCTCGACGAGTGCCCGCGCGACGGCCTGGCCTACCACTTCCACGACACGCGGGGAACCGCGATCGCCAACGCGGCCGCGGCGCTCGACTTGGGGATCGAAGCCTTCGACAGTTCGGCCGCCGGATTGGGGGGTTGCCCCTATGCTCCGGGAGCGGGCGGCAACCTGGCTACCGAGGATCTGGTCTACTTTCTGGAGCGCTCGGGAGTGAGGACGGGGGTGGACCTCCGGTCGCTGGCCCGGGCATCGCTGCCGATCCTGGAGATTCTCGGTCGACCGCCGTCGGCGAAGGTCCAGCGGGCGTTGCTGTCCTCGGTCGGGTGACGGCCCAGGCGAAAACGGCGACCGCGATCGCGGCCAGCCCGAAGGTGGCGATCTTCTCGTCTCGGTTCAGCTTGAACTCGCGCCAGTTGACGGCGACCAGCACGAGCCCGATGGGAACCATGGCCGGGAGCGAGAAGCCGGTGAAGAGAACGACGAACAGGTAGAAGATCAAGGCCGGGATCATCCACCGAAGGGTCTCTCGGGCCCGCATCCGGAACCGGAAGAGGGCGATGAAGAACATGCCGAGGAACACGAGGTCGGCAGGCCCGACGTAGGCTCCGGGAATCACGGCTCCGCCGGTCGCTTCGGCCTGAACGGCCGGAATCTGCATCCCGACCGTCTCCAGAACCTCGGGGGCCTGTTCCATGATCTTCTGCGTCACGCCGACCGGCGTCAGGACCAGGATCTTGTCGTAAACGGCCAGAAAGATCGCGATCGGCAGAAGGATGTTCTTGTCTCTCACCAGGGTGGCGAGGAGAGCCCCCAAGCCCACGCACCAAGTCGCCAGTCCGGCCTGCCCGGCCGCCCCGACGACGTTGGCCGCGATCGGGCCGACGCCGGGGGCGTTGCGGGCGATCAGGATGGACAGGCCGTGGACGGCGAGACCGCCGAACAGGAAGCTCCAGGCCGTCGCGGGTCGCCACGGGTGGTTGGCGGCGAAGAACAGGCCGACGATCGGCAGGGCCAGAAACAGAGCCGCGATCGCCAGGTTGGCGTAAGGAAGCACTCCGAGCGGAAGCCACACAAAGCCCAGGGCGATGCGGGCGAGCGCGAGGATTCCGATCGCTCCGAAGTACCACCTCAGCCCCCCGCGCAGGGAGGGGTCGATGCGGCGGTCGCCGGTCGGGGCCGACGGTTCGGCTTCTCGAGGCCGAGTTTCAGAACCAGGAGAGTCGGGCACCGCCCACCTCCTCGGGGATGTGCTTTCCGATGGCGCGCCGGTAGACCTCGACGACCGATCGGGCCATTTCGGACGCGCCGCGATTCCGCACCGACTCCATCGCCCCGCGGGACAGCCGCGCGTGGAGGGCGTCGTCCCCCAACACCTGCAACACTCGGTCCGCGAATTCCGACACGTCGTTGCGGACGCCGAATCCGTTGATGCCGTCCTGGATCGTTTCGCTGGCCCCGCCTCCGACGTAGGCCACGGCCGGCAGTCCGTACGTCATCGCCTCCTGCAGCACCAGGCCCTGGGTCTCGGTCAGGGAGCTGAACACGAACACGTCGGCGGCGCAATAGTAGAGATCGACCTCGTGCCGAGGCAGAGCCCCCACGAACCGCACCTTGTCTCCGATCCGGAGCGCCCGAACCATCGCCATCGCCTCGCTTCGGAACGGCCCGTCTCCGACCAGCCACAACCGGGTTTCCGGGCGCGCCGCCATGACCTTGGCCGCCATCTCGAACAGGGGTCCCAGGTTCTTCTCCCTGGCTATCCGACCGACGTAGAGCATCATGCGTTCGCCGGGCTCGAGGCCGAGCTGCATCCGGACTTCGGCCCGATCCAGGATTCGTCGCTCCGGCGTACCGGTCGGGATCACGGTGACAGGGGTCTTGACGGCGTGCCGCTGAAGCCATCGACGGGCGGCGTCCGACGGAACGATCACTTCCGAGACGGACGAGTAGTAAAAGTGGGTGTGCTTGGCGATCTTGAACCGGACGTAGCGCCGCGGAAAGTAGGGGACGTAGTGGGCATACCGGTCGTACAGGGTGTGGTAGGTGGAAACGATCGGGATGCCGTGCGATTCGGCCCATCGGAGCCCGACGAACCCGATGGTGAACGGCGTGTGGGTGTGGATCACGTCGTACGTGTGTTTTCGGAATTCGTAGAGCATCCGGTAGAAGGGGGGCAGAGCCAGCGGGTACCCCTTCGACCACGGGGTCTCGACGGCCCAGAAGCGGAAGGTGTTCGGGTCGGGATCGCGGTACAGAGGCGCGCCCGCGGTGTAGACGTGGACCGAGTGCCCGGCGCGACGGAGGGCCTGAACGAGCGTGTCGATGGAGACGCTGACCCCGTTCAGGATGGGAAGCGCGCTGTCGGAGAAGATCGCGACCCGCAGTTTCCCGTCCGCCATGCCGGGCATTTTACATGCGGACGGGCGTCCAGGCGATACGGCGCCGGCCCCCTTCCGGGCGGGGCGCGCCAGACGGGCGAGATGGGTCTTCGGTCAGGAATTGCCCCCCGAGGCGCGGCCGATGAGGGATAACACGGCATGGTCGGAGCGCTCGCCTCCCTCGTCGCCGCGTCCGTCGCGCTCGCCCCGCATGCCGTGGTTCCTTCATCGTCGTGGAGCGCGGTGCTCGGGGCATCGTTCGCCGCTCCCCAGTCCGAGGCGGCTTCCGCCATCGACTTTCGGGCGGCCTGGGCCCAGATCGAGACGCGGATGCGAGGGGCCTACTACGCTCGCGAGACCCGGTCGGCCGACCTCGACCGACTTCTGCGGGTGTACGGGCGGCTCGCGCAGGTGGCCGAGACCAAGGCGCAATTCGCGACCGCCGTCAACCGCCTGTTCTCGGAACTGGGGGACTCCCACTTCGGGTTCTACACCCGCGACGACCAGGGCTTCTATCTGAGCGAGGCGCTTGCGACGATCTCGGCCACACCGATGCCGCACATCGGGGCGTGGTTTGCCCCGGCAGGCGACGGCTACACCGTCCAGATGCTGTTGAACGGCGGTCCGGCTGAGAAGGCGGGCCTTCGCCGGGGAGACGTGTTGGTGGCGATCGACGGCGAACCGTTCTCGCCGGTGGCCTCGCTCCGGCCGCGGGTGGGGCAGACGGCCAGGGTCGAGTTTCGACGGGGAAGCGAAAGCGGGGTCGTCGAAGTGGGCGTGGCCCAGGCGGATGCCCTCCGGATGTTCTTGGACGCGTCGGTGGCCAGCGCCCGCGTGATCGAGCATCGCGGCCGGCGCATCGGCTACTTCCGGCTTTGGACCCAGGCCAACGAGCAGTTCCGGAACGCCCTTTCGGCCGCCGTATACGGACGGCTCCAGAATACGGACGCCTTCATCCTCGATCTGCGAGATGGGTTCGGAGGGCGACCCGAGGGGTACGCCGACCCGTTTTTCCGACCGGACGTCCGGCTGGAGTGGGGTCAGCCCGGGTCGGCTCGGGTGAGTCAGGCGTTCGGCTATGCCCGACCGCTGGTGGTGCTGATCAACGGCGGGTCGCGGAGTGCCAAGGAGGTTCTGGCCCAGATTCTGAAGACCAGCGGACGAGCCACCTTGATCGGCTCCCGGACCTCGGGCGGGGTTCTGGGTACCAGCCCGAACCGGATCGGCGACTGGGCCTGGTTCATGATTCCCTTGACCGACCTTCGCGTCGACGGCGTCCGGCTCGAGGGGGTGGGGGTTACGCCCCACATCGAGGTTTCGGTCGAGATCGATTCCGAGGGCAACGATCGGGTGATCGATCGGGCTCTGCGGTACCTCGAAGGCCGGGTGCGGCCGGCGGCGCGCGGAAATTCGGTCACAACCGTTCGGTCGTCTGGGACGTAGTAGGGGGATATAATCCACCGTCGCGGCGAGAGCGCCGACGGCAGCTTTTCAAAGTCGAAAAGAGGTGTTTTATGTCAACCGTGTCTGCGGAGAAGGTCTTCAACAAGCTCGATTTCCTGCGGCTGATGATGGAAAGCCGCGAAGGAGACCGGAGAGAGGGAATCCTCCTCCGCCAGAGTAAGGGGTGGTTCCAGGTTGGAGGCTCGGGGCACGAGGCTCTCGCCGCATTCGCCTACGTTCTCCGTTCGGACGACTACATCTTTCCTTACTATCGCAGTCGGGCTCTGATGATGGCCCGCGGGATGTCGAACGAGGATCTCGCTCTGGCGTACTTCGCGAAGCGGGGCTCGAGTTCGAATGGCCGGCAGATGCCGGGCC
Source organism: Fimbriimonadaceae bacterium (assembly GCA_046719655.1). Taxonomy (GTDB): domain Bacteria; phylum Armatimonadota; class Fimbriimonadia; order Fimbriimonadales; family Fimbriimonadaceae; genus JBDNCL01. The sequence goes on from JBDNCL010000027.1 coordinate 18,324, forward strand.
ACTACAGCTCCCGCGCCCTGAACGTGTTCAGCGTCCCGACGCCGACCGGCGCCTCGCTTCTGCCGGCGACGGGAACGGCGTGGGCGATGAAGCTCGAGGGGACCGATTCGATCTGTCTGGCCAGCGTCGGCGACGCCGCCTCGCGCCAGGGAGAGTTTTACGAGGCGGTCGCGTTCGCGGTCCAAGAGAAGCTTCCGGTCGTGTTCGTGGTCGAAGACAACAAGTACGGGATCTCGACTCCGACCGAGAAGATGCTCCCGTTCAACCTTGGCGTGTTCCACGAGGACCTGGTCGTCAAGGTGGACGCCCGACACCCGGACAACGTCTTCGCCGCCGCCGCGCCGGCAGTCGCCAAGGCCCGGTCGGGGGGCGGCCCGACCATCCTGTGGTGCGACCTGGATCGACTGAGCAGCCACACGAGTTCGGACGACCACCGCGTGTACCGCTCGCCGGCCGACATCGAACAGATGATGGCGCGGGACCCCATCGTGCTCCTCCGCAACGAGCTGATCGAGGAGGGTCTCCTGACCGAAGACCAGTTTTTGCAGTGGCAGGAGGAGATCGCGGAGACGATCGACCGCATCTACCGCGAGGCGGAGCACGCCCCCGACCCGGATCCGGCCGACGTCACAGCCCACAATTTCGGGGCACCGGAACCGGCCCTGATCCCGCCGATCCAGACCAGCGAGCGGGCCACGATGGTCGCCGCCATCAATCAGACCCTGCGGAAGGCGCTGGAGAACGACCCCAAGATCGTCATGTTCGGCGAGGATATCGAGGACCCGAAGGGCGGCGTTTTCGGCCTCACCAAAGGGCTCAGTTCCGAGTTTCCGAAGCAGGTGTTCAACTCGCCGCTGGCCGAAGCCACCATCGTCGGCGTCGCGGTCGGC
>JBDNCL010000270.1:0-2979 GCA_046719655.1 Fimbriimonadaceae bacterium
ACGACGAGTGTTCGGCCGCTTCGGCGGCCTCTTTTCTTTGCCGGTGCCGTGCCGGTGTCCGGATTTCAGTGGTCAGAACGCGCTCGGCGACGTCGACGACATCCGGCACGTTCTAGAATCTCACCGTGAGATCCGCCCACAGCGTCGCCGCCAGCCTGATCGCCGAGTTGCGTCAGTTGCTGGCTCCCGACCGGGTGCTCGACGACCCCGGGGCGATGCGCGCCTACGATTGCGACGCTTACTCGGTCGACCGCTCCCGACCGTCGGCGGTCGCCCTTCCCGAAACGACCGAAGAGGTCCAGGCGATCGTCCGGTGGTGCCTGCGGCACGAGATACCCTACACCCCCCGGGGAGCCGGCACCGGCCTGAGCGGCGGGTCGCTACCCGCGCTCGGCGGATTGGTCGTATCCACGAAGCGGATGACCCGCATCCTCGACCTCGACGTCGCCAACCGCTGCCTGAAGGCCCAGGCCGGAGCCGTGAACAAGGCGATCTCGGACGCCGTGGCCCCTTACGGTCTCCACTTCGCCCCCGATCCGTCGAGCCAGTCCGTATCGACGATCGGAGGCAACATCGCCGAGAACGCGGGCGGTCCCCACACCCTGAAGTACGGCGTGACCACGCAGCACGTCCTGACCCTGACCGTCGTCACCCCGGAGGGCGACATCGTCGAGCTCGGGAGCCGCGTTCCCGGCGCGCCCGGATATGACTTTGTCGGCCTGCAGGTTGGAGCCGAAGGCACCCTCGGCATCGTCACCGAGGCTTGGGTGAAGCTCACCCCGCTCCCCAGCGCCGTACAGACCGCCCTGGCCGCGTTTCCGGACGTGCGCGGCGCCACCCGCACCGTCAGCGAGACGGTGGCCGAGGGGGTCATCCCGGCCGCCCTCGAGATCATGGACCGCGGGATCTTGGCCGCCCTCGAGGCCGCGTTCGGGCTTCGGTACCCGGAAGGCACCGACGCCCTGCTCCTGATCGAATGCGACGGCGCCCCCGGCGAACCCGAAGCCGAGATGGCGGTCGTCCGCGCCATCTGCGAGCGCAACGGAGCCCTGAACGTGCAGGTTGCGGCCGACGAGACCGAACGCCAGAAGCTCTGGACCGCCCGCAAGAAGGGTATCGGCGCGATGGGGCGTCTGGCGCCGAGCATCGTGACCCACGACGGCGTCATCCCCCGCTCCAAACTCCCCGAGATGCTGGACTTCGTCTACCAGGTCGCGGCCGAGAACGGACTCGGCATCGCCAACCTGTTCCACGCCGGCGACGGCAACCTGCACCCCTGCTTCTACTTCGACGACCGCGACCCGCAGCAGGTCGAACGGGTGGTCGCCGCCGGCGAGACGATCATGCGCCGGTGCATCGAACTGGGAGGGAGCGTCACGGGCGAGCACGGGATAGGCGTCGAGAAGCTGGACCTGATGCCGCTGATGTTCGACGAAGCGGCGCTACGGCTCCAGACCGACGCCCGAGACGTCTTCCGAACCTCGAACCTGTGCAACCCCTGCAAGGTTCTTCCCAATCAGAAGAGCTGCACCGAACACCGAAAGCGCTGGCGGGGTGTGGCGTGGTGAGGCCCGAAAGCCTGGCCGAACTGGCCGACATCCTCGCCGGGCCGGGCCCGTTCCAGATTCGGGGCTCGGGAACCAAACGCGGTTTCCTCCTCCCCTCATACGGCGACACCCTCGACATGACCGGCCTCCGGGGCGTGGTCGAGATCGAGCCTGCCGACCAGGTGGCGGTCGCTTGGGCCGGAACCCCTCTGGACGAGTTCCAGTCCGCGTTGGCCGAGAAGGGGCAGTGCCTGCCGTACCCCGAACCTTCCCAGTTCGGAGTCCTGGCGGCCGGGTTCCCCGGTACCCTCGGCGGGCTGGTCTCGCTGCCGCTTCCGCACGCCAACGAAGCCCGCGCCGGCACCATCCGGGACTGGCTCCTCGGGCTCACCCTCGTCCGCGCCGACGGCACCACCGCCGCCTGCGGCAGCAAGGCGGTCAAGAACGTCGCCGGCTACGACGTGCAGAAGCTGATCGTCGGCGCGCGGGGGACGCTCGCCGTGGTGGCGCAGGTCGTGGTCCGCACCTACCCCCTGAAGGCGCGCCCCGTCCCCGACCTCGACGTGCGCCGGCCGTACTCCGGCGGACCGGTCCGAATCCAGCGCACGCTCCCGGCCGACTTTGCCGCCGCCGTCGACGCCGGCCGCGAGCGCCTGTTCGCCGCCGATCCGGCGTCTTCCACGCTCTGGATGGACCCCGGGCCGGACTTCCGGGCCGGCGCCCGGTTCCGCGAAGACTGGGTTCTCGTCGGGACCGGAGACGGTCCGACGCCGTCGCTCGAGCTCGGGGGCACCGCTTCGGCCAACAGCCCGCACCGGGAACTCGTCGAACAGCACATGCGTCGCGCCGAGCACATCTTCGACCCGAAACACAAGCTCAATCCAGGCGCGATGGGGGTCCTATGAGGAAGCGCATCGAGGACCTGACCGCCCACTGCATCCGGTGCGGCTTCTGCATCGAATCGTGCCCGACCTTCGTCGTGACCGGCAACGAGGCCGAATCTCCCCGAGGTCGGATCTACCTGATCCGCAGCGCGGACGAGGGCAGAGTCGACTGGGAGACGGCGGTCCGACCCCACATCGAGCCGTGCCTCGGCTGCCGAGCCTGTGAAACCGCCTGCCCGAGCGGCGTCGAGTACGGCGCGATCGTCGAACTGGCCCGAGAGAAGCTCGAAGAGCTCAGGCCTGCCAAGATCAAGCACACGTTCGTCGACGGCCTGACCAGCCCGAAGAAGCTCCGCGCCGAGCTGGCCCTCGGTCGGCTGCTCCCCGGAAAGAGGGTGCCCACCGTGCTGAGCCGTCTTCTCAGCGGGCAGACCCCGGAGGCGGAGCGCCCCCGCGCCCAGAAACCTTGCCGCTGGCCGCCGCTGAACGAACGGGACCTGCCGCCGGTCCGCGGCGAGGTGTACCTGCTCGAGGGGTGCGTGATGCGC
>JBDNCL010000271.1:0-2948 GCA_046719655.1 Fimbriimonadaceae bacterium
GCGTGATCTTCATCTCGACCGGAATCTGACCGCCGAGCTTCGCCCCCCTGCGGGCCAGCTTCACGGCGTCGTCCGCGATCTTCTCGATTTCCCCGATCACGCGAAGCGTCGAGGCGAGGAAGCGGAGGTCGTGGCCGACCGGGCTCTGCCGCATGAGGGTCACGATCGTCTCGAACGCGGTTTCGTCCTCGATCCAGTCGACCCGATCGTCCATGTCGATCACCTCCTGGGCCAGAACCTGGTTTCCGGTCAGGGCGGCGTCGCACGCCTTCCGGACCATCTCCGAGGCGATTCCCCCCATTCGGAGCACCGTATCTCGGATCGCATGAAGCCTTTCGTCGTTGAGTTCTCGCTGTGTCATGGTCAGGTTGCCTTGCGTCCACCCAGGATGGGTGAAGATTACTTGTTGTCGCCGGATCCCCCCAGGGCTTCCGGCGTTGCAGTCAGAATCTAGGAGCGACGATGGCCGGCGAAACGGAAACCGCGAAAGACGTCGGGCGGGGACGGAAGGTCGAAACCTCGCTGTTCAAAAAACTCTTCCGCGAGTTGCGCCCCTTTCGGCGTCTCCAACTCTTCTGCGCCGTGCTGACGATCGCGCAGAGCGCGTTCGGATTTCTGCCACCCCTGATTCTCGGCGACATCGTCAACCGGTTGCAGCGGGGAGAGCCGGTCAACGCCGTTCTCTACCTATTCTACGTCGTCGGATTCGCGCTCGCCGCAGGAATCCTCGGCTACATACTCGGCGTGTCGACCAGCCTCCTGGGTCAGCGCTTTCTGCTCCAGATGCGGCAGAAGCTCTACCGACACATGCAGTCGCTGCCGCGGGCCTACTTCGAGAAGAACCAGACCGGCAAGCTGGTCAGCAACATCATCAACGACGCCGCGACCGTCAACAACCTGATCACCGGCCACCTCAACACGATGATCAGCGACGCGGTCCAGCTCGTCATCGTCACCGTCGTTCTGTTCGTCATCCACCCCACCCTCGCCCTGATCAGCCTGAGCATCGCGCCCTTCTACATCTGGAACTTCCGCCGGTTCCTCAAGCCCCTCCAGGTCACGAGCGAAGGCATCCGCGCCAAGCGGGACACCATGTTCGGCGAAATGCAGGAGAAGCTCACCGGCGTTCAGGTCGTGAAGAGCTTCAGCCAGGAGAGGTTCGAGGCGCGCAGCTTCATGGGCACGACCCGCGAGCTGATGAGCCTCAACGTGCGTCAGGGCTCGCTCGGCGGCGGCCTCTGGACGATGGCCGATGCCCTCACCGGCGTCGGGCAGGGCTTCGTCCTTCTATACGGAGGCCTCCTCTGCATCCGCGGCGAGCTGCAGCCCGGAACCCTGGTCATGTTCCTGCTCTACTCGATCGGCTACGTCTACGGCCCGATCGTCCGTTTCTTGACCGTCATCGACCCGATCGCCCGCTCTCAGGCCGCCCTCAACCGAATCTTCCGAACCCTGGAAACGCCCAACACGGTGGCGGACAAGCCCGGGGCGCCGCCGATGCCTCCGATCGAGGGGCACGTGCACTTCCAGGATGTCTGGTTCGAGTACGAGCCCGACCAACCCGTGCTGCGCGGAATCGAACTCGAAGCTCGGCCCGGACAGATGATCGCCCTCGTGGGCCAGTCCGGCAGCGGAAAGAGCACGATGGCGTCGCTGCTCCTGCGGCACTACGACCCCAAGTCGGGCCGGTTGCTCGTCGACGGGCACGACCTGCGCGACGTCCAGCTCCTGTCGTACCGGAAACAGGTCGGCGTCGTCCCCCAAGAGAGCATCCTCTTCAACACCACGGTGCGGGAGAACATCCGCTACGGCCGGCCCGACGCCACCGACGAAGAGGTCGAAGCGGCCGCCAAAGCGGCGATGATCCACGAGGCGATCCTCCAAATGCCGGACGGCTACGACACCAAGATCGGCGAGGACGGCGTGAAGCTTTCCGTCGGCGAAAAGCAACGGGTCGCCATCGCCCGCGCCCTGCTGGCCGACCCCAAGATCCTCATCCTGGACGAGGCGACCTCGGCCCTCGACAGCCAGACCGAGGCCTTGCTGCAGCAGGCTTTGGACAACCTCCTCGCCGGACGCACCAGCTTCGTCATCGCCCACCGGCTTTCCACCATCGTCAAAGCCGACAACATCGTGGTCATGGAGAAAGGTCAGATCCTGGAATCCGGCACCCACGGGGAGCTCCTCGCCCGCGGCGGCCAGTACGAGGCCCTTTTCCGCCAGCAGTTCGCCGTGGCGCTTCGGGAGGAAGCCTGACCCTTGAGATGGGTCGGCGTCGACGGCTGCCGCGGCGGTTGGGTCGCGGTCCATTGGGATGGGCGTCGAGTCGGAGCCGCATTCCACCCCGAACTGGCGGCCCTCCTGATCGAGCTGGGCGACGCGGAGCGCGTGTTCCTCGACGTGCCGATCGGTCTGCCCGCCGGAGACCGGTCCGTGGCCCGTACCGCCGACCGGCTGGCGCGAAACGAGCTGGCCCAGCTCGCGAGCGCCGCCAGCAGCGTGTTCAACCCCCCTTCCCGAACGATGCTCGAGACGTGGCGGCGGACCGGGCCGACGCCCGAGCTCCTCGCCGAATTCCTCCGGCGCGGGCTGAGCCTCCAAGGCTGGCACATCCTCCCCAAGATCGATGCCGCCGACCGGGCCATCCACCCGGACGACCAGTCGCGGATTCTCGAAGCGCACCCCGAATGGGCGTACCGGGCGATCGCCGAACACGGCGGACACTCGATCGCCGGCAAGAGGACGTCGGCCGGACGCCGAGACCGCGAGTCGCTGATCGACGAGCGCGTGCGGGGGTGGCCCGGCGTCGCCGAGCTGCGCCGCACCTGCCGCCCCGCCCAACCCGACGACATCCTGGACGCCGCCGTCCTGGCCTGGTTGGCCTCGCGCGCCGACGCCCGACCGGTGCCGGAACGGGTCGAGCGGGACCCCCGGGGACTCCGGATGGA
>JBDNCL010000272.1:0-2924 GCA_046719655.1 Fimbriimonadaceae bacterium
CGCTTTCGCCGGCATCGGAGCGGGCGGGACCCGGATGTGAACGGCGGGTCCCGACGTCCGAATCTCGGCGATCTCCCGGCGGATCAGGCGCGCAGGCGGACGACGGCCAGCCCGGGTGCGGGGACGGTCCAACGGCACACGTCGCCGACCTCGACCTCGAGAGGTCCGGGCACGACCCGATCCTTGGCGCTCCAGTCGTTGAACGCCTTCGGGTCTTGGCCGCCCATCGACACCGCCGATACGGCGGCCGAGGCCCGCCACGTGAAGGCGACCTCGAGCGGCTGCTCGCACGACCGGTTGACGGTCGCCACCGAGACCTCTCCCGACGCCGAATCGAAGGCGACGGCCGCGTCGAGGACGGGGACGTCGCCGTGACGCCCGGCCCGGAGCAGAGGCGCCTCGACGGCGGGCTTCAGAGAAACTCCGCGGAGGGTCGGCGCGATCATGGAGATGGAGTGGGCGATGCTCTGGACCAAAAGGTCGTCCTTCTTGGTCAGAACCGGTCCGATGACGTTGGCCACCTGAGCCAGGCAGGCGATCTTCACGAAGTCGGCGTTTCGGACAAAGGCGGTGAGGAACTGGGCGCACACCAGGGCGTCCTCCAGGTTGTAGACCTCTTCGATCAGGTGGGGTGCGACGGTCCAGCCGCCGTCCGTCTGCATCGCCTTGTACCAGACGTTCCATTCGTCGAACGCCAAGAAGATCTGCTTGCGGCTGCGGCGCGACCCGCGCACGGCCCCGACCAGCGATCGGTAGTCCTCCAAAATGCGCTCGATCAGCACCCCTTCTCCGAGAAACTCGTGGGTGTCGTCGTTGCGGTTCCCGCTGTAGCGGTGGGCGGACAGATAGTCGACCGTGTCCCAGCACGTGTCGAGCACGGTCAGGTCCCACTTGCCGAAGGTGGGCAGATCGCGGGAGCACGAGCCGCAGAGCACGGTCTCGATGCGGTCGTCCAGGCCCTTCATCAGCTTGCTCGCCTGGTCGGCCCGCTGGGCATAGACCTCGGCGGGAACGTGCCCCGCCTGCCAGGGTCCGTCCATTTCGTTGCCCAGGCACCAGACCTTGACCCCGTACGGCCGGTCCGCCGGCCGACGGTCTGCCCAGTACGTTCCCCGAGGCAGGTTGCAGTACTCGACGAGTTCGGCCGCCCGTTTGGCGTCGCCCGTTCCGAGGTTGACGGCGAGCATCGGTTCCGCTTCGACCAGCCGGCACCACCGCATATACTCGTCGACCCCGAAGGCGTTGGTCTCGATGGACTTCCAGGCGAAGTCGGGCCGAACCGGGCGCTGCTCGCGCGGTCCGATGCCGTCGCGCCAGTCGTAATGGCTGACGAAGTTTCCGCCCGGGTAGCGGACGATCGGCATGTTCATCCGCCGGAGGACTTCGGCGACGTCGGTGCGGAAGCCGTCGGCGTCGGCGAATGGGCTCTCGGGGTCGTAGACGCCACCGTAGACGGCGCGGCCCATGTGTTCGAGGAAGCCGCCGTAGATTCGGCGGTCGATCGGTCCGACGGCGAAGCGGGGATCGGCGTGAAGGGTTGCCCGGGCTGGTTTCATGGCGTGTGGGCCGAGGCTACCCACAGTCGACGCCGTCGGCGCGGTGTCCAAAACGGAAAGCGGGGCCCGGCGCGCTCGGCCGGACCCCGCCGGGGCAGGAGGGGGCTGGGAGCTAGTTTCTCTCGACCCAGACGAGACCGGAAGGTCGCTGCTCCACCGAATAGCGGGAGCTCGGCAACGCACGGGTCAGTTCGGCGACCGGGTCTTGGGACGAGAAGTTCCAGGTCACGGGGAGGCTGGCGTCGCTGGCGGCGAGGACGATCGGGGTTCGGAAGAAGCCCGCGGACGCCCGGATCAGATCGCGGAGATTCCCGCTGCCCTCGCCGTTGCGCTCCATGCTCGTCCCCGGCAGGGCGACCAAGGCCACCGGCCCGGAGTCGCCAACCTCGATCGACACGACTTCGGCGGCCGGGTGCTCGTTCGTGAGGTGGTACCTCAGCGTGGAGGCGTTTACGGTCGCGTCGCTGCGGATGCGTCCGTCTTCGCTGCGCACGACGACGCGGCGCTCCGCCGCGGTCGAATAGACGAAGGTGACGCCGCCCGAGTCGTTGATCTGGGCCGTCATCGATTCGGTGGGTCGAACCGGGGCCCCCACGCCGTCGTTGGGCGTGGGAGCGATGGCGGCCTGCGACGTGTCGGACGGCCGCCCGATCTGGTTGATGGCCGCGACGATGGCGAGACAGGCCAGACTGCCGGCCAGAGCGGGCTTCCACCAGCCGAGCCAGTGCTGCACCGGCTTTCGGCGCGCTTCCCAAATCTGCCGGTCGAGCCGCGCCATGATCGTCTCGTGCAGATTCTCGGGGGGCTCGGGTACGGCGTCGCGCATCTGCTCGATCGCCTTCATCGTTCGGACGAACGAGTCGTAGTCGGCCTTGACGGCGGGGTCCGACTGGAACTTGCGCTCCAACGACTCCCGAAGGCCGCGCTCGAGCACCCCTTCGTAGTAGCTCGAGAAATATTCTCTGGCTTTCTGCGCGTTCATAACCGTGGTTTCCGCGTGTTAGACCTCGTCAGACGTGGAAGAGTTCCTCGTCTTTGGCAAGAAGGTCCCGGAGGGATATCCGGGCCCGGTTCAGCCGGCTCTTGACGGTCCCGATCGGAAGGTCCAGGGCTTCGGCGATCTCCTCGTAGGAGAGATTTTCGGCGTGGTACATCACGATCATGGCCCGCTGGTATTCGGGAAGCTGCTGGACGGCCGCGTTCATGATCCGTTCGCGCTCGTCCCGTTCCGCAATTTGGGTGGGACCCGGTCCCTCGTCTTCGACCTGACGCTCGAAGTGCTCGTCGGCAGAAGACGTGTCGAGGCTGGTGACGGCCCGGCTCTTTTCCTTCTTCCGCAGATCGAGGAAGCAGTTGGTGAGGATGCGA
>JBDNCL010000273.1:0-2845 GCA_046719655.1 Fimbriimonadaceae bacterium
CGAAGGTCGATGTCGGGTCCGCCAAGAGCCGAGGTCCCCCCGAACTGGGTGAGACGAGCCGCATCCTCCTCCTCGACCAGCTCGATGGCGTCGGTCGCGCGAATGCAGCCGATCAGACGTTCCTCCCGATCGACGACGGGCAAAACCGAAACCGGCTCGTTGCGAAAGATCCGGGTGGCCCTCTCCAAAGGTTCGTAGGCGACGATCGGGGAGGCGCCGTTGGCCAGTTCCCCGACCCGCGTATCGGAAGCGGCCCGGAGGAGACCGGGAAGCGTCGCCACTCCGACGAACTTGCGCGTGGCGTCGACCACGAACACGGCATCCAGCTCCTCTTCCTCGAGAGGAGCGGTCCGGACCCGTTCGAGACACTGACCGACCGTCTCATCCTCGCGCACGGCGAGGTAGCGCGGGCTCATGCTCCGGCCGACGCTGTCTTCCGGAAAACCGAGCAACAGGTTGAGGTCCTGCCGGGTTTGCGGCCCGACGGCGGACACGACCTGGCTGACCACTTTGGCCGGCAGTTCGTCGAGAAGATCGACGAGATCGGATGGGTCGAGCTGGTCGAGAAGGGGCCCGACTTCCCGGCCGTCCAATCCTTCCACGATGGCGGCCTGGTCGGCCGGGGAGAGCTTCTCAAAGGCTTCGAGAGCCACGTCCTTGCCGAGAAGGCGCAAGAAGACGATGCCTTCGGCGGGGGTCATCTCTCTCAGGAGCTCGGCCGCCTCCTCCGTCTCGACGGCGTAGATCTCCTGGCGAAGCACTTCGATCGACCCCGCCTTGAGAGCGTTCCGGAAGGTCGCGAGCTTCATTCTCGACCTCCGAAGGAGTGCAGGCAGGCTCGTCCGGTCAGACGGGCGGGTCGCGCGGGCACGCGCTCGACATCGATCCAGAACATGGGAAAACCTCCTTGGGGCTTGCGGTTCGGCCCGAAGGCGCCCGGTCCGGCACCTCGGGAAACGCCGATTCTCCGCGCCAAACGCGGACGCACGCCGAGGTCAGCGTGAAGGAGGTTTGCCCCGCCGCCAGGGAGCCCGGCCGGCGTCGTGACGGGGCGCCGAGGATGCGGCGTGCGCCGCGGACCCTCCCGCCATTTGGCTGTGGTGGAACACGACGGTCCGCACCAGATTCATGCTCGTCCTCCCGCGCGAGGACGTTCGGACACGAAGAAACCCGCGGGAACAGCGGTCCAGCGGGCCTTGCGGGTTCGACAACCCGATCGCTAAAACCTGTTCCCGATCGAGCTTTCGCGCCGGAACGAATTTCGCGCTCTGCTTCGATTTGGTTGGTGGTTGAGAGGCTCTGGGCGACTATGGTCGTCCATATGCGAAGTCTCCTGCAGCCTTGAAACGGCCCTGGTTAGGGTACCGTCAGAAGCACAGCCGCCGAGATCGTCCTAGGACGCCTGGCGGACGAAGCCGCGCAAAGAGAGCATTCCGAACCGTCGAACGGATTCGCTTTGCCCGAAACCGACGCCGCGATCGGTCGGTTTTCACCGTCGGCCACGGCGCCGGTCATTCCGCTCCCATCGCCGACAGTCTCGAGACTCCTTTTGTCCCCAACCCTCCGGAGCGATCGGCCGACGCCTCGCCGCGGACCGCGATTCGGCCTTCGAGCCGACGTGTCGGCGGGAGCGGCGGCGACGGGGCGGCCTCGGCCGCTTCCGGCTGGTTCGGGCCGCGGGTACGACCGGAAGCCCGCTCACATCTGAGTAAAGACAGACGGAGCGGAACTGCCGGGAAGGGTCAACTCCAGCTCGAGGTCTTGCCGACGGTAAGGCATGTCGAACGTCTCGCCGTCCAACGTCACGCGGAGCAGTCCGTCGCTCGGAGACTCCCACGTGCCGACCCGCTCCCGACCACCGTCGACGATGCGGATGTAGCCACCGGACTGGATGTCCACCGTCACACCCGTACCGTCGGCGATCCAGAGTCCGGTCGGCGCCACCGTCATCTCCGCATCTGGAGGGGCCGCTCGCCCGCATCCTCCGACGAGCAGCGACACCAAGGCAAAGAGGGCAATCCAAACCACCTTGGGGGAAGAAGCGTTCATCGCTGTCACTCTGCCGCGTTCGCATTAAGCGTCGATTAAGTCCGCCGACCGAATGCATTGGCTTAACGAATTCCCGCCACACTTCGACGATGGAGGTTTGCTCACATACCATGCGACGAAATTCTCGAGCCTTTACTTTGATCGAGCTCTTGGTGGTGATCGCGATCATCGCGATCTTGGCCGCCATCCTGTTCCCTGTCTTTGCCCAAGCCAAGGCTGCCGCCAAGAAGACGAACTCGCTGTCGAACCAGAAGCAGATCGGCCTCGCCGCCGTGATGTACGCGGGCGACTACGACGACATCCTTCCCGAGACCGGATGGGACGGGCCCTGCTCGCGCCCGGTCGAGCTCCACGACGGCACCGCCGCTTCGGTCGGCGACGCGTTCTGGTCCGGCGTCTACTCTTTCCCGCTGGCCAGCCAGCCGTACATCAAGAACCTGGACCTTCTGGCCGACCCGGCCGACCCGGACAAGGGCGTTTACGGCAAGTTCGGTTCTTTCTGCTTTGAGGCTCAGCTCCTCGCCGCCGGGATTCGGGGCGCGTACGAAGGCATGCGCAACGTGCCCGCCGCCATGGAGAAGGCCCTGCCGGTCAGCTACGCCGGCAACTACTTCCTCGCCCGCGCCTACGACGTGCCGCGCGGCACGACCACGGCCAAGGGCCGTCCGCTCACCGAAATCGTCAACCCGGCGAACGTCCTCTACACGGCCGACGTCGGATCGGCGCGCCTGACCAACGGCGGCGCGTTCGCCGGTTGGTACATCGCGCCCGGCTACGGCAACACCGGCAACGGACT
>JBDNCL010000274.1:0-2833 GCA_046719655.1 Fimbriimonadaceae bacterium
ATCTACGGCTACATCATGAACGAGTACTGGGCCGACGTCGGCTCCCTGACCCAGTACCGCGAAGCTCAGGAGCACATGCTCTCCGGTCAGGTCGATCTCGCCATCCCCGGCGAAGAGATCCAGCACGGGGTCTGGGCGGGGCCGAACTGCGTGATCGAGGAAGGGGCCGTGCTCGTGCCCCCGCTCTGTCTCGGACGCAACTGCAAGATCAAGTCGGGCGCCCGCATCGGGCCGTACACCGTGATCGGCGACAACGCGTTTGTGGACGACAACGCCAACGTCGAGCGTTCGGTACTTTGGGACAGCGCCTACATCGGCCCGAATGTGGGGTTCCATTCCGCGATCGGCTGTTCCCGGGTGACGGTCAAGCGCGATTCCGTCGTCCGGGAAGACGCGGTGGTCGGCGACCGGTGTCTGATCGACGTCGGGTGCGCCATCCGGCCTCGCGTCAAGCTCTGGCCGGACAAGATCATCGAGCGCGGTTCGACCGTGACGATGTCCCTGGTGTGGGGCAGCAAGTGGCGCGGAAACCTGTTCCGCGACCTCGGCGTCGCCGGACTGAGCAACATCGAGATCACGCCCGACTTCGCCTGCCGTCTGGGGGCCGCCTACGGCTCCTGCTTCGGCAATCGGGCGACCGTTCTCACCAGCCGGGACAGCACCCGGAGCTCGCGGATGATCAAGCGGGCGCTGATCTCCTCGCTTCTCGGCGTCGGTTGCAACGTGGTCGACCTGCGCAGCATGGCCGTCCCCATCGCCCGGCACTTCGTCAAGGCGTGCGGAGCCCAGGGAGCGCTGCACGTGCGCAAGCTGCCCGGCAACGCCCGGGTCACCCTGATCGAGATGTTCGACGGCCGCGGCGCCTACCTGGCGAGAAGCTTCGAGCGAAAGGTTGAGACGACTTTCTTCCGGGAGGACTTCAAGCGGACCGACCCCGACGACCTGGGGGTCATCGAGTACGCGACTCGGGCCGTCGAGGGGTACCAGGACGACTTCTTCCGGCTCTTGGGGGCCAGCTCGGGCCGGCGCCGGATGCGGGTGGTCTGCGACTACGCCTACTCGCCTTTGGCCGCGATCTTCCCGGCCATGCTGGGGCGCCTCGGGGTGGAGTCGATCTCGCTCAACGGTTTCAACGACGCCAAGCTCGCCCCGCGGGCTCAGCCCGACGTCGACAGCCATGTCGAGAACCTGCGGCAGATCGTGGACACGCTGCGCTACGACGTGGGCGTTCTGTTTCTCGACGAAGGCGAGCGCCTGGTCGTCGTCGACGACTCGGGCCGAGTCCTCACCGGGAACACCCTCTTCGCCGCCCTTTGCCTCCTCGTCGCCCAAACCCAACCGGACGCCACCATCGCGATGAGCGTCACCGCCCCGAGCCGACTCGAAGAGGCCCTGCGCGGACGGGGCGTCCAGACGATTCGGACCAAGGCCGACACCCGTTCGTTGATGGGCACGAGCCTCGATGCGGGCGTCACCTTTGCCGGAGACGACCGCGGCGGCTTCATCTTCTCGGCTCTGCACCCCGGATTCGACGCCATGTTCAGCTTCGCCAGGCTGCTGTCGATGCTCCAGGAAACGGGGCTGAAGCTGAGCGAAGTCTCCACCGAACTGCCGAACTTCCAGCTGGCGTACGAGCAGGTTCGGTGCCCGTGGGAAGCCAAGGGCTCGGTCATGCGGCGGATCACCGAGGAGCACCGCGACGGCAAGCGGGTGGAGACGGTCGACGGGATCAAGATCTACGATCGAGACCGGTGGGTGCTCGTTCTTCCCGACGCGGTCGAACCCCTGTTCCACGTGTACGCGGAAAGCGACGAAAAGCGCGAGAGCCAAGCTTTGGTCGATCAGTACAAGAAGAAGATCGAGGCGATGGTCGCCCTTTCTTGAGGGCGGACCCGAGGACAACCAAAGTCGCCGAGAACCGAACCTGGCCACATCGAACCTGGATTTCGCCGTTTCGAGCGCGGATTTTCCGTTTTCGGGTACGGACGAACTGAGAGCGATTCGCCGAAATTCGCGGATCGGTCCACAATCCTCTTGCCCCGAGCCCGGCTTGTCTCTACAATCGGAGCAGGGACGAGGGTCCCATTCGGAGGTCTACTCGGATGACTCGAAGAAGAGCCTTCACTTTGATCGAGCTGCTCGTCGTGATCGCGATCATCGCGATCCTCGCCGCGATCTTGTTCCCGGTCTTCGCCCAGGCCAAGGTAGCGGCGAAGAAATCGGTTGCCGTGTCGCACACGAAACAGATCACCCTGGCCGGGATCATGTACTCGGCCGACTACGACGACGTGTTCCCGCTCGCCTATCAGTACCCCCACAGCGGGCCGGGCGGCGGGTTTCCGTACGTGCTTTCCGTGTACCCCTATGTCAAGAACGTCGACATCTACGTCAGCCCGGCCGGCAAGCCGAACGCGGTGACCAACGTCGATTGGGACTACATCTGGTCGTACGGCGTCATCCCGGACGCCCGGGTCAAGCAGTTCCCGCACTACGTCGTCGGGAACAACGTCGCCGCCCAGGCGTTCGGGATCGTGGGCGCCCGCTACAACGGCATCTTGGGTTGGGGCCAGAACGGAAATGTCTGGGGATGCTGGGGCGACTACTGCTCGGTGTGGCCCGGCGTGATCAACGTTCCCAGCCAGAGTCAGACCAGCGTCGCCCGGGTCGCGGAGCAGGCTTTCGTGTTCGATGCGGGCGAACCGTTTGCCGACCACGTGACCAGCGGCCGCGACGGCGAAGGCATCCGGCAGGACCCGCTGCTGCGCTGCGCCGCCCTTCGGCGGGCCTACAACCCTGGAGCCTGGTCCCTCGCCGGCGCGATTCCGCGTTGGGG
>JBDNCL010000275.1:0-2819 GCA_046719655.1 Fimbriimonadaceae bacterium
GAGTAGATGAGGTTGGCGAGGCCGAGCTGCTTCATCTGCGACAGGTCGTTGCTCTTCTTGGCGGCTTGCTTCGCCTGGGCGAAGACCGGGAAGAGGATGGCGGCCAAGATCGCGATGATGGCGATCACGACGAGAAGTTCGATCAAGGTAAATGCAGACCGTTTCATGGTGGTAACTGGTTCAAGTAGGAGGGACGGGAGGGGCGCTCGTGCTTTGCCGGGCGACCAACTCGGGACGGCAATACCGCAGGACGGGGTCGGCATAGGGAGCCTCGCACCGGCGCAGCAGTTCATCGAATGCCACCGAGGCCATCTCGGCCAGCGGTTGGCGAATCGTCGTCAGCGCCGGTTCGAACGCGGCCAGAAAGGCCGGGTCGTCGTAGGCGACCAACGACAAGTCGTCGGGGATCTTGAGCCCGAGGTCGAACGCTACCCGCGCGAACTGAAGCGCGAGAACGGCCCCGGCGACGACCCATCCGGTGGGTCGGTTCGGACTCCGAAGGCGCTCGCGCAGCGCGTCGATCGCCGGAGCCGAGAGCTCGATCGCCTCGGGCGAGAGCGGGATGTCGGTGTCGGACTCGAGCCCTCGCAGACGGCACGCCAGTTCGAACCCGCGCACGCGGTCGATCGTGTTGGCGTCGTGCGGGCAACCGCCCACGAAGCCGATGATTCGGTGTCCGAGGTCGGCCAGGTGGCCGACCGCCAAACCAACCCCGAGGATGTTGTCGCTGTCGACGCACGTTCCCCCGCAGCCCGACCAGGTCGCCCCGAGCACGACGTGCGAACGGAGGCCGGCCAGGGCCGTGGCGAGAGCGGGCATCGCGCGTTGCGGCGGGTTGATGAAGACGGCCCCGTCGAAGGCGGCCACCCTTTCGGGATGGTCGAGGACGTCGGCGAGGTTGAGGAGGGAGAGGTCGTAGCCTGAGGCCGCCGCCCTCTCCACGAGGCCGAGATACAGAGCGCCGAAGTAGTAGTTGTTGACGGCCCGGCTGATCTCCTCGGCGACGACGACGGCGAAACCGTGTCTCGTCTGGCGGGCCGGGGCGGCGACGAACGTGCCCTTTCCCTTCGTGCGCATCAGCCACCCTTCCGCCACCAGGGAGAGGATGGCCTTGTTGGCCGTCATCCTGCTGACTCCCAAAACCTCGGCCAGTTCCGGTTCCGAAAGAAGCTTCTCGCCGGGCGTGAGCGCTCCCGTCACGATGCATTCGCGAATCATCTCGCGGACCTGCCGATGGGCGGGTTCCGAGGATTGCCGGTCTATCGCGCGCAAGAGGGTGTGGTCCATTGGCTCGCCGGTGAGGGCAACCGTTTCGGCTGTCTAGACAGATGGGTCTTCTGCCCTACGCAATGATGAACCATAAAGTTCCCGATTGAGGGAGGAATTTTCAAAACTGCGGTCCCCTGTATGGACAGCTTGGCCGGGCCACGCCCTCCGAAGGGCGCACAAATCGTGCCGGCGCTAACGCCGGACGGCCGAATACGGTCCGGCGGCGACCGGCTCCGGCATCGGCAACGCGCCGGCAAATCCGTGCTGGACGAGTTTCGCCCGGAACTCCCGGAGTCCGGCCATCGCCCGATCGTCCAGGGGGTAGCGCATCGTCTCCCGCAGGTACCGTCGGCAACCGTCCAGCGGCCATCCCGACTCGGCCGCCGCCTCGGATGCCAGTTCGTCCAAACGCTCGAGACCCCACGCCATCGCGTTCTGGAGGTGGGCGACCAAATCGCGGCCGAGAGAGCGGTTGCCGATCCAGAGCGCCCAGACGAAGGGGAGACCGGTCAGCTCGGTCCACGCTTCTCCGAGGTCGAGGACTCGGCAACCGCCGGCGTCGGTCAGGTAGCCCCGGTCCCCGATGAGGATGGCGGCGTCGGCGACGGCGAGCATCCGATCGAGTTCGGGCGCTTCGCGAGTCGTCTCGGGCCGAATGCCGAACTGTTCGGCGAGGAGGATCTGGGCGAGATGGTTGCTCGTCAGCGAGCTTCGGTCCAACGCCAGTCGGGAGATCTGGTCGAAGGGAACCTGGCTGAAGAGGCGGACGCTCTCGGCGGGACCGTCCGTTCCGATGCAGACCCCCTCTGCGAAACGTCGACCGGGGGTGGTCAGCGCGTCGAAGCTGCTCGCGAGAACGGCGTCCACCTCGCCCGCGTCGAGCATGGCGGGCAGAGCAGAGGGGACATCGGCGACGACCCGCACGGGCGACTGGTCCCCGAGCCTGGAAAAGAGGCTCACCAGGGGCAACGCATTGACGTAGGGGACGCACCCGACGCGGAAGGACATCGTCTCGATTCTACGCGTTGTGGCCGCGAAGCGGGCGCCGGCCAGGGACGTCTGCCGCGGGTCAGGCGCGCGGCTTGCGGGCGACGGCGACGAGGCTGCTCCCCCAAGGCAGATTCCAGCGTCGGGAGCAGATCAGGCGCGCCTCGAACGCCTGGAGGCCGATCAGCAGACGGTTGAGAACGCCGGGCGCCTTCGGCAGGGACGCCTGCGCCGGGCCAGGCTTCAGCTTCTCCAGGATCCGGATCCCGACGACGATCGGGAACAGCAGGAAGACGGAGTAGCTGCAGAGCTCGATCTCGAAACCGGCATCCCGCAGCCTTGCCATCAGAGGGAGGCGGCGGTAACGGCGGAAGTGGTGCAGAGCGACGTCGTGCGGGCCCCAGAGCGACGGGAAGGCGGGAACGCTCAGCACGAGGATTCCGCCCGGTTTCAGGACCCGGAACGCCTCTCGGAAATCAAACAAGGAAGCGATTGCTCGAACGCGTATGTGCCGATACTGTGGCCACAAAAGCAGCACGGTGACAAGGCTAGCCAAGAAATTA
>JBDNCL010000276.1:0-2812 GCA_046719655.1 Fimbriimonadaceae bacterium
GAGTCCCTGGTCGACGCCTCCCGACGCGTCCACGAACACTTCCGGCGGCGTCTGATCAGACCTGTCCGGCACCTTGAAGGTCCGCTCCCACTCCACGGCGCACCGGAGGGAGGAGAAAAAGGTGTGCCAGAGCCCGAGCCCGATCAGACACTCGACCATCGGGGTCAGGGCCCGGCGGGGCATGGCCTCCCCGAACTCGGCCACAAAGCCGGCCAGGTCTTCCCGGAAGATCTCCGTCGCCCGCACGCTCAACGGCCTCGAGTTCGAAATTCTTTCTCCATCCCCACCCTGGGAACGCAGCTTCTCTGGCGCGGCTCCGCACGCCCGGCCCACTCTCACCGCCACCAGCTCGTCGAGGCTCAATGGTTCCGACTCGTCGAAACGGTCCCCGTCGAGCTGCTCCGGATTGGGGGCGAACACCGCCCCCCGCGAAAACGGTCGCAGGAGGGCGTTCTCTAACGGATTTCGGCCGATCGGAAACGGTCGCTCCTCCGACGCCTCCACGAACTTGCCGCCCGTCTGGTCGGCCAGAAGGGACACCAGCAGTTCGGGCACATAGCGAAGGTGGCCTACGAACTCGGGAAGATCGATCCAAGAAGCAAAGAAGTGGGTCGCATAGACGCGCTGGATCTCGATCGTCTGCCCTTCTTTCAGACCGCGGTTCTCGAACTGATGGGCCAGCAGAAGGTCGCCGAGGATTTCCCGTTCCACTTCGCCGTCGAAGCCGACGAAGCGGGAATGGTCGCGTGCAAGCCTTTCCGCAACCATCCGCACCGTCGGCTTCGCCTTTGGACGCCCTTCCGGGGCGAACGTCTCGACGAACCTTCCCCTTCCCCGGCGATATCCGCGCCGGAGCATGTACATGACGGCGGGCAGAACCGACCCGACCCGGAAGTGTTGAATCGTGACCGGCAACACGGAATCGCAGTTTGCGGACCACAGCTCGACTGTTGTCCCCGGGCCGAACACCCTCTCAATGTTTGCACGGCTCATTAGCCGCCCCCCTGTCCCGACTCGCAGACCACCTTCTGAGTGCCGCCCTCGTGGCGCACGGCCAAGCGGTACACCTTTTCGCCCCCCCGCGGATGCCAGGCGAACCACACCGAATCATCCTCCATCGACAGCCTCTGGACGAAGATCCGGAGGTTCGCGAACAGGTCGTCCGTTCGCCTCTCCGTCAGCTGCTCCCCCTCGCTGAGACTGATCAGGGTGTAGAACAAGCCATATCCCATGCTCAAACTCTCCTCGCGTCCATCCTCGAACCGGTACACAAGCCGGAGGCGGTTGGGCAGCCGAGGCAACCCTCTTCCCGAAACTGGGGGCAACTCCGGCTCGAGTCGAAAACGCTCCAGCCGTTTCTCGATCCAAAAGATCGTCTCCGTCGGGTTTCGACCGGGCAACCGGAGTGGAACCATGCCGTCCCGATTGAGAGCCGATTCCGGCAAGCCCTCGAGCATCGAAATCCCCAGACAGACACGCCGGCAGATTTCGTCGTTGTCGCCCGATTTGGCTGCAGACGCCTCTCGGAAGAGGCCGAGATGCCTGCCGCCCGCCAATCCGAGCTGAAACGCGTCCCCCGCCACTGCTTCGATTTCGTCCGGCAACCACTCGAAAAAGGCCCGCCTCCGGGCCGACGCGACGCTCAGCGTCGGATAAGCGGGGCCCGCCCCGACGATCTCCCGCGACGAACGCCCGATCAACCACCGATCCAAAAGGGGATGGGACTCGAGGGCCGGGTCGAGCCGGGTCAATTCGCGCAGCAGCTCCCCCTGACGCTGTCCCGAATCGGGGTCGAAGGCCCGATCAAAATAAGGCCGGAACTCGCCACTCGGGTTTTCGTGAATCTCTTCGCACGGAGCCGTCCCGAACAGAACGTAGCTGAGCGCTCCCCGCAGCTCCCGAGTCGTGATGTGCAGCTCGCCGCGCTGGTGGACCGCCTGGAGGGCTTCTCCCAGCCTTTCCCGCAGACGCCTGCCCCGCTTCGCCTTCTCGTCGTCGGCGTCCGTTTCCCGAAACGACGCCAGCAGCGAGGTCGCCGTCGGTCCGACCGGGCACCGTTCGTAGGCTGAACAGGTCTGGCAGGGAGCCCAGTGCCCTTCGCGCTGCTCTCCACCCAGCATTTTCCGAAGCAGCTGGTCGAGGAATTCGCTGTGGATGTCGCCGCTGTTTTCGTCTATCCCGCCTACGAGAGAGCGGTGGTTGAGACTGATGAAGCGGACGTGGTCCGGCATGCTTCTGGGGTCGTCGTCGTTCGCCAGGCCGTTCAGCAGGGCGGCGATCAGCGGCTTCTTTCCGATCTGTTCTTCCTTCAGTCGCAGCCATTCTAAAAGCCTGCCGTCGTTGATTGCGAGCAGATGAGCCCGGTCGTCTGAGGGGACTCCGCCGAGAAAAGGTTCGAAGAACTCGTCGAGAAGCTCGTTCGCGCTGCGCCCGTTCCAAGAGGCCGCCCCGTCGAGATTGGCCTTCAGGAGCAGCCCGTCATCGGTTCGGCTCTCCCAGATCCGGTTTCCGGAAACGACCCGGTCCACGCCGAACCTTTGCGCAAGGTGCTGCAAAAGGGCCGTCTTGCCGTCGCCCGCATTTCCGCAAAGGATCAGCAAGCGGACCTTCCGGCTCCGAAGATCGTCGTAGAGGGCGTCCTCGAGGGCGGTTGGGACATAGGTGCTTTCCGCGAAGCTGCTGTCCAAACCACGGGTCTCGATGTTCCCGTGTTGAGAACCCGGGTACACGGTCAGAAGGTCGCGGAGCCAAGGGACGACATTCTCCGAGCGGGCAGATGTCTCGACGACACGGGCCTCAGGTTCGAGCGAGG
>JBDNCL010000277.1:0-2783 GCA_046719655.1 Fimbriimonadaceae bacterium
GATCCCAACAACGCCCGCAAACTGTGCGAGCGCGGCATCGTCTACGTCGACGAGATCGACAAGATCGCCCGCAAGAGCGACAACCCGTCGATCACGCGCGACGTCAGCGGGGAAGGGGTCCAGCAGGCGCTCCTGAAGATCCTCGAGGGAACCACGGCCAACGTTCCGCCTCAGGGCGGCCGCAAGCATCCGCAGCAGGAGTACCTGCAGATCGACACGACCAACGTGTTGTTCATCTGCGGCGGAGCGTTCGAAGGCATCGAGGAGATGATCCGCCGGCGGATGAAGGAGAACGTGATGGGTTTCCGGGCCCAGCCCGAGGCCAAGAAGGACCGACCGACGAACCTTCTCCAGCACGTCATGCCGGAGGATCTTCTCAAGTTCGGCCTCATCCCCGAGTTCATCGGCCGGCTGCCGGTCTTGACCACCCTCGCCCCGCTCGACGAGTCGGCCCTGGTCGAGATTCTGCGCGGACCGAAGAACGCGATCTTGAAGCAGTACCAGCGGTTCTTCCAGCTCGACGGCGTCGACCTCGTGTTCGAAGAGGGGGCGATGATCGAGATCGCTCAGGAAGCGCTCAAGCGCGGCACCGGGGCGCGGGCCCTGCGCGCCATCGTCGAGTCGATCATGATGGACGTGATGTACGAGGTGCCGAGCGCGGTCGACATCAAGCGCGTCGTGGTTCCGGTGGGGGTCATCTCGGCGCACAAGCAGCCGGTGATGATGACGGAGGAAGAGATCCGGCGAGCGTCCTGATCCGTCCATCGGCGAACCAAGATCAAGGCCCCGCCCTCGCGCGAGCGACGAGCGGGGCTCTCCGTTTTGCCCTGGGTGCCCGGTTTCGAAGTGGCCGGGCTATCTTCGCCTGCGGTTCTGTTGCCGGAGCCCGAACGCGCCGGCGACGTTGGACCCGAGAGCGGCCGGTTCCGGCGACGGCTCGCTCTCGGAGGCGATGCGGGGGGTCGCGGCGTCGGCCGGACCGGGGCGCGACTGAGTCGTCGCGGTGGCGACAAGACCGAAGAGGGCGACGATGACGGCGGCGGTGCTTCCTAGCTTCTTCATGGCTGCGTCGTGCAATCCGAGCACCTTCCGACCCGGCAATCAGCGTGCCATCTGCGCCCTCTCGGCCCCGAATTCTCCGATCTCCTCGATCCCGACAACCTCGCCGGCCGGGGCATTTGCCGGTATTGCGAGAGGCTTCGGTGAATACGGGCATGGCGGCGTCCTCGGGCTGGAACAACACCTACGAGGAGGGTGGGCCGCGCCCCGACGACCGAACGGCCCCCAGGAGACAGAAGGATGTATTTGATCAGCTGGAACGAAGCGGACGGCCGGATCGAGGCCAGTCTCGGAGGCCGGGTCCCGCTCGACGAGATGCAGGTCTTCACCCAAGACCTCGAACAGTTCATCGAGGACCTCGACGGACAGCCCTACACCGTCCTGCTCGACTACTCCCGGTCGCGGCCGTTCGACCGAGAGTGCCGCCAGTCGCTCGCCGCCTTCCAGGAGTGGGCGCTCGAGCAGGGCTGCGTGAAGTGGGTGAACGTCGTCCGCGACGCCGAGGAACAGGCCGACATCGTGACCCGCCGATTTGCCGCCGTAATGGACGGGACCGAGGACTACGTTCTCGAACCGGACGGCGCGACCTGGCCCGAATTCCGCCGCGAAGTTTCTGCTGTTCGGATCGCCGCTTAGTTCCGCCCCCACCACCCACACCCCGCTGCCTCGAGGGTCGCCGGTCGCGTGCCGGCGGCCCTTTTCTGCTTCCGCCGTAGAATTCGGAAACTATCCGGTAGCTTTTTCAGGGCCATCTGCCGGTACGAACTTTAAACTAGACAGGATTAGGACATTGGTGATTCTAGGTCTGGTTTGAGGTTTCAGTGAATCTATCAAGAAGAGAGTTTATCGGGACGGTTGTGGCGCTCGGGGGCTTGCAGGCGATACCGGCGTTGGCCGACAACGGCCAGCGGCAGATCGACACCGATCGGTGGAGTTGGGGCGTCGCGAATGCGGCCAGTTCGCTCCAGGGCGTGACCGCGTGGTCCGGGAACCCTATCCCAGCGACAATCGGTCCGGTGCGTATGCCGAACGGTGCGGTGCGGCACCGAGTCCGGGTCCAAGGTTTCGCGAACCGCACGCTCGAGGTCAACTTCCCGATCCAGCCGACGACGTTGAACCGATTCCGCGGCGTGGACGTCTGGATCTACGTCCACAACGAGACGCTCGGGAGCGGCATCACGGTCCGTACCGAAGTCCAGATGCGGCGGCATGCCGGTTCGTTGGTGGTCTTCCGAAACAACCAATGCCTCCTCAAGCCGGGTTGGAATCCGATTCGGCTGGCTTGGAGCGAGTTCGTGCCGTTCGAAGGCCAGACCGACCTCCGCTCCACGCTGTTCGACACGATCCGGATCCGTGTCGCCGAGCCGAACACCCAGCCACTCGACATCTCGGTCGGCGGGATCTGGTGGTCTGGTTCGAACGTCCCCCGCCACGCCATCGTTTTCGACGACGGCTGGCGATCGGTCTACGAGCGGGCGTTCCCGCTTCTGGAGTCGCTCGGGATTCCGGCGACGGTGGCGATCATCTCGAGCCGGTCTGGGCCCCTGTACATGACCTGGAGCATGATCCGGGAGCTGAAGGCGGCCGGATGGGGCATGATGAACCACTCCCACTCGCACGGCCCGCAACCGTTTCTGGTCGACGCCCCCTACGACCGGTGCCGGCAGGAGATCGAGCAGTGCGCCGACATCATGGCGGCGAACGGGGTGGAAGCCGTTCACTAC
>JBDNCL010000278.1:0-2755 GCA_046719655.1 Fimbriimonadaceae bacterium
ACGCGTCCGGGTCGGGTTCGGGCGGCCCGTTCCCCGCGCTCTGGGGCGAGAACCCCAGCTTGTCCCCGCTGGAGTCGGTCCAGCCGCCGCGGACCGCAGGCGGGACGGACTCCCTCGGGAGGTTCGGTCCGCTGCGAAGTCCGAGGTGCCGGACACGACCCGTTACCGGGCGAACCCCGAGCGCGAGGTTGGCGTTTTCGAGCCGGATGGCGGACCCGAGAACGAAGAGCCGTTCGGCGAGCATCCTGCGGAGCACCGCGCCCGGCGTCGGCCTCGAGACGGCGGCGGTAACGCCCCGATGCCAAGCCTATAATCTACGACACCTGTCCGGGCGATCCGCTTCCCCATGAAAGCCAACCTGCCGGAAACCGTGACCGCAAAGCTCAAGGCTCTCCCCAAGCAGCCCGGTTGCTACATTTTCCGCGACGAAGCCGGCGACGTTCTCTACATCGGGAAGGCGGTCTCCCTCCGCAACCGGGTCCGGAGCTACTTCCAGACCTCGACGCGCCACTCCATGCGCATCGCCCGAATGGTGTCGAAGGTGCGCGATGTCGAGTGGATGGTCGTCACGGGCGAGCTGGAGGCCCTCGTTCTCGAGTGCAACCTGATCAAGCAGCATCGGCCGCCCTACAATGTCCGCCTTCGGGACGACAAGTCTTACCCGTACATCGTCATCACGAAGGAGAAGTTTCCCCGCGTTCTGTTCACCCGCCGCCGACGCGAGGACGGTTCTCGTTACTTCGGACCCTACGCGAGCGCGTTCGCCGTGCGCGACACCCTCCGGCTTCTCCACAAGATCTTCCCCCTGATCCCCTGCGGAAAGAGTTGGGACGGTACCCGGCAACAAAAGCCGTGCCTGTACTTTCATCTCGGCCAGTGCCTCGCCCCCTGTGCCGGACTCGCAGATCGAAAGCAGTACGAGGAGATTCTCGACCGCGTCCGGGAGTTCCTCGCCGGGAAGACGAGCACGATCGTCGACGCCTACCGCCGCGAGATGGAGGAAGCGAGCGAAAACCTGGAGTTCGAGCGCGCCGCCGTGATCCGAGACCGGATTCAGGCGATCGAGTCGGTCCTCGAGAAGCAGAAGGTCCTGGCCGGCGAGCACGTGGATCAGGACGTCATCGCCGTCGTCAAGGACGATCGGGGAGCGGCAATCCAGATGCTCTTCGTCCGGAGCGGTCGCCTCATCGGTCAGCGGCAGTTCATCTTGGACGGCTCCGCCGACGCCGATCCGGGGCTGGCGGTACAGGAGTTTGTCAAGCAGTACTACGCCGAGAGCCCGGACGTACCGTCCGAGGTTCTGCTGCCGGTCGAGATCGCGGAGCGGGCGATCATCCAACAATGGCTGAGGAGCCGCCGGGGTTCGGCGGTCAAGGTCGAGGTGCCCCAGCAAGGGGACAAGCTCGGACTCGTGGACCTCGCCGCCAGCAACGCCGAGCAGGCCCTGCGGACGATGGCCCTGGAGGTTCGGCAGAAGGAGGCGTGGGCCGAGGAGGCGATGGCCCAGCTGGCGGAGGCGCTGGACCTTCCCGAACTGCCGTTCCGAATCGAGGGATACGACATCTCCAACACCCAGGGGAGCCTGCCGGTCGGCTCGATGGTCGTGGTGACGAACGGGGAGGCGGACAAGAACGAGTACCGCCGGTTTCGGATCAAGTGGAACCCGGAGAGCCCGAACGACTTCGCCATGATGCACGAAGTCTTGACGAGGCGGTTTCGGGCCTACCTCGACCAACGGGAACGGTTCGCCAAGCTCCCCGACCTGATCGTGATCGACGGCGGAAAGGGGCAGCTGTCGGCCGCGATGGCGGCCCGCGACGCGCTCGGACTGACCGTGCCGATGGTCGGCCTCGCCAAGAAGTCGGAGATTCTGTTCCTGCCCAATCGCGATTACCGACCCACCGGAAACCGACCCGAGCCGCCGGACGACGCCAACTTCCGCGAGGTCGTCCTCCCGATGAACTCGCCGTCGCTCATGCTGTTGCGGAAGCTGCGCGACGAGGCGCACCGGTTCGCCCTCGGGTACCACCGCAAGCTGCGGGACCAGACGATGTCGCGGTCCGTCATCGAAGAGGTTCCCGGCGTCGGTCCCCGCCGCAAGCGCCTGCTTCTGAGGACCTTCGGGAGCGTCGAAGGGATCCGCCGAGCGACCGTCGAACAGATCGCGGCCGTCCCGACCATGACGGAGCGCCTCGCCCGGCAGATCAAGGACTACCTGAACGACCCCGGCTTGTGAGGAGGAGGGGGCGGCGCCGGGGTGGGCACCCAGACGCCTCCCGAACCTCAGACTCGGAGCTTGATCGTGACGATCTCGAACGGTTTGTAGCTGAACGGCACGAGCCCGTCGACGACCTCCAGCTCCTGAACGTTGTTCTCTTCCAGGTCAGTCAGCCACGCCTCTCGGACCTTCCGGAAGCAAGACAGCTCGGCCAGGCCGCGGGAGTTGTGGCACTCGTACAGGCGAACGATCAGATAGTCGCCCTGCTCCGATTTCTTGACCGATTCGATCACGATGTTCCGGTCTTCGACCGCGACGAGCGGCGGCAGGTGCCCCTCGGCCCCCGCACCGGGCTCGAGCATCGCCCACCGCACGGGGGCGTTCAGCGCGTAGGCCGACTGCACCACGCCCGCGTAGTTGTACGGACCAAAGTGGGGCATGAGCACGTACGTGAATCGGTGTCGCCCCATGTCGCACTCGGGGTCTGGCGCCTTGGGCGCGCGGAGAAGGGTCATGCGCATCACGTTGCCGACCACG
>JBDNCL010000279.1:0-2728 GCA_046719655.1 Fimbriimonadaceae bacterium
CACAGTTTGGCGAACTCTTCGACGCCGGCTTCAAAGAGTGAACGGTGTCTGCCGAAGGGGAATCGGGCGGCGATCGTCCACCCTTGCAGGGTGTTCCGTTGGGGGCCGGTCGGCATGGCGTCGCCATGCACGACGGCAGTGTCGCTCGGCGCGACGCAGCGAATCGAGGGGGGTGCCTGGGCTTCGTTTGGTCCGGGGCGCGAGACTAAATCCATCGGAGGCACTTCCCAGAAATGGGTCGACTCAAATTCGTCGGCTTGCGGAGGGAACAGACCATAAGCAGCCAGATGGCGGAAGTCTTGGCCATAAGCCCAAGGTCCCGGCTGCCAGATGCTCCGCACCAGCTTCGTTGGGATGTCGACGATTTCGTAGTCTGCCGCAGGGTACGGAACGAACGCGAACGCGAACGAGAAGAAGGGTTTTGGATTGAGACGGTTTTTCGACGGTTTTGCTTTCATGGTCAAGTCACGCGGTGCCGCAGGATTGTAGGCATCGGCGAGTTCGTTCGAATATCGCCTTCAGGAGAAAAAACCATGAACAACGCCAATCGTCTCTTGACCGTCCGGGAAGTTTGCAGCTGGTTGGGGATCGGCCGATCGCGCTTTTACGAACTCGTCCGATCCGGCGAATTGCCAGTTATCAGGCTCGGTCCGCGCGGGGTTCGGCTTCGGTCGAGCGACCTCGAGCGGTTCGTCGAGGAACGGCAGGAGTTCGGCGGCGGAGATTCACAGCAATGACGGCGAGCCACAGCACATTGCGGTCTCGTCGGTCTTTCCTGCCTGCGCTCTACTGGGGGAGAGGCGAGAGTCCGACGGCGCGTCACCCAAGCGCCGGTCTGGTCGTTGCGGCAGCGGTCCTGTTTGGTCTGGCTGGTGACGCGGACCTGGATGCCACATCCGGCCGGATCCGGGAAGCGGGGGCCGCTTCCATCGACTTTGACGATTGGAGAGGGTGGCGGCGATGAGGGCCGAAAACAGCAAAGCCCCGGCGGCAACCGGGGCAGATCGCAACGTTCTTCGTCAAGAAAGCGCGCGGCCTCATTCTACCGCTCTCTTCGAGCGGCACCGGCACATGCTGGCGGTCGATTCGTCCCTTTCGGAGGCCGCGATCGAGGCGACCGGGTACCGGACGGTGACAGATCGGGCCGAGCTTCTCGGACTCGGATTCAAGCCCTATCAGGCGCGAACGCCCGGCCTTCTCTGCCCCATCTGGTCCCCTTCCGGCGAGGTCGTGAGCTACCAGTTCCGCCCCGATTCGCCCCGCTTCAGAGACGGGAAGACGATCAAGTACGAGTCGCTGCCCGACCGAGGCTCGCGGCTGCATGTGCCGCCCATCGTCCGCAGCAAGGTCGCGAATCCCGAGGTCCCACTCATGATCACCGAAGGTGTCAAGAAGGCGGATGCCGCCGCGTCGGCCGGCTTCGCCTGTGTGGCGCTTCCGGGGGTCTGGAATTGGAAGAGGCGCAACGAGTACGAGGGGTCGGTCACCGTCGGCGACCTGGAGAACGTCCCGATCAAGGGGCGCGACGTCTTCGTCTGCTTCGACTCGGACGCGGTCGAAAAGCCCGCCGTCCGCAAGGCGGAGAAACGGCTCGCCGGGTTTCTCCGAAGCAAGGGCGCGACGGTGCGGGTGGTGCGCATCCCCGACCCCGGGGACGGGTCGAAGGCGGGCTTGGACGACTTCCTCGCATGCGGCGGAGACCTGGCGGGTCTGATCGAGCAGGCCCGCGAACTCTTGCCCGAAGGGGCCTACGGCGGCTCGACCGAATACGCCTTCGAGGGAGGCGGAACGGTCTGGAACCGGCCGACTCCCGACGGGCCGGTCTCGGCGAGACTCGCCAACTTTGAAGCCGAAATTACCGCCGAGGTCGAACTCAGGAACGGGGTCGAGACGAGCTTGGCGTTCGAGGTCGAAGCGCGGCAGGGAGGGCGCACGGCGCGGCGGCTCGTCCGTCCGAGCGAGTTCGTCCGGATGGACTGGCCGCTCGACCTTCTCGGCCCGAGGGCGGTGGTCGAGCCCGGGATGGGGGTTCGTGACCGGCTGAGAGTCGCGATCCAGAAGCTCTCCGAGGAGCCGGACCGCAGAATCGTGCTGACCTCGGCCGGGGTCCACAGGGTCGAGTCCGGCTGCGTCTTCGCCCACGCGGGCGGCGCGATCGGATCGGACGGCGCGGCGGACGGGCTGGAGGTCGAGCTCCGGCCGAATCTGGCCGGGTATCGGTTCGACCGGATCGCCGAAGACGCCGAGCTCCCGGACTACGCCCGGGCCGTGGTCGCCGCCCTCGACGTCGCCCCGCTCCGGGTTTCGGCACCCTTGCTCGGTTCGTACCTGCGGGCGATCTTGGGCGAGGCCGACTTTGCGGTCTGGCTCTACGGTCCGACCCAGAGCCGGAAGAGTTCGCTCGCAGCGGCTCTGCTGGGGATGTTCGGCGAGGCGTTCGCCAAAGACCGGCTGCCCATCGAGTGGTCTTCGACCGAGAACGCCATCGAGTCGCTCGCGTTCGAGGCCGCGAACCTCCCGCTCGTCGTTGACGACTGGGTCGCGCATCGGGACCGGGCGACCAAGGATGCGATGATGAAGAAGGCGGCCCGCATCCTCCGGTCGCAGGGCAACCGGTCGGGGCGGTCGCGGGCCAACGCGGACGGGTCGGTGCGCGGGGCGAGGCACGTCCGCGCGCTCGTCGTCTCGACGGCCGAGACTCTGCCCGACGGGTTCACTTCCGAGAAGA